>JBFMCE010000015.1:0-45399 GCA_040754655.1 Bdellovibrionota bacterium | reverse complement strand
ACGCGCACTCAAAAGCTCTGCCAATACCACCGGGGAAAGATGCACTCTCCCCTCTTTTAGCGCTAAATCTAGATCAGAAAGAGGTTTTCCAGCGAAATAAGAAATCCAGACAGAAGTATCAACGACGAGAACGTTCACGGCTCTCCTCGATGTCTATTTCCAAATGAAGTTTGCCTTTAAGCGCTTGGGCTTTTTCGTAGGCTGAAGATCTCTTGATCAGCCGCAATCCCTGGATCAAGGTTTCAGTAATCCCATTTTGGGTCACTTCAATGGCCTCTTTCAATAAATCTGCAGGCAGATTTGCGGTGATACGTTTGTTTTTTTGAGAACCTTTCATATCGCCATATTGACATAGATATGTATCATCGTCAATACAAGTGGTAATTTGTTAAAAAATTCAAACACTTAAGATAATTTACAACCCGTTGTAGAAGGCCCTGTAGATCAAAACCCCTTCCCTTGCTCGCCCCCCTATAAAAGTGTACAATTTATATCAAGTTTTAAGCTTAGGGACGTTCGTTGGGGGATCGATGAAAAACAGGTATTTTATCCGGTTTTCTCTGCTCTTATTGGGGTTGCTGAGTTTTCTCTCAGAAGCGCGCGCAGAAAAAATTTTCCGAACCACCTGTGAACTCAGGTGCGGAAAAGCGCAAATCACCGTAGCGCCTTCCGCCGAGATTCCGCTAAAATCGCTGCAGGGCTGTAATAAACCTTATTTGTTTAACCTGACCGAAGACCAATCAATGGGAGTATTTCGCGCTGCCATCCACCACACAAGCGAGGTCGACAAAGAAGGAAAACCTCAAGTGGCGTTGTTCAAAACCGCAAGACTTGACGGAAAATCTAGGATCGATTTCGACGACACCACTGGCATTTCACTGCACTGTTCAAGCCACGAAGAAGAAAAAAATGCACGCTCGAAACTTTCTCTTCTTTGCCAAGCTTCATGCGGCGATAAAACCGAGACCATCGCTTTCAACGACGGCATTGACCTTGGTAAGTTTGAAGGGTGTGATGCAAAATACCTCAAAATCACGGCAAAAGAAGAATCGGTATTCCGTGTTCCTATGGTGAGGGTGATCGATTCCCGTGAAACCTCTCTCAAAAAAGCACTTGTTTACGGCACCTTTAGCGACAAACTCGAGAACATGCCCGAGGTGTATTTCATGCATGGAGATGCTTCGTTGCAATGCCGCTATCAAGATCCCAAGAAACCCGAGTGGAGCGTCTTGAAGGCAGCCCAAGTGGTCGCGGCGGCGGTTCCTCACGGTGAAAAAGCCAGTCTCTCTAGTGCGAAAAGCCTCGAAGAAGGCTCAAAAGGAAGCATCGCAGACGCGATTCGAGCATCAAGAGAGCTGGCCAGCGGCGCAGAGGCCCGCGACGGTGCCCCAGTTGGCGAGAAGAAAAAATAACAACCTTGTTTGAACCAACGACGTTTTGCTTGTTTTGAAGACCTACACGACTTGGCGGCCGCTCTCACTCAAGGCTTGGCCGACATCTGAATGTCCATGAAATCAATAAGTCCCTGACCGTTCACTGAAACACGCTCAACCCGTGGTGAAACTCCGACGATCTGCACGTAATGGTAAAGAGGAACGACCACCGCTTCTTTTTCGACAAGAAGGCGCTGCGCCTGATCGATCAATGCCCGCCTCTCTGTGGATGTCGCATCTAGCCTAGAAATCTTGCTCAAAAGCCCGTCATATTCGGCACTCCTCCAACCCGTGTAATTGTTCGCGCTTTTTGAAGAAAAAACCATGAGGCAAGCATAGGCGTCTGCGAATGGGCAGAGCCATGCGAACCGAAAGACCGAAGGCGTCTGCAAAGTCAGTTCCCGCACATATGTTTTCCAGTCACGCGCCCTGAGTTCCACTTTTTTTAAGCCAAGGTGTGATTTCAGGTCGGCTTGAACGCGTTCAAGCACCGTTTGGTTTTTGGCTGAAGCATCGAACGCAAGCGTCAGGCTATCAAATGATTTTGCGCCTGACTGATTCCAAAGCCTTCTCGCCTCGATTCCGTCGAAGCTTATCCCGATGCTTGGGTCGTGTCCGGGCATTCCTTTTGGGATCCAACTGCCGGCAGCCGATTCATGCGTACCCAGAACCTCGACAATCGCGTCGCGACTTATCGCTTTTGAGAACGCCTGGCGCGCCTGAAATTCATTCCACGGTTTTTGCTTCTGGTTGAAGCCAAGATAATAAGTCGCAAAAAAAGGAAACTCGCGCACCAGCCCTTGCCGCTTCAGACGCTGCAGGTCAAACGAAGGCACGCGAAACAACAAATCGATTTGCCGCTGTTCAAACAGCCTCAGCGCCGTAGTTTCATCAGGGATGATTTGAAAAGTCACGCGTTCCGGTGCGCCATCCGAAAACTGCGTGAAGTGAGGATTTCTCTCAAGCTCAATGCGCGCATCTTGGCGCCAGGCAGAAATCCTGTAAGGCCCTGTCGTCAACATGTGGCGAGGCCACTTCGCTCCCCATCTTTCAACCAGATCTGCACGTTGCGGCAGCGCCACAGGCAATGTGAGGATGTGCGGAAAAAACTGGGTTGGCTCTTCAAGAACGAATTCAATCAGCTTTTCATGCAAGGCACGGATGCCCACCTTCTCGAAATCTTTTTGCCTGCCTTGTTTGTACTCTCTTGCGCCTTTGATGAAAAACAAGAGTTCACTTAGTTTTGAAGGCGTCTCGGGTTCCAAGGCTCTCTTCAGCGCAAACAAAAAATCTTTGGCCGTGACTTCCCGCCCGTCGCTCCACTTCCAGTCCCGCAGCTTAAAACGATAGCGCCGCCCCTGGTTTAAGGCTTCCATCTGCTCGGCAAGGCTTAGTTTGATTTTATGATCCTTGTCATAGCTCACAAGACCCGTCATGAGCGCGCCCAACACCCGAAAGGACAAGCCATCCTCGGCCAAAGCGGAATCCAGGCTCAGCGGCTCGCTGGAAAGGTGAACTTTGAACGCCGGGGCCCGCGAACCAGAGTCGACACAGGCGGTAAGGCAGGCTATGATGAAGATCAGCTTTCGAAGCATCCCTAGTTAATAACCCAGAGTCGCAGGGATTTGCAGAAACAAATTCGGGTGGCTTTGGATTCTTCAAAGAGGTCTAGACGTGGAATCTCTTTTCTTGCAGTTAAAGGCCGCGCTTGAAGCAGGTACGGTAGCTTCATCGCTACTCGCGTTGGTTCTCGCCTATTTTGGCGGAATATTGTCGAGCTTCACGCCTTGCATCTACCCAATGATACCCATCACAGTAGGGTTTATCGGCGGCACAGCCGAACGGTCTGTGAAGACTGGGTGGATTTTGAGTTCATTTTACGTCTTGGGGATGGCCGCTGTTTACACTCTTCTCGGAGTAGTCGCGAGTCTTTCAGGAAAGATCTTTGGAACGCTCACGAATTCGCCGGGCTGGTACCTGGCATTAGGTCTAGTGATGGTGGCAAGCAGCCTCTGGATGATGGGCCTGATACAATTTGACCCGAATGCCTGGGCCTCAAAGATCCTGCGTTCAAGGGCAAAACACAAGCAGAACACCACAATTGGAATTGTTGAAAGAAACGAAGGAACCATCTTCGGCGCGTTCATCTTAGGCGCGACGAGCGCCTTTATCGCCTCGCCTTGCACGACCCCGGTTTTGACCACGATCTTATCGTTCATCGCAAACCAGAAATCTGTGGCGTTCGGCGGATTGCTCATGTTCGCCTTTGCTTTAGGATTGGGAACTCTTCTGGTATTCATAGGCACGTTCGCCGGAGCGCTGAAGGTCTTGCCAAAGTCGGGGAAATGGCTCGATACCGTTAAGATCGTCTCAGGACTTCTCATTCTAGCCCTTGGAGAGTATTTTGTGTTTAAAGCAGGTAAACTTTCATGACGCCAAAAGCCCCCAAATACCTCAAGATCAATATCCTCTTGTTCTTAGCGGCAGCCTTAGTCTCTGGCTACCTTCTGCAGCATCACTACGCCCTTCTGAACGGTGAAACGACACGGAGTTTCTGTTCGATCAGCGCCGAGGTTGATTGCGACGTCGTGAATACGTCTGCTTACTCGGAAGTAGCGGGCATCCCGGTATCGGCGATCGCCCTTGGATACTACATCCTCGCCATGCTGCTCAGTTTTATCGGCGCGCGAAATGTTCTTAAACGCCGAGAGGTTTTGCTCACGCTTTTTCCTTTGACCTGCGTAAGCGTAATCGTTTCAGTGGTCATGTTCGCCATCATGGCGTTTGTGCTGAAAACTTACTGCCTCTTGTGCCTCACCCTGAAGGCTCTGGATATTGCGACTTTTGCCCTGACTTTTGCGGCATTGCGTGACTTCAAAGGCGGCAATGCGTTCTCGGACGAACTCAAGAAGGCCTCTAAAAAGAGAATCACGGCTTATCTTGCGGTCGGAGCTATTTTCATCCTGATCGGTCATGCCCTATCTTCGCAATTAAAGAACGAACTGCCCTTTGAAAGCGATCAGTTCGTCGGTGATTTCAAGAGCCAACCTGCACTTGACGTTCCGAGCGGAGATTCGCCCAAGCTGGGCTACACCGCTGAAAACCCACCCGTGCAAATCGTTGAATTTGCCGATTTCCAGTGTCCTGCTTGCGCAATGGCATCGAATTACATGAACCGCCTGGTGCAGAAATATGGCGATCGGGTGCAACTCGTATTCAAACATTTTCCTCTCGACTCTAGTTGCAACCCGCATGTGAAGGCGCGTGTCCATGACCATGCGTGCGCCGCTGCGAAGGCCGCAATTTGCGCCCACCGACAAGGCAAATTCAAAGAGTATTATCAGTTGTTGTTCGCAAACCAGACCGAGATCAACCAGACGGCGCTGCGCAAGTGGGCTAATAAAGTTCAACTCAAAGCAGATGAATTTGAGGCATGCCTCTCGTCAGCAGAAACCTCGATGGCGCTCCAAAAAGACATGGACTTGGGCCATGCCGTTGGTTTGCGTTCAACTCCGACCTTTTTCGTGAATGGTCGAAGGGTGGAAGGGGCGATCGACGAAGCAAGGCTTCAGGCCATTTTAAAAGAGTTGGGAAAATAAAGATGCTGGAATGGATTGACACCCATACCCATCTTGAACATGAGTATCCCTTTTCCACCGACGAGTACCTTGCCAATGCCCGTGCCCAAGGCGTTACAAGGTTCGTGACGATTGGAACCAGACCAGAATCGCTCGATACTCTGCGTGGCTATGCTGAAAAATATCCCGACGTCTATTTCACCGTCGGCATTCACCCGCACGAAGCGAAAGACCTGAACCCAAGCGTTGAAAAGAAGATGGGTGAATTGCACAAGCACCCCAAGTGCGTCGGAGTAGGCGAAATCGGCCTCGATTACTACTATGACCACTCTCCCCGCGAGATCCAGCGCGCTGCCCTCAGACGACAATTGGATTTGGCCCTGGACTGGAAAAAACCGGTTGTCATCCATGCCCGAGACGCTGAAACAGAGCTCTTAGAAGAGCTCACCCGCTATGCAGAAAAATGCACTCTGGCGCAGAGAGCTGGCGTCATTCATTGTTTTTCAGGCACCAAAAACTTTGCCCAAGCTTGTCTTGCACTGGGCTTTTACATCTCATTTTCAGGCATCGTCACATTTAAAAAAGCCGATGAGCTTCGAAGCGTTGCCCAAGAAGTGCCTTTAGAGCGCATCTTACTTGAAACAGACTCTCCGTTTCTCGCGCCCGTACCCTATCGAGGCAAACTCAATCAATCGGCATACCTGATTGAAACAGCCAAAATTATCGCCACCCTCAAAGGTGTCAGCTTAACAATGCTTTCATCGGCGACTGTAGCCAATTCGCGACACATCTTCTCGCTCACTTAATCGCCCTAAGCGCATTGTCTTTCTCGATTTGGTTTGGTATATCTCTGACTTAATTTGTTCGTAACCGGGATTGGACTTGCACTCAAAAAATACACAACTGAGAGCGAGGTGGTAGAGGATGCGTACTTCAAAAGTTTTCATGATCACAACGGGTATTCTCTTGGCCTCAGCAGTAGCGATCGGTAACGGAGCCGTCGCTCCTGAACTTCCCATTCTCGCGCAAGCGAAGTCTTCTTCCGAATATCCTCTTCTGAAACGAATTCAGGATCTCACTCTTGATCTGCAGCTTCTTGAAATCACGATCAAGAACAAACGCAGCCCTGAGACCGAGACAAAAATAGCGGCGGCGCTTCAAAAGAATGAGAACGAAGGCCAAAAGCTAGGCGAAAAATTCAAGGCGTTGCGTGAAGAGCAACTGGAGCAGATTTTCAGCCTTTTCATGTTGGCCAGGCGCTACCAAGAATACGCTCAAGTCGAAGACCATGTCTGGAAAGAACTCTTCTCGGCTCTACGCGACGGCCAACTCACTGCTGGCACTCTGACAGTGCCTAGCAAGAGCGGCGTCTTGAACGTGCTGAGCCTTGTCCCACTCGAGATGGGCAAACAAGTGCTTTGGAGCATCTCGCTTCCGCAGTGGGATAAACGAAGCTACTGGTCGCAGGTAAAAAGAAAGCTTCCAAAATCAAACGCCCATTCGCAACCCATTCACCCCATTGCGCTGGGTGAAAGAATCCAAAAGGCAAACCAGGCTTACGCCGTCGCTGAGCAAGCAGCCAGAGCCTATTTTGTTTCGTGCTATGCCGAACTCTACAATGCATTCAAAGACCACCGTTACGCCATCTTGCAAAGAGTGACTTTGGCGAGAAAGGCCCTTGTTGAGCTCAGCCAAAGCAACACCACGATGAGCGTGCCTGAACAATATGCGACGCTCTACAACCGCGTGCTTGAGAACCTGTTCTCTTACGGAGTGAATATTTCCTTAGGAACCGCTCAGCGTGACTATTCCTTGAAGGGCTTTCTTTTCGCCGAAACTCCAGAGGCCGCTCAAACTTTGCTGAACAAGCTGAAGTTCACGCCCTCAGACGTCAGCTACAATTCGCCTTCATCTTGAGTGCAAATGATCGCGCGCCGAACCGATCCAAGTTTTGAGTGTAAGGATCACAAGCAACCATGCGCATGAGACTTCAAGCCACCCTGGCGCCCCGTAAGCGCTGACAGAGGTTAACGATGGGTGCTTCATGAGAGAAGGCCACAAGAGATGAAACCCCATCCCCAGCAACCAGCAAAACACAAAAAGACCTGAATAATAAACAAACGCGGTTCTTCGACCAAGTTCGCGTCTCAAAGCAAATATATTGCCGATGTTTGCCACTGGGCCCGCGAGCAATAAAGCCAGCGCAGCTCCAGGATCCATGCCTTTTGCGAGAAACACCGCTGCCAGCGGTGTCAGGGCCGTCGCACAGGAATAGAGAGGAATTCCGACTGCAATCGCAAGCAAGGTTTGAATGCCTGCATTGTTCTTTAGCCATTCCGCTCGAAACGCGTTTTCTGGCACCACCGTCTCCAACAACGCCGCAAAAGCCAACCCAAGAATTAGCCTCGTGGCGATGTCGCGAAAAAAAGTGCCAAATGCATATCGAAAAATCCCGTGAACCCGGGCTCCAATGCCATGCTGGTGCTCGCCATTCGTCCTCAGGCCACAGACACGACAGGTGCCTGAGGCTTCATTCCTGGCTTGATTGTCGATCGCCTTTGAAAGCTGAAGCACGTTCTGCCTCAGTTCTTCTCGCGGGTTCGCCGAAAACGCCTCCACTAAAATCCCCGCGGCAAACGCAAGAAGCAAGGCTGCCAGTGGTTGAACGCCCAAGTAGGCCGCGGGCAACAGTGCCGCCGCCAAAGCCAAAGCCTCAACACTGGTTCCCGGAGTTGAAGTCATGAACGAAGTCGTGGCAGAGAGAGAAGCTCCTTGACGCCGAAGAGCAAACGCTATGGGAATTACGCCGCAAGAAGAGAAAGGAAGAAGAGCTCCGGTCACTGCGCCTCGAAAGGCCCCTTGCCATCCGCTTCTTCCCAAGACCCATAAAATGAATTTCGCTGGAAGAAGCATGTGCAGCACGCCGGCTAATACCAGGCCAAAAACAAGAAAAGGCGCGATTTCACGTAGGGTTGACCAAAACACGGCAACCCACTGCGTCAAAAACCCAATTCCCGCTTCTATTGCCCCTAGCATTAGCCTTTAAGTTACCCCCTTGTGGCTGGGCTGGCAAATCCAGCCGCAAGGTTCGAAGGAATCAAGCCTTTCTCCTTGGAAGGGTCTAGAGATTGGACTATAGAAGTGATCAGAAACCTCAGTTTTAGATTTTTGAAAGGAGTCTTTCCATGCCAGTTCGTGTTGCCATCAATGGATTTGGACGCATCGGCCGTCGCGTTTTACGCGCCGCACTTGATAATGACAAGGTGCAGATCGTTGCTGTAAACGACCTCTCTGCCCCTGAAACGATGGCGCACCTGTTCAAGTACGACTCTGTTCACGGAACTCTACGCGAGGAAGTGCGCCTCGACGGGCAGACTCTTCGCATCGGCAACCAGAGCCTTCGGCTCACAGCTGAAAAAGACCCCTCTGTTCTTCCTTGGAAAGACTTGGGCGTTGATATCGTGATGGAATGCACCGGCATCTTCACAGACAAAGCGAAAGCCTCGCTCCACCTCAACGCCGGAGCAAAGAAAGTGATCGTCTCAGCCCCGAGCAAGGACGCGGACATCACGATTTGCATGGGAATCAACGAAGAGAAGTACGATGCCAGAGCGCACACCATCGTTTCAAACGCTTCTTGCACGACCAACTGCTTGGCACCTGTGGTGAAAGTATTGGACGAGAACTTCGGTGTGGTGCGCGGATTGATGGTCACCGTGCATTCCTACACCAACGATCAAAACGTGCTTGATCTCGCGCACAAGGATTTGCGACGCGCGCGCGCAGCTGCGCTCTCGCAGATTCCGACGACCACCGGCGCAGCGAAAGCGATAGGCCTGGTGCTTCCTCATTTGAAGGGAAAGCTCGACGGCTACTCTGTACGCGTTCCGACCCCAAACGTTTCTCTCGTTGACCTCACCGCAGAGCTTTCGAAAGCCGCGACAAAAGAAGAGATCAACGCGAAATTCATCGAAGCCTCAAAAGGCAAACTCAAAGGTATTCTCGGCGTTAGCCTTGAACCCTTGGTGTCAACGGATTTCAACGGAAACACCCACTCCAGCACGGTCGATGCGGAACTCACCGCCGTGGTCGGTGGCAATATGATCAAGGCAGTCGCTTGGTACGACAACGAATCGGGCTTCAGCGCGCGAATGGTTGATTTGGCTGAACACATGGCAAGCCGGCTCATTTGACGCTTATTTAAGATATTGAAGCGAGGACTGAATTAAAATGTCAAACCATGCCGCTGCAGGCATTCGCAGCATCGAAGAACTTCCGATCACAGGCAAACGCGTGTTTATGCGCCTTGATTTCAATGTTCCGCTGAAAGACGGAAAGGTAGCCGACGACACGCGCATCCGAGAAGCGCTTCCCACGATTCAGCACGCCATTGATAAAGGAGCCAAGATCATTTTGGCTTCGCACTTAGGGCGCCCTGAAGGCGTGGATGAGAAGTTTTCTCTGGCTCCCGTGGCTGAACACTTGAGCCAGCTGCTCAAGACCGACGTGCTTTTGACGGATGATTGCGTGGGCGACGGGATCCAAATGATCACCAGGCACCTCAAGGTATCTCAGGTGATCTTGCTTGAAAATCTTCGCTTCCATCCCGAGGAAGAAAAAAACGATCCCGAATTCGCCCGGCAGCTGGCCTCGCTTGGAGAGGTCTTCATCACGGACGCATTTGGAACGGCCCACCGCAAGCATGCTTCAACCTATGGAGTGCCTCAGCTGATGCCTCTTCGTGGCTGCGGCAATCTCATTTTGAAGGAACTTCGCTTCTTAGGGAGGCTTTTGGAAAACCCAGAGCACCCGTATGTCGCCATTCTTGGCGGCTCAAAGGTGGCCGATAAAATAAAAACTATTGAAAACCTTTACCTTCAAGTCGACACGGTTTTGATCGGCGGCGCGATGGGCAACACTTTTCGGGTCGCGGAGGCCAAGCTCTTGGGAAAACACTTTGAGCTTCCGCAATCAGCCAAACAACCCAAGGCAGAAGAGATCGAGCACGCCAAGCAATTGATCGAGAAAGCCAAAAAGCATGAGGTAAAACTCTTGCTGCCTGTGGACGATGTCGATAGCTTCGACATCGGACCCAAGACCATCGAATCTTTCGTAGAAGAAATCAGGCGGGCGAAAACCATTTTTTGGAATGGCCCGGTCGGAATGTTTGAAAAGCCCGAATACGCCAAAGGCACCGTTCAAGTGGCGAGAGCCATCGCCGAAAGCGGCGCCCTCAAAGTGGTTGGCGGCGGAGACACGGTGGCCGCCGTGAATCTCTCTGGCGTAGCCAACAAGATGGATCATATTTCGACCGGGGGCGGAGCAAGCCTTGAGTTTTTAGAGGGTGAGGGACTTCCAGGAATCAATATCCTCAAGACCTATGCAAAATAGACCAAAAGTATTGGCAGGAAATTGGAAGATGAATCTGGGTCCGATCGAGGCCCAAGAATATTTTCGCGCGCTTAAGAAAGAACTCGGAAGCTCTTTTCATCCATCATCTGATTCTCATGGGGTGATTTTTCCGCCCGCATATGCCCTTGGAGCTGAAGTTCAACAAGCGGCGGCTTCAGCCCAAATCAGGCTTGGCGCGCAAAACGTGCATTGGGAAGACAAAGGCGCCTTTACCGGCGAGCTTTCAGGGACGGCATTGAAGTCTCTGGGAATCTCGTGGGTCTTGATCGCCCACTCTGAGCGACGCCAGTTTTTTGGCGAAACCGATGAGACTGCGAAAAAGCGCTTCGCAAAGGCAGTCTCTCTTGGCCTCAATGTGATGTATTGCATTGGTGAGGTGCTTTCCGAACGTGAGAGTGGCAAGACGGAAGCAGTTCTCACCCGTCAGACGCTGCCCTTTATCGAAGTCTTGAAAACTCAATTCGCAGCCGGGGCACAGCCCAAAACAACGGGTAGCCCTATCTGGTCCATTGCCTATGAACCTGTTTGGGCCATCGGCACAGGAAAAACTGCGACCTCAGAACAAGCCGAAGCTGCCCACCGTCACATTCGTAAGGTCGTTTGGGACCACCTTGGAATGGAGGCAGCCCAACAAACGCCGATTGCATATGGAGGCAGTGTCACACCGGAAAATGTCGAGGTTCTGATGAGCCAACCCAACGTCGATGGCGTCTTGGTTGGAGGTGCAAGCCTTAAACCTGAGGGATTTGCCCGAATTCTTATGGCGGCACCTCGCTAGAGTTCTCAAGAGCCTCTCACCGGCCGGTCACGGCGCCCACTGCTCCTTTTTCATTTTGTTAGACGCCTCCCAAACCTTGAGGTATAGGAACTAGTTCATATGGCTACATTTATCCTGATCGTTCATTTGATTACTTGTCTCCTTCTCGTGCTCGTCGTGCTTTTGCAGTCTGGTAAAGACGGCGGCATCGGAATGATGGCAGGTGGCGGTAGCCAAACGGTATTTGGGAGTTCAGGCGGCGCAAACTTTTTCACCAAGTTCACATCGGGTGCGGCGGCTGTCTTCATGATCACTTCCATCCTGCTCACAGTCACCAAGGGTGGGCGCAAAGCTTCGGTCTTCGGCAATGTTCCAGCGAACGCCGAAACTACGACATCAGCGCCTGCTTCGCCTGCCGCAGCTCCGGCAACGGCGAGCAGTCCAGCAGCCTCTCCAGCGATGGCCCCAGCATCACCTGCTGCAGCTCCGAAAAAACGGTAACCAGGCCTTGCAGCTTCAAATCCACGATCTCTCGCAACTCTACTTCCCAAAACAAGAATGGCAGTGGTTGAGACCCGCGCAAGAATATTTGAGCGAGGCCCCTGATTCTTTCGTTTGGGCCGTTCTGCTTGAAGGCAAACTCTGGGCATGGCACCCACGCGGCGGAGAAGCGACTTCGCTCAGCGGAAACGCCAAAGTTCGCACACTGGTTTTAGAGGCGAAGGGCGGTGAGCTTGAAGCCTTCGGTCTTTATCTCAAGACTTCTTTCGGTGTGGCACCCGCGCAAGACGTTGAGTGGACCGCAGCCCTAAGCGTGCTCAAAACCAGGTTTGGTTTTGACCCTGCACAATCTGGGCTTCCTGTTTATTGGCCAGAGGCCTTAAAGGCTTGCGGGCTTGAGCCTCACTTGGGCGTTCTTTCTCAACGTGCGCGCTATTTGTTTTTGAATGCGGAAGAGCGCGCATTGTTGTTTGAAAAGAAGTGGGAACTTGCGACCCTTGAACTCTTCGAACCTTTGGCGCAACCGCTGCGTTCAGCACTGGTTTCAGTTTTTCGAAAATGGAATATCGGCGCTGGCCACGCCAAAGAGATCTGCAACTACATCTTGATGCTCAATAAGAAGTTCGGTGAAAAAGCATCACACACGCTTTTAAGCCACCCTCACAAATCAGCGGAAGAGTTCAGGGTGGCGGTGTTTCAAACCGCGCAACCAGAACTCGCAACACTCTCACGCAAACGCATTGACCTTTTGCGGGGCCTTAAGGTTCCGACCCGCACCTCGGTTTTTGGCGATCCCTCGTTTGAAAAAGATCTTTTAAAGATCACCCACACTCCTCGCAATGTCGGTGATGTCGAAGAGTTCAAGAGTTGGATCAACGATGCTGCCGTAGCAGAAAAACTGCGTGAGCTCTTGGAGATCTACCAATGAGGCGCTTTGACAGGGTCACGATTTCAGGGCCTGAGATCTTAGATTACCCTGTGACCTGGCGTATTTTGAAGAATCTCGGGCGTTTTAATTTATTGCCCGAAGGTTTTGAGCACCCTGAAGTGGTTGATGCTGTGACCCTGAACCAGAAACTTTCGTTTGAGGCAGCGGGCAGGGTTGCCCCTCACAATCATCCGGTGGCGCTGGGTAAAAACATCTTGCACCTCACTACTCAAGCAGGCACCTCGATGAAACAATGCCCAGGCACCAACAATATGTTGTGCTGCCACTACCACATCGTGAACATGGTCTCGAACTGCCCGTTTGATTGCACCTATTGTTACCTGCAAACCTACCTCAACCAACCTTTAACGACGTTTTTCGTGAATGAAGAAGACATCTTTGATCAAGTGCGTGCGCTCTGCAAACGCCCCCCAGTGCAGCAGCTGCGCATCGGCACGGGTGAGCTTTCAGATAGCCTGGCACTTGATCCGATCACTGAGTTCTCGTCACGCTTGGCGGAAGTGATGGCCGAGTTTGAGAATGTGAGGCTTGAGCTTAAGACGAAATCGAAAAATGTTGAACACTTGCTTGAGATCAAGCGCCGCGATCATGTGGTCGTAGGGTGGAGTATGAATCCGCCTGAAATCATCGATCGTGAAGAGCATGGCACCGCGAGATTCGAAGAGCGCGTTCGTGCGGCTTCGTTGATGGCGAAAGAAGGCTTTGGCGTTGCTTTTCATTTTGACCCCATGATCTACACTGAGGGGTGGCAAGCGATGTATGAACACGCGGCAAAAGAGCTGCTCGCCGCAGTTCCGCACAAGCAGATTCAGTGGATCAGTATCGGCGGACTTCGTTATCAGCCGCAACTGAAACCGATTGCATTGCGACGCAGGCCTGAGACCACGCTTTTCTATGATGAGAGTGTGGCTGGTGACGACGGAAAGATGCGCTACCTGCGCTCAACTCGAACTGAGATGTTTCAATTTTTGAATAATGTGATCAAACGCGAGGCACCACGCGTTTACACTTATCTTTGCATGGAGAGTAAACCCGTCTGGGAAAAAGCGCTGGGACGATTGCCAGACCGAGGGTTTTGAAGCGAGCTACATCTCGTCTTCGGGTAGGACCGTCAGGCCTTGCTCAAGAAGAATATCGAGATTGTCGTCACTGATTTGTATGCGACCATCTGTTTCCATGGATGCATAACTATGAACACTACTATCGCCATAAGCAAAAATACGACCACGATTGGTTATGCCCCATTTTATACCCACTTCGATACTCTGCTCAACCTCCTGGCGCCTCAAGGCCGCGAAATTCAAGTGGAACTTCATGAAGTTCTCGGCGGAATTAATGTCCGGTTCAGAAACGCCTGTGGCTATAAGCATCTCCATAAACTTTGAATCCTTTAGCTTATCCATTTCTGCTTCTTTCTCTACATCTGTCAGATCAGATCTTCTCTGAATCACTCCTATTTCCGCCGGCGTAGGAACAAAGTCTTTTCTAGAAACGGGGGAACCATTGAGCAGCACTCCCTCTCCCAATGAAAACGTAAGTCCCAAATCTTTGTAATGCTGGTATTGTTCCTGAGCGTCCTGATCCATCCACTCACTGACCAGCTCGTCCACCTTCTTCTGCTCTTCATCGCGAGGTTCATCTTCTGGTTCTTCTTCGGCGGGCTCTTCCACAAACTGAGGAGCGGCGGCAAACGCTACGTCCTCTCGTCTTTGCTCTATGCGATCAATCGTCGCGAACACACTAGGACAGGTGCTTGTCATCGTGTACTCAAGCATCTGATTAGGATCTCTTAGAACACGATCTAAAATCTCTTTCTTTTTTGAAAGACTTTGTTCTCGTTTTGCCAAACCCTCGATCTCAGCATGAATTTGCTGTCTATCAGCACAGAAGTCGTACTTCCTAAAAGGAACCAGAGCGACCTTATCTCGGTCTTGTTTGATGTTGCGGTAAGCCCTGGTTTGAGTGAGCGCACGACTGATGACTTTAGAATCCATGCTCTGTACAAAACTTGAAAAATCGATCGAATCAAGGCGCGAGACATAAGCGGGCTTTGCGCTAGATTCTTGCGCGCCCAAGATCGCATTCGCAAAACCCTCTGCGCAGTTGATTTGCTCAAGTTCATTTTTCAAAGCTTCAATCCTGATTTGTTTTGAATAAAGAAAAGAGATCGCTCGCTCAACGGCAGCATCGAGAAAACGATTTACGAGGCCAGAATCTTCTTCAGAACCTGATTTGCCAGTTCTCTCAAGCGAATCGATTTCACGTTGAAGCTCAGCCTTGGCTTTAGCAAAACTTTTACCTAAACCTGAAAAACACACTTTTTTGAGGCGCTGGTTTTTTGCGGCACTTGCCGGTTTCGTTGGCGAGTGATCAGATATTGACGATGCGACGGTGGCACCTGCTACTTCTTTGCTATCGTTCTCGAAAACCTCGATGCACGGCCCTTCTACAAGCTTGCGTGCTTTTTCTGGCGGATCAAGAATCACGTAATCGGCGAGAGCAAGGTTCGGCGCGCTGATGAGGCTAATCGAGAAAAAAGGTAATGCAAGTAACCAAGGATTCATAACTCCGAGATGACCTCTCTCTGACTTGAATAAAATGCAAAAAGAAGGCCTAAGCAGCGCTGTGATCCTGCGTAAGTGTCTTCAATAACTTCGGCTAGTTACTGTATGGACCATGGGATGCGAAGAAACAGCAAGCGACAGGTGTCAAAAAAATTGACAGGTTTTACTCGCCGTGAATCCTACAGCAAAAAAGATAACGGTAGTTTCGGGTTGTGTTGCTTTTGCGGTGAATAAACGTCACATAAACAACACAGAAGTCGTGAGTAAGACACTCGGTGTCTTCCATGAATTCACCGAGACAAAGCGGAACCTCTCTTTATGACATTCAAACGCCGGATAGTCTCCTCACGTACTCTTTCCTTAGACCAGTCCAGTGGCTTCTTAAAGTCGAGGTCAGTCGCCTCTTTCTCTTGAAGGAATTCAGACCAGACCTTCTTCAATTCTGGCGAGCAATCTCGATGTGAAATAGGGATTGAGTTGACTAAGTATTGCTCCGGTGACTTTTCAAGATCAAAATGGCCTAGTATCCAAAAATCAAACACGTCTCTATAGCGGTTGACACCCGAAAGACTGGCAGGGACGTTAGGATTCAACGCCATAACAGGACCATTGGTAATATTATCTACTTCAACAGCAATACCGTCGATATGCTGATCTATCCAATCACCGATCTTCCAGTGCCGATTCATCTTCTTGGCCAAGAGCTTGCGTTGAGCGAGGTAAACACGAAAATCAAAGATAACGGACATCTGCTTTCTTAGCTGATTCAGAGCCTCCGGAGGTAAAAGCACTCCCAACATATGGTAATTAATGTCATGAACGCTTTCGCGTCCTGATTTGGCGATCGGCAGCCTGCCGTTAACGACGAACTCTCTTGCATACTCATAGCTTGGAACGTGATTTTTCCTTTTGGGTTCGTAGAACGAAACAGCAATCTGGTCCTCGGGTGCCGCAGTGCGGTTGAATGCATCAACAGCTCCTTGTACTTCTGTGGCGTCAGGAATTAATATATGACGATTAGATATTTGCCTGATTCCCAAGCGCGCTGCCGCGTCCTCTCCAAGCACGTGGATCACCCACCGTGGATCTCCTCTGAACTCGTCGTCTAGCCCCTTACTCTCCTGCATCCAAAACTCGGCATCCGGACCACGTTCAAGTACACGAAGCTTCCCACCATGGTCACCCGCGACGCTTCCAATCACACGATAAGATTTTTTCTTGCCCCACCAAGTCGATTCTCTTGCTTCACTGAGCAGTGGTTTGCCATCGATAAGAACTGGATCAAATCTTTGCAGAAGGTCCGAAAGCGCCAAACAGAAACGGTTCTTTCCGTGCTGTCTTGCAGACAGATCAAGTGCAAAGAAAAATACTATTATCGCCAAACTTCGAGCTGAGATCACTCCTAACATTTCGACATTCCAAGCGTATTAATGAAGAGTGAATATGTTCTGATACGATGAGTATCGTCTTGGTTTCGTCGCGACTCTTACGACTAGGTAAAACTTGCCTTGATGGAGTTCAAAACCCACATGAATCCGGTACCGAATCCGAGCTCTATTACACTCGGCGTGCGCCGAGTTTTCCGACTAAAATGAGCGAGATAATAGAAGTGGTTATGCTACCCTATCCTTAACAGGAGAGAATAATGGGGACATTATTCAGTCTTATATTTTTCTTAAACCTCTCATTTGCCGGCACCACCGGTGGTCAAAACGAATCACATTCGGCAGGAGAAACTTCGTTCTATCAAGTTGATTGCGCGTACACTTACACTTGGGAGACAAAAGCAGAACTTCGAGCGCGTTTAAAAGAGGAAGACCTTGCACTTATCGCGAGCGGCGGCAAACCCAAGTGCGCATTTATCACCGGCGTGGCTGGTCCAGAAGCAATGCCATTGACTACCACGCCCACTGTTACCGCTAAACCACCCAAAGAAACGATTAAGGCTGAGCAAGAAATACCTCAAATTGCGGAACCTGTTATAGAGTACAAGCCCGTCACCTGTGAACAATTCTCAAACGGCTATCTCGAGCGACTTGACCTAGGAAACCTTCAGAAACCATCGCCCGCAGTCATTAAATCGCAGTATGAAAAGGGCGACTCCAATTTTCCGTGGTTTAAGTTCAGTTTCATCGATCCGACCCACTCAAAAAGTCCCAAACTTAGAGAAGACTACGAAAAATTTCCCGAACATCATTCTACTTTGATTGCTGGCGAATGGGGCTGGCCAGAACCTCTTTCGAATACTGGGCAACGCATTGCCCAATCTAACGACTCCACCAAACCTAAACAGTGGGGTTTGACCATTTACGGACATTGGGAAGAAAGCCTACGACGCAAAAATAAAACCCTTAGACGTGGCCGCTTGGAAAAAACTTTTCGGTTTAGCGTATTTGAAAATGAATGCCGGCTCATCGAAATCAGAATGGATTTCTTGCCATATGGAAACGGCGACAGAATCACAAAATCATTCAACGCTAACAGCTGTAAAAAACTGGCACTAGCTTACCGCTCTGAAAGGTTGCATGAGATCAAAGCAAACCCAAATGACGCTAAAATGTGTTCAGAAGTACTTGAACATTTTCTGGCATTCAAACCCAAACCAGCTGGTACCTCTTATAAAGGTGGAATAAAGTCATCTAGTTTGGATCCCAAATAACCTCAAGGCCACAGCTCTTCTACAATCACGCTCTTAATGTACCTTGTCTCGACGAGCGTCGCTAAAATGGGATGATCCGCTGACTGTGAACCCACATGAGAGATCTTGAGCTGGGCATTTCTGCCAATGCCCGCATGTTGAACACATCCCAGAAATTCATCCCAACTCAAATGAAAGCTGCAGCTTGAAAGCGCTGCGATTCCGCCGCGCTCGAGATAGCCCAGTGCCGTGTAAAAACACGATTCATGGGCACGCCGTCCTTCGGCGGCCTGTTTTGCTGATGAGGTTAAGGCCGGAGGGTCACAGACCACAATCTCAAATTTTTGCGAACCTAAGGCTTTCTTGTCTTTGAAAAAATCTGCAGCAACCGTCTCGACTCTTCCGCTAAACCCATTGGCCTCAGCATTGCGCAAAACTGCCTCAAGCGCTGTCTTTGAAACATCGAGCGCTACTAACCTTGCCTTGCTGTTTTTCTTCAGCACCTGAAGGCCCCAACCCCCCATATACGAAAAACAATCGAGCACGGCCCCCTCTTCATAACGTGCTGCGCGGCGAGCAAGTTCGGCACGATTATCACGAAGGTCATAAAAATATCCGGTCTTTTGCCCTGCCTTAGGGTCAATTAAAAAGCGTACTCCGCCTTCAAGGGCGTAGGCTTCGTTAGGCAGAGTGCCCCAGTCACTCACTTCTAATCGCACCTGCTCTTTTCTCCTGACCTCAAGGTCATTGCGCAAAACGCCACAGCTGATTCCTAAGCGTTCTTCAAGCCATGTTTGAGTCCAAAAAACAAACTGATCAGCTCCGGCCGAGTGGCATTGAACCACGGCCATTCCATTGGGGCTTGATTCATACAAATCAATCACGAGCCCTGGAACCCCGTCGCTTTCTCCAAAAGCCAGTCGAAACGAACGTGCGCCCATTTCTCTTGCCGTGATCGCTTCCTGAAAGGCCTTTATTCTTAATTGCAAAGCTTGATCGAGGCGCCTAAAAAAAAGCGCTCTCACCTGTTCCTCACTTCGAAACGCTGCGCGTTCAAAAACACGAAACGAGATTAAGGAATGGGGATTGAAGTGGCCATAACCCAGAGTCTGACCGTCATGATTTTCGAGCGAAACCCATGAGCCCGGGGACAAATTCTTGTCAAACGATGCCAGCTCATTGGAGTAAACCCACGGACTTCCCGATCGAGTAAACTTGGTTGAACCTTTTTTCAGTCGTATGGCGCTCTTGAGGAACATGGCGAACGATGCTACTTATCTAAAGATGGAAATCAAACGAGTTTTACTTTTTTCAATGCTTTGTCTCCTGGCATCCTTAGGGATCGCCCTTTCAAACGATGAAGAACAGCCAAAGTCCGAGATTTCCTCGACACCAGAAACGACGGAAAGCTCTGCTGTAGAAGCTGAAGAACAACCCAAAACCCAGCGACGCAAATCGCCCAAGATCAGGGTGAGCCATGAAGACAACCAAAACGATGGATCAGGCAAAAAATCAAAAGCCTCTGCCAGAGAACGAGCCCGTAAACTTTATGACGGACTCGAAGTCGATCCCGATTAACCCTGCGCCTCAAATTCCTAAAGCCGTTTTGCAAACCTGCAAAACCCTAAGAACCGCGGGTTATACCGCTTGGCTTGCCGGCGGATGCGCTCGCGACATGCTTCTGGGTCGCCAAGCTCGCGATTGGGACGTAGTCACCAATGCTCCTTTGGAAAAGATCAAAGAACTCTTCCCAAAACACCTTGAAGTTGGAGCGGCCTTTGGAATCATCAAGCTGCCTCCCTTGGAAAATTCAAAAGATGCGCCGGTACAGATTGATATCGCAATTTTCCGGAAAGAATCTGGCTACTCGGATCTAAGGCATCCCGACAAGGTTGAGCCCGGCGATGAAAAGTCAGACGTCGCAAGACGCGACTTCACCGTAAACGCGATGTACTTTGACCCAGAGAAGAACACCATCATAGACCATGTAGGCGGTCATAAAGACCTCACTGGGAAGTTGCTGCGTACCGTTGGAGATCCAAGCGAGCGTTTCTCGGAAGACGCATTGCGGATCTTACGGGCAGTGCGATTCTCAGCGCAGTTGGGCTTTAAAATAGACCGTCCCACGGCTCATGCGCTGAAAAAACATGCCTCACTTTTAAAGGCCATCAGTCGCGAGCGCGTGCGAGAAGAACTGATTCGGCTTTTCACCACCACTCGTCCGATCATGGGTCTTGAGGCGATCGCTCAAAATGGGCTCTGGGAACAAGTTTTTGGAGTAAGAAGGGTCAGCCTTCCTGCGGATTTGCGACAACTGCGATTGCCTTGGGCTCCTACCCCACTGCAGTGGCTTTGCGCATTGGGGGTAACTGGTCTACTGGGTGATCCCCTCAAGGAGCCTGAAGCGATCGTTGAACGTCTGACCGAGCTGTTAAAGCTTTCAAATGTTGAAAAAAGGATCTTGGGCAGAGCTCTGCAGGTTTATCGCGACGCTCTTTCAAAATCGAAGCCGAGCGATACCACCGTTGAACCAATCGTTTGGGTTGAGCTTGCTCGAGAAGACAAACCTTTGATGGACATGCTAAAAGCTTTTATCCGAAGAGCTCGCGGCCCTACTGAAAAAGAGAAAGAGACTGCTCTTGCCCTGATTGAACAAAGCTTGCGTTGGGCGGGCAAGCCCGATTCAGAGAAGGCTTGGCCCAGTTCAAAGGCCCTGATGAAAGAGGGTTTTAAAGCAGGACCAAAGCTTGGGATAGAGCTTAAGTTACGGCAATGGAACGCTTTTTGGACTCTTAGACCAGGCAGTTGACCCTTCCAATTTGGAATTGACTTTACCGATCTTGGCACGGCATAAACAAGGCATGTCGAGCAGCATTTACACACGGATGTCAAAAGACAACTATTTCCGTATGGGATACCTTTATCAAATGGAGGGAGACCTGCATTCTGCTGCGAAATGTTACATTCAATCCATTGAAAATGGTCCCACGGCTGAAGCTCACACCTTTCTAGGATGGTGCCTCAGCATGATGGGCGAACTTGACCATGCCATCGAAGAATGCAAGAAAGCCATCCAACTCAATCCGCAATTTGGAAATGCCTGGAATGATATTGGCGCCTATCTCACCGAAAAGAATCGGTATGAAGAAGCCATCCCTTATCTTAAGAAAGCTTGTCGGTTAAAAGGTTATGACCACCGCGAGTACGCCTTTTACAACTTGGGGCGAATTTATATCCAAAAAGAGATGTTGTTGTCGGCAACCAAGGAATTGCAGAAAGCTGTGAAAATCAACCCGCGATTTCACCCGGCGACACGCTTGCTTCAGAATCTTGAAGTCCAAATCCATTGATCGATATCACAAGGAGATCTGATCCCATGAGAGCGACCGCGACAAAACGACTTTTCGAAGTATCCCCGACGGCAAGCCAAGTTCTTTCTCGAAGCGCTTGGATTGTTTTTTACGCGCTTGCCACGGCTCTTGCCGCTCAGGTGAAGATCCCTTTGCCTGGCACTCTTGTTCCTATGACCCTTCAGACAGCGATAGTCTTGCTCGCCGGCTTGCACCTAGGAGCTGGTGGTGGAGCCATTTCGCAGCTTCTTTATATCAGCGGTGGTGTACTAGGGTTGCCTTTTTTCGCCGGTGGCACCGCAGCGCTGCTCGGACCAACGGGCGGATATTTGATTGGATTCGTGCTGGCTGCCTGGACCCTTGGTTTTTTCAAGCGCTGGTCAGGTAAAATCTTCATCCATGGCGAGTCGTTTATCGCACTTTGGCTGATGACTTTTGCGGCAAGCATCGTCTTGTTCGTGCCAGGCGTGATTCAACTCAAGTACGTTACGGTTTCAACTTGGGAGACTGCGTTCGCAATGGGTGTGGTACCGTTTATTATCGGCGATCTGCTCAAAGTCTCGCTTACCGTTTCAATCTACCGGTTGACGCGCAGGTAAACGGTGTTCCGCACTCGGGCGATTTTACCGCCTGAGTGGTCTGTGAAATAAAACTCAAAAACATGCGAGACCTTGCCTTGGGTTTTCAAGGCTTCTCGTATTTGCGCTACATCAGAATCGGTGACTTCGACTTTAAGATCGAGTGTACCTTGGCCGGGGCGCAAGAAATCAATACAGTGGTTTTGAGCCCACACTTCAAGCCCCGGAAAGATCTTTCCGCAAAGAAGAGAGGCGATGGGATCTGACGCTGCGGCCATAAATCCGCCAAACATCGTGCCGTGCAAGTTCTTACCGTACCATCGCAATGGCAATTGCGCATGGAGCTTGCGGTAGTCGCTTGAAACGCTTTTGATCTTCACTCCCATGAAAAGAAACGGCGGATACCATTCGAGTATTTTATATTCAGGCAGAAGTTTCGTTTTAGCCATGAGTTTAATAAGGCTCATAGGGCACAGGTATAGCTTATAGGCAACACTGTGGCAAAAGCTTGGATAATTTGCTTAAGGATTGATACGGGCGGCACAATGCCGTTTTTGTTATTCATCGTCCTTCTACCGGTCTCTAAAATTGTCTCTTATGCAAATGTGCGCTTCAGCAGCACTTGAGCGACTCCCCATGCAAATGTGCGGTCGTAAAGCACACAACATATTCACTATGCAAATGTGCTTTAAAAATAGCACAAGCATCAGAACCTGTATTTGTACAAGCGGTTTATCCGTTGTCAGAAACTCGCTTACCGTTCTAAAAAGCGGGTGTGTGACAAAAAATGTAAAAGGTCCATAATAAGTGCTCTTACCGCACATTTGCACATAGCTCATCTAGAGTGCGGTGGGAACGCACATTTGCATAAGAGACAATTTTCAAATCCAAAGGCGGTTAAAGAATCAGCGCAAAAAAATAGGCATACAAAACGACACTTCTTCTCTACAGCCTGGTATAGCAATTGCTACCGTCAACAGAAATGCCAGGCAACGACAAGGAAACTGAACCAAACTTTCAACACGGCCATAATTACTCTACGGCGCATATCGATAGCGTTGGATTCCATCTAATGATTCGCATTCAGGGGAGACTCTCGAAACGAGAACGTCGAACTATGTTACTGACTCTTTTGCAATACACTGGCCCAGCGGTCCAATACATTGCTGATTCAAGAATCGTCCACTCGGATTCGTATGCATTTGTTCGCGACTTCACCCGAGAGATTTCTTTTCATCAGGCACCCAACCTAAAAACCAGACTGGGTGTGCTGGGTTTAGGTCTTCGCATCAAACGACAACAGCTCGAACTCACCCAAAAACAATTCGCCAAACTTACAGGAATTACGCGCTCTCATTTATGCCGAATTGAACGAGGACAATGCCGGCCTAAAATGGCAACACTCTCTGCGATCAACACGGCATTGAAATCTCAAGTCATTAGCAAAGAAAATGCGGGAGCCGCACCGGATGTTGAAAATCCGGGCGGCCTTTCTAGGTAGGATCTGTATAAAGATAGTTCTCGCAGAAACCCCCGAAAGAGCTTCCAAAGAACAAAAGGTAGGCTATTCAATGGTGGGCCATGGTGCGGTGGGAACTCTCAAACACCCCATGATGTGCTTAAGTATTTTTTAGGCTGCAGCCCTTTCTAGGCTCAGCATGACCTTCAATGAATCTTTTGCATTCACAACTCGGTTTCGTCCCAGCTTCTTCGCTCGGTACAGAGCCTTATCGGCATGTGAAATTAAGACGTCGGCCTCGTACTTGAACTCTTGGGTTGAGGCGACACCCACGCTTAGCGTCACTCTGAATTCAGCGTGATTGGTCGAGATCATGCGATGCGCTTCAACGGCTCTTCGAATTCGATTGGCAACTGAATTGGCCTCACTTGCGCTCATTTGCATCGCCACGATGATCTCTTCCCCTCCATAACGGCCCACTAAGTCTTCTGGCCGCAGATAGCTCTTGATCAACTCGCTCACTCGCTCCAACACGACGTCTCCGGTCTGATGGCCATATCCGTCATTCACCCTCTTGAAATGATCGATGTCGATCATCATGAGGCAGACTTCCCGGCCTTTGGGGGCAGATTGAAAAAGAAGGTTATGGAGTTTTTCCATGAAAACGCCCCGGCGCAACAGCCGTGTGAGGTCATCCATTTCCACACGCTCTTTGAGCATATTGAGGTTTGAAACCGCCCTTCGGTAATTCGACTCCATAGCCTCAAGACTGCGTTCAAGCTCAGCAACCACGATTTCCAGCACTTCTTGTCTGGCGGAACCTGCTTCTTTCGACATCTTCATGGCTCCATAACCTCCGTACTTTTTAGAGCACTCCCGAGCTGTCCCCTTCGGATCGACCCCTGCATGCTCTTGCGTTCCACACCCTATAGCTATTTCACGTCTCGTGCCGTCGCTAACCAATTGAATTTATTGAATTGGGAAAAGTCTGCACCTGCGTCACCAAGACACAGGCGAGGGCGCCGTGACGCACTGGTAGAATTGGAAGTTGGGGGATTGGCGTTAAAAGTGGCAAGCGAAAAGACGTATCCTAGAGAAACGATCCTGGAAGCCCTGCGTAAACTAGGGAACCTCTATGTCGGTACGATCGTGTTACTTGTTTTTGCCGTACCAACCTCAAAGTTGAGCACCGCAAACGCTTCTCCAAACGAAAGAAGAACGATCCCAGCCTCGGCCCCCTGTAACAGCGTCAGTTCAGCAGTTGAAAACTTCGCGAGATCTTCTGATCAAAACAAGGCCTCGCGCCCTACCACCCCTCCTCCGACAAACACCTCTAAGCCGTTTCAGCGGTTGCTTGATGAGGCTGGATATGAGGAAGGCTTTGTTGACAACATATACAACGATCTTCGAGGCGACGAAGACAACACTTTATACCGTGGAAGCGAAGAAACAGAATTTATTTATATTTCGCAAATGGAAAGAATAGCGAAAAAAAAACCTTCCTCAAACCTTACGCCATTGACAGGAGCTGGTCGCCAATCCCGTCCGACCGCGGTCGCTCCGCCGATTCCGTCCACGGATCAAAAGCCCCCCGTTCCCAGGCAAGCTGCATTTGAGATGCACAGAAGCACAGGCCCTCCGCCGTTGCCTAGACAACGACTTACCAGCGGACCGCCGCCTCTGCCAAAACGCGCCAATACGAACGGGCCGCCGCCGCTCCCCCGACGCTCGGTTGAGAAAAACATTCCGGAGCTCAAGCTTTCGCTTCCTCCCAACCGCACCGAAAGCGGCACCGCAATCCAGAATGTCGGAAGAACCAAGAGACCGCCTTCCTCGCGATCACAAGCTTCCTCCAGAGTCATCGACGTCTCTTCTAGCAACACCGCTCAAGAAATGCTTTTGCCTTTCGCCGCCCCGTCTCGAGGAGGTACTCGGCATATTTATACAAGCCCTAAGAGACCCGGCTTGCTGATCAAGATCTTGAAAGAGAATAGAGGCGCTGATTCCGGAGCTAATGAACAACTTATACGCCGTGAGCTCGCGGTAACGAGCATGTTGCCAGAAGATGGTATTCCGGTCGCTGCGATTCACAGCACCCCTGAAGACATCGCTGCGAATAAAATTGTCGCCGAACTCATCGAAGGCCCCTCTCTGAAGAGCTTTTACGCCAAGTACGGAGATGACTTCAGAAACGGGAAATTCCCTCGTCTCAAAGCCTTTCTCGATAAAATCGAATCCTTGCACCCTAAATACAGACAAGTATCCAAAAGCCATGACCTTCAAGTAAAGCGGCCGTGGCGATCAAAAAAAACAGAAACGGGTTTCTTGATCCAGCATCCTCTCACCCACAAGATGTGGCAAGTAGATCCAGGCACATGGGCGAACGTTGCCACAGAAGATAGCCCGCTGAAATATAGCCAAGAACTGCAACTTTACTTCGATCCGGGCAGAAATGCCTTTTACGACGACGCTGGGCTGGACGCAAAGGATTCGAACTTTATTTTTCCGAAGTCTAAACCGGGTCGAGGCATTCCGATTGTTGAAACCGTTACAGAGATCCAAGAAACGGAAACTGGGCGCATGCCTGTAAAGAAAGAGATCCTCTATTGGGTCGACATCGAAAACGTAGATCCCGTTTTCATCGATCCTTGATTCATTTAGAAACCGGCAACGTGATCTCCCCCGACTCCTCGATCTTTCCGCCATGCGCTTCGATCACGTAACGTGAGATATGTAGTTTTGCCGAGGGCTTATAAAAATCAGAAACCTCTGGCACCGGAGAAAACACTATCCGAGCCACCCCGTCTTCCTTCTTTATCTTCACTTGCTTCGGCGCAAAGCACGAAATCAAATATTTCAGAGATTGCCCCAACCTAGCGACATCCCAGGCTCCTTCGACAACTTCCGCCGGGAGCCTAATCTCGACTCCGTTCTCGGGGCCCAGCGAGTCCTCTATGATCGGTCGAAGGTCGCAACGTATTTTATTGAGATTGAAGTGCCCGCTCTCAATAAGCGCGACATCAGACAGGATATCCGCCAGAGCGACCAGTTTGTCGACCTGATCGACCATTAGCTGGCAATTCCGGGCCGTGCGCTCAGGATTCGCGGACAGCGTGCCTTTTTCAAGGCTAAGCTGGAACATCTGGGCAAGCATGCGAAGCGAGGTCAAAGGGGTCTTGAAGTCGTGACGCGCGATACGAAGCATTTCAACTACCAGATCATGCCGGCATTCTTCGCGGTCGTTGGCTAAGGCATTGCTCATGCTCAGAACTTAGCCGACCATCCTGGCGCGGTCAAAACAATATCTATTTACCCGGCCGCCTTGTTACGAAACAATTCCGGGTCAATTGTGAACCGCTTAAGCATGCGCAGCAAATTGGCACGGTCAAGCTTCAGCGAACGAGCAACCGCCGATACGTTGCCACGCTCACGTGTAAGGCTTTGCATGAGGATTTGACGCGTGAGACGCTCGTCCATCTCTTTCCGCAAGTCGGAAAGGCTCTGATTAACGATCTGCGGAAAACTCAAGACGACGCCGCTTGTCGCCGGCGCTTCTTCAACCAAAGGAGCGACTGGCTCGGCCAGTTTCGTAGCATGAAGATGTTCCTGCCTCAGATGAGAAAGCTCAAGCATCGGGCCCTTCTCGAGAATCACAGCGCGTTCGATCACGCTTCGCAGTTCCCGCACATTTCCGGGCCAACGGTAAGTTGCCAACGCGCGAAGGGCATTGGGCGAAAAACCTGTGAACTGCTTCCCGCGACCGGCAGAAACTTTCTTGAGAAAATATTGAGCGAGCACCTCAATGTCTTCTGGCCTGCTGCGCAGCGGCGCGACAGCGACAGGCAAGGTGTTCAAACGATAATAGAGATCTTCACGAAAGGTTTGCTCGCTAACCGCCTTAGCCAAGTTACGATTGGTTGCTGCTATGATGTGAGGTCGTACCGAAATGTCCACGGTGCCTCCGAGCCTTCGAATCACCCGCTCTTGCAAGACC
Organism: Bdellovibrionota bacterium; assembly: GCA_040754655.1. Classification (GTDB taxonomy): domain Bacteria; phylum Bdellovibrionota; class UBA1018; order UBA1018; family UBA923; genus JBFMCE01. The sequence continues at coordinate 18,186 of JBFMCE010000015.1, read as the reverse complement.
CGCAAGAGTTTGGCTTGCATCTTCAGGTCCATCTCGCCAATTTCATCCATGAAGAGCGTGCCACCGTTGGCTAGTTCAAAGAGCCCCAGCTTTCTCGTCACCGCGCCAGTGAAAGCCCCCTTTTCATAACCAAAGAGCTCGCTTTCAAGAAGATTGTCTGGAAACGCCGCGCAGTTGATCGCTACAAATGGTTTGTCTTTGGGAAAAGTCACGGCATGCATATACCTTGCGACCATTTCCTTACCTACTCCGCTCTCGCCCGTGATCAAAACCACCGGATCGTTATGGCCAGTGAAACTCTCAGCCACCGTGCGCGCCATCGCCTTGACGTTGCTCAAATGCTCGGAAGTTCCGACCAGCAAATCTTCAACGCTGGTAGGCACCACCCGCTCCAGAAGTTGGCTCTTCACTTCCAGTTGGGTGCTGAGTTTCTTGTTGGCGGCATCAAGATCGTCAACGAGCTTCAAGTTCGATTGGCGCAGATTTTCCCGCTCGATCGCGCGTTTTGTCACTAAAACGATTTCGTCCATATCAAAGGGTTTTTCAAGGTAATCAAACGCGCCCTTGTGTATGGCTTGGATCGCGCATTCTTTTTCGCCATGGCCGGTGATCATGATGATCGGGCACTCGATCCCTCGCGAGTGAAGGGCATCAACTAATTGAAACCCGTCAAGGCCCGGCATCTTGATGTCAGTGAGTATGACCGTGGGAGAAAATCGCTCAGCGGTCTCAAGCCCGCGTTTGCCGTCATCCGCGGTTTCCACCTGCCATCCCTCACGGGTAAACCTCGCCTGCAAGAGTTTGCGGATGGATTCTTCGTCGTCTACCACTAAAATCCGTGTACTCATGACACTTGGTCCTTTCAATGTTTCCGGTAATCCACCGGAAGTTTAATCGTAAACACGCTTCCTTTGCCCATCGTCGATTGCACGATGATCGATGCATGGATACGTGACAATATCCCGTACGAAATCGACAAGCCCAGTCCCATTCCCTTGCCCACTTCTTTTGTCGTGAAGAAGGGATTGAATATCTTGGCCTTCACGTAATCGGCCATTCCACAGCCGTTATCTTCGTACTGGATCTCAACCATGTGATCGCCGTCCCTGCGCGTGCGAATCAAGATCTTGCCTTGCACGCCTCTGTTGGCTTCTATTGCATCTCGCGCGTTGGTGGCGAGGTTGATGAACACCTGCTCGAGTTGAAACGGGTTGCAGTAGACTTTCGGCAGGTCGCCTTCAAAGTTTCTGGTCACTTCGATGCCCCTGCTGCGCAGTTGTTTATCAAGCATGATGAGAGACTCTTCGATCACGCCGTGCACGTCGATCCATTCAAAATCAGAAGTGCTCTTTCGAGTGAAATTGCGCAGATGGGAGATGATGCGTTCCATCTTTCCCGCCCCTTGAACGACTTCATCGAGAAATGATTTCAACGTTGAAGAGCCTTGCTCTTTGTCTGCCAGGGCGATGGCTTCTTGGGCGAATCCTTTCACTGCGGTAAGGGGTTGATTCAATTCATGAGCAATGCCCGCCGCGAGCTCACCAAGGGCTGCGAGTTTTCCTGACTGAACCAGGGTTTCTTGCATCGACTTGAGTTCGGCGTTGGCCTTCTCAAGGCTCACATAAGCATTTCTCAGCTCGGTGTGTTTAGTGATGAGATCCCGTTCCATCGCCTTTTTCTCGCCGACGTCGCGAATGATACACATCGCGACCCGGTGTCCTTCGAGATTCAAAGGGCGAACGGAAAGACTTACGTAGTGCAAGTAACCGTCTTTCGAGATCAAGACCACGTCCTCAAAAAAACCCCGATTCTCAAGGTGATCGTGCCCAAAAGGTTGGCTGTATTGAGGCATCTGGTGGCTCTTGGCGGGGTACAAGAGTTCAATTGAGTTACCCACCAGCTCTTCCTGAAGGTATCCAGTCATCTCAAGAGCAGCCCTATTCGCATCACTGACGAGGTGGTTCTCAAGATCGACCACCAAAATCGCATCGTTCGCATTTTGAAGCAAAACATCGTAACGAGAACGCTCAGAGCGCGACTCCTCAGTTGCACCGACGTTTAAAATTGAAGGTTGAGCGGTTTTCGCCGTAGCGCCGGTTCGGCCTTTCACGGTGACGGCCTTGCCCCCATGCACCACTCGCAGTTTTCTCGGGCTCTTGTTTGCTTTCGTTTTCATTTTTTACAGGGCCGCCGTAATGAACGATCCCGCCTTCTTCATCTCTTCCTGGGTTTGTTGCTTAATGCTTTCCAAAGAATCAAAGCCCAGTCCTAAGATCTCGTACATATAAGGCTGTAAACCGCCGTCTGAAAAATCGCCTGAATGACCAATGCCCATGTTCACAACCAATGAATTGGCTAACGAAACGATGTAAATCGGTGGCTTCATGCCTGGTAAAATCGTCGAAACATTGCGGATATCAAGGTGATGGTATCGAACGGCGTTGCGAATCACCTGTGGAAGTCCCCATTTGGCCGCAATATGTTCGCCCAAGAAGACATGGCCCGGCACGTCGAGTTCGCCTTCCGCGTCGAAAAAACTGATCTTCTTTTCTTGAGCCCTGCGAAAGACGCTAAAAAACATGTCTTTTGCGATTTGGTACATCACGATCTTGCCGATGTCGTGGAGGAGGCCACAAGTAAAGCACTCCTCGGGTTTTTTGTATTTTATCCGCTTGGCGAGGACCTCGCTGCACACCGCGGTTGCGAGGGCATGTCGCCAGAAATTCAACATCGAGAACTCGTCATTCTCTTCTGAAGGAAAAAGAGAGAATACGCTGATGCCGAGAACGAGTTGAGCCAGGGTATTGAACCCCAAAAAAGCCAACGCGCGCTGAACATCGGTCACTTCACCTGGGATTCCGTAATACGGCGAGTTGATCAGCTTCAGGACTTTCGCGGTGAGAACCTGGTCTTTTTTGAGGACGTTTGCGATGTCGGATGAGCTTGAATTTGGATCGTTGATCAACTCATTCACTTTACTCGCGACAATCGGAAGAGTGGGGATATCGTTGAGCTTCTCAAGAAGCTTATCAAACCCTTTTGGAACTTGGCTCTTTGCAAAAGCCTGACGTGACATAATTGAAATTCCCTCCGCACCAATGGTCCTGGCAATGCTTTATCGGTGAGACCTAGGTTCCAATTGACGCGGTAAATTATGCCCAAGCGCAGGACGGGAACCGTTAACCGTGAAACCGTAAACCGGTTCTGGCACCGCATCGGCGACCGATTCGGAATTGGGAACAGTTAACCGCTAACTGACGGGCTCATCTGTAGAGTGCACCAATTCATGCGCTGGAAAATTTTTAAGTATGGGCCTTCAAAGAAATGTCTAATACTTTGACATCTGCCTACCCGATAATTAAGAACCTTAGATTCTTTACATGCACATGTCCGTCGTTCCAAAAGTTGATAAGAATAACGCTCTAATTTTTCTTATTTATTAGCTTCTGAATAAAACCGGCCTTGATGTTGCAATACTCCTCGATAAGGAGAATTCTTGAGCATGAAAAGCATATTCATTGTCGTGGTAACGTTGTTTGTTCAATCTTCTTTGGTTTTCGCTGACAAACCACTTGTATTAGAAACTGAATCCAAACCTCTTGATGCATTCAGTAAATTGGCACGCGATAACGGCATAGAGATTCGATACCAGCCGGGAAATGCAGAAAAGGGCACTTTCCCAGGTCTAACTTTTGACTGGAAAGATTCCTGCGGAAAGGGACTGTTTAGAATTGATAGCACGGGAAAGTCTACAATAACCATCGCGGGAGAAGGAAACTTTTATCCGAGTATTTCGGGAGAAGAAGCTCAATCCATTCATTTAAACCCAACAACCTCATGGTTAGCGAATTTTTTTAGCGCAAATCATGACATGAATGCTTTTAGTGATTTACCAGAACAAGAACTGCATGCACTTATTCTTGTTGAAAACCGATTGGATCTTGCACTCGAAAATTTTGCTAAAGGCTACCATGAAGAATCTATTTCGGGTTTAAAAGACATTCCTAATATCTGCTCTATTATCTCAAAGCATTATGAATAACATTCTTCTTTAGATGAAGGATCATCGATTGATAACAGCACTAAAATAAAAAACATTCACCCTGATTGCTTACAGCATCTTGATCAACCGAAATCTGAATCAGAAAACAGCTCACTTGGGATGAATCAGACGATAGAGTATACCACCAAGGCGATCGGCGGTAAAAAGAGCCGGTGTAATGTTGAGAATTCTCAAAAGAGCCTCCGTTTCGCGGAGGCTGCCTAACGCAATAGCATAGAATCGTCTTTGCTCAGGCTTTGTGGGCTTACCGCTGCCTTCTGCCAAGTTCAACACAATGCTTAAACTTGCTCTCAAGAGTTGTTTTAAACCTAGCTGAAGGCAGTGCAAAACCTACTCAGAGAGACAAAGCAAGATTCTATGCCATTGCATTTGGCTCGATCCGAGAAATTCAGGCTATTTTTAATTTGATTGAGATCAAAGATAAAGAGACACTTGATCTCGCAGATCACATTGCAGCATGTGTCTATAAACTAAGTTATCCTAAGAAACCGTAAACCGGTTCTGGTACCGAATCTGAATTCCGTCACTGTTAACCGAAATCCGATATCCGTTTTTACTAAACCCCATCATACAACGACCTCAACTTCGCTCGGTTGATCGCACCAGAAACAGTGCGCGGCATCGCATCAATGAAGAAAACAACAGCGGGCATGCGCTCTCGCGGAAGTTTGGTGGTCAAATAATCGTGGATTTGTTTTTCAGTAACGGTCGATTGCGCTCTTCGCACGATGATCAGCGCCGAGAGCGGCTTTTTCAAACGGTCGCGAATCCCAACGAATGCCGCGTCCTCGACCTGTTGAATGGCCTTTACGACCGGCTCGACTTCTTTGGCGTAGATCTTCCTGCCATCTTGAAGAGTGACAACATCAGCCTTGCGATCGAGAAAGAAAACGCGGCCCTCTTTGTCGATCTCACAAATATCGCCCGTAAAAAGCCAAGTCCCCCTCACCATCACTTTTTGCTCTTCGGGCAAACCAAGGTACTTATCCATCAAGGCGGGGCCCATCACAAGAAGCTGCCCTTTCTGAGGTTTCTTTTTCTCGATCTCATCTCCCTGGTCATCAACGACCCTGACCTTCGTGCCCACCAAAACAGGACCCATGAGGCCCGGCTTCGCGGCCTCGCCCAGGCAATCAGGGGTTCCCATCGCCACGGTTCCCAAATACTCGGTCAACCCATAGATATTGATCACGCCAATCTTGGTTTTCTTGATCAGGCTCCAGCTCTCGGCACTAAGGCTCGTCCCGCTCACCGAAATCGTCTTGACCGTGGGAATCGGAAGCTTCTCGGTCTCAGCGAGCCTCAACATCTCCGGGAAAAGCGTCAATTGAGGGGCAAACCTCGTCACCCGAGCTTCTGTCAGCCCGGCGATCACCGTCTTGTGATCTACTTGATCTGAAATAAAAACGGTTGATCCCGCCGCAAGCGGTGCGAGAAGGAAATGGATGAAGTTAAATGGGTTGCTGTAATGAAATTGGGTGTGAAAAACATCGGTAGTAGAAGCTTTATAGGCCGACTTCACTGAAGTCACTGCCTGACCCACAGCGACATGATTGAAAAGACAGCCCTTGTATTTGCCCGTGGTTCCGGGCGTATAAAACAAAAGGATATGGTCTTTCTCATTGGGAACATGGCCTGCCGGCGGCGTGTAAGTAGGGTCATACTCAGCGCACCGCTTGGTCTCCATATCAATTACTTTTATCGAACTTAAGCCATTCTGGTGCAAAAACTCTTTGAGTTTCTTGGTATGGTCGCTTGAACACAAGATCACGGTGATCTCAGAATTCTTGATCTTGAACAAATTTTCATCCGGTGCGGCCCACGGATTCAAGGGCACAGCACAGCTTTTCGTATTCGCCAAGGCAAAGAAACAATATGCGGTGTGCGGGCAATTCGACATCCAAAGCCCCACCCTCAATCCATGGCCGATTTCTTTCTGCAAGAAATACGAAAACCGGCTGGATGTTTCCCAAAACTCTTTGTAAGTGATCTGGTGCTTTAAATATTTGAATGCATGCCTGGCGCCATTGCGAAGCGCTATCGGAGAGAAAGTTTGGGAGATCAGCATAAAGTCATTATGAACCGGCTATATCGGGTGTCACCAGCAAACTTGAGAAAAATTGTATCAACTATGGTAGATTCAGCCTGTGAATACCTCGATTCCCGATAAATGGATTAAGTGTATTGCTCAGGGCGGCAATATGATCGCAACTTCGATTTGCGCCACCGATCTCGTCGAAGAAGCAAGGCGCCGTCACAAACTCAGCGGCCCCGAAATCAATGCTCTGGGTGAAGCTTTGATGGGAGGGCTTTTGCTGGCCTCGACTTGCAAACCCGGCGAGAGGGTGAGCCTTTCCGTAAAAGGCGATGGCATTTTCAAGCAAACCGTCGTTGACGCCGCGCCAGAAGGAAAAGTGCGTGGTTTCATCATTTCACGCGATTTGGTTGGTAATCTGGACCAAAAACTAGGCCCTTGGCAGAACGGGCTTCTCTCGGTTGTGCGCCTAAAGCTCAATGAAAAAGAGCCTTACATAGGAACCGTTCCTGTGGTGACTGGTCACCTTGCAAAAGATCTCACCTACTATCTTAGCCAATCAGAACAGATTCCCTCAGCCATTGGCCTTGCCGTGAATCTTGAAAAAGGGGGCCAGGTCAGCTCTGCTGGCGCTTTTATGGTTCAAGTCTTGCCCGGAGCAAGCTCGGCTGAAATTGCCGCAATAGAAGACAATATCCATAATCTGCAGTCACTTGCGGCGGAAGTCGCTGAAAATTCGAATCCCACCCGTCTTTTGGGTCAGATCTTCACTGACACGACGTTCACGATTCTCGATGACAGACCGCTGTCGTTCCAATGCAATTGCTCAAAGGAAAGAATAGGCCGCGCCCTGCTTCTGCTCGGAAGGGCTGAGCTGCAAGACATGCTCGAAAAAGACAAAGGCGCTGAAGTGCACTGTGACTTCTGCGGCAGCGAGTTTAGCTTTGGATCTCAGGACCTTGAGAACATGATCGAGGGAAGACAGTAAAAAGCGGGGTAAGCTGCCTTTCGTTTACCTCTCTCATCTAAATCTAGAGAAAATTTTCCTAGCATCGAGAAAAAAAATAACCACAAAGAGCCCTGTCCTTACGACTTTGACAGAAATTCCTTATACTTGAAACCAGGATGCTCCCCCATTTTCCGTCCCTTTGGATTTTGGCCTGTATTTTTTTTAGTCATTTCATTGCGCACAATATTGCGATGGCGCAAAGCCAGACAAAACCCAAAATGATTCGCGGCAAATTGCAAAAGCCAAAGCCGGGGATTGCTTGCTTTAAAAACCGTAGTGAATTCAAGAAGTGGCGAGACCAAGTAGCCTTGGATTTCTCTAAACCAATTCCTATTGGCGGTCCCACCAAGTTCAGCGACCAAAACGAGATGACTCAATGGTCACTTGACCACGTAAGAACTGCGCTCACTTTTCTAGAAAAACTAGAGCACTGCAAGGCAACAGGCATTGATTTCTTCTTGCGCAATCCTGAAGTCGAATCTTGCTCGCATAACTTGCGAAGATTCGCAGAAGTCGTAAGGGCCAGAACCGGAGGCCACGCCGAAAACCACCAAATGGGCCTTGAAATGCCTGACAAAGAATACCTGCAGGCGGTGAAAGACATCGTGGCATTCCCTAAGGAATTTCATGATCCCAGTTTTTGGAAGATCAACCAGGATGGATCCCCGAACTTGCAGGAGTCAGTGAACTACATCGACCGGAAGATCAACTCAAAGCTTCCTCCAGAAGAAAAGTGGTTGGCTTATGTGTATGAGCCCAAGAATTTACCGTTCGAGAAATGCTTGCTTGTCAATATTCCTGGAAAACAAGAAAAGTTTATACAGGTGTGCGACACCGGCGTCGCCTTGAGCGTGGCTGTACAGGCGGTCGCCAAAGGATCTACTGGCGATAAAATCCTCTATCAAAGCCCACACGCCTCTTGGCCGTATTCCCGTTCCAACAAAGAACCGCCCATTGCTTCTAAGACGATCGCCGCGCATTCCGCCACTCCCTGGGACAAGCAGCCGCGCCTCACCCTGCACAACTGCTATCAATGCCACAAGATGTCGATCAAACCGACCCAGGCTCACAAGATCGACTCTCGATATCTTGAACGCGTTGAAGAGTTTAATAGCAAGGCCGCAAGCTACGGAACCCTTTCTCCATTCGGACGGATGAAAATTGAGGCTTATGGCCCGCCCATCGGACCGCATGGCGAAAAAGCCGACCAGCGCCGCTCGCTTGATTTCTTAAAAAAGTGCTCTGAGCCTGCGAGAAAACTGCAGGATGGGAAATCTTTCTCAGACGATGCACTAAATCGCGTAAAAAGCGCCATGGACTGCTCGAGGTGCCACTTCAACGGAGAGGGCGGAAAAGGCGCCTTTAACTTTCCCACGGCATTCACCCTTCCCATTACAGAAAAAACAGCGGGCCTCGGAAAAATGCCCGAAATGCAGCATGAATTCGAATCGTATATTTTAACCGGAGCAATGCCGCCGGATGTGACGCTGGATGATTACGCAGAACGAGCAGCGCTCGTCTATTGCCTGCGCCAAGAATATTATCAGGGCACTAAGGAATCTCCTGGTGTAATGCAAGCATGGCTTCAAGAGGGCGATTGTGGCGTCTTAGAAGAACAAGCCAGCATCAACAAGGTAGACTCGGGCGCTTCAGCGCAAAAGCAAGTCGGTAAACAACACTCTTCTCGCAAATCGCGGTCTAAAAATCCTGCTAATGCCAAAGGCCATCCCAACTAAACTTACTTCCCGGCCTTCCACACCGTGTCTTCGACCTTGAGCAGATAATTGCAGTACCTCGCCATCACAAAGAGGTAGTCTGAAAGTCGATTTACGAACGGCACGGCATTCTCAGGCAAATCGGCAGCGAGCGCAACCATGGCTCTTTCCGCGCGCCTAGCGACCGTGCGGGCGATATGCAACCGGGATGAGGCCTCTGAGCCTCCGGGCAAGATGAACTCCTTCAATGGGGTGAGAAGAGCCGTCGCGCTGTCGATCTGCGTTTCAAGCAATTGAATTTGCTCGGCACTCATGTGCGGGAGCTTGTACTTTTCTCTATCGCCAGGAACGGCCGCAAGCAGGCTCCCCAGATCAAACAACCAGTGTTGGATCTTCTCAAGGTCGGCCTCGATTTTCGACAGACCATCAACCTGACCCACGTCGAAATGCGCGGCTGAAGTCTTGTTTTTTAAAAGGGAATTGAGCTCAGACCTGACGAACCCCAAAACGCTGTTGAGCTCATCAATCGTTCCATAAGCCTCGAGTCTAGGGTCGGTTTTTGCGACCTTTTGGCCCCCAACCAAAGAAGTTTGACCCTTATCCCCTACCTTCGTGTAAATCTTCGCCATACCGCAAAAGCTAGCGGACTCTCTCTTAAAACTCAAACCAGAATATGCTATAAGGCTTTTGAAGGAAAAAAGAAGTATGCAAGAAGAACGTTACGGCGCGAAGATGATCCGAGACATCCAACTTGAGCGATTTGAAAATCGCACAAAAGGTAGACGTTACACGGTGGAATTCACCTGCCCTGAGTTCACCTGTCTTTGTCCAATTTCGGGGTTTCCTGACTTTGCGACGATTCACATCAAGTATGTGCCCGACCAATGGTGCGTTGAACTGAAGAGTTTGAAACTTTACATCAATAAATATCGCGACAAAAACGTGTTTCATGAAGACGTGGTGAACATCATTTTAGACGACCTCATCAAATTGCTCGACCCTCTTGAAATTGAAGTCGTGGGTGATTTCAATGTACGTGGAAATATCAAGACGGTAATTCGTGCAAAACACGAGAAGAACCGCTGACCGATCTTGAAAAATACTGAGATGCGAGGCATACCACGACGCCCGACCAAAGGGGCTGCTACTTGCGAACGATCTTTAAGAGATAATTTTGGATATACGCCGGCCCAATCATCAGATGAATCAAATTCTTATAAAACGCAGGCGACTTCTTCTCATATTTGTAATGGCCGATGAACTGAATCACCCAACCCGCGACAAACAAAGACCAGAGCACGGGCGTAGGCAAGGCCGTTCCTAAAAAATATGCAGCCGCAGTAGAAACCATCAACGTCAGGCCAAGCTTCGCATGAAGCGTCAGATAAAAAATGTTCCCCAAGAGCCACAAGACCAACGCCGCAGACGCTGGTACCGGGAAACCCCAGTCAAACAAAACAATATTGTTCAAAAGCCCAAGAGCGCTGATCACGATGATCGAGATGCCCCAAATATGGCAGACCTTGTTTCCTTTGGTGCGGTGATAAGATTCGTAATCAGCGAAGTACCGGTTGATAAGCGCCATTAGAAGTGAACCCCCAATCCCGCCGCGATCTCGGGTCCTGACAAATCGATGACCCGGGTCTTGAAAATGCCATCTCTGGCAAAGATTTCAGGCCCTCCTTGTGCATCAGCTGCCGAAGCCGTACTGATCTCTGGCGTGCGTAGATACCGGTAACCTACCTCTAAAAATACAGAAAGGATACGGCCAAGCGGCCGAGTGACATTGCCTCTGATCAAAAAAGTGAATGGGCTTCGCTGCAGCACGGTGCGGTTCGGCGGCGATAATGTCGTAGCTTCGCTCGAAAACGAAGTCGACAAGGCAACTCCTACAAACCCGCCAAGGCTTACTTTGACTGCAGGCAGGCGGGCAAAATAATAATCAAGCCCCCCCATCACCGGATAAGAACGGATCGCCAGATTGAAAGGCAATCCCGACTGATTTTCTTTCGCAATCACGTCTTTTGAAAGAACTTCAACGCGAAACGCCGCAGCAAGGCGCTCGGTCAAAAGATAACTCAGCTCACCACCAATCAGAAAGCCGGTATTGAGTTCGCTGAATCCATACAAATCATTGAGATCTTGAGGCGCGAAAAAATCAAACCCGCCGCCAAGTCGAATAGCCCACTTGCGATCGCGCTCAGGCCTGACGATGCGCTCTTCAGGGCGTGGTGATTCAGGATCGGGCTTATAAACCGACAGATGGTCTTGATGGATCCAGCCATAGACGCCGATGCTCGACCTCACCTTGTACCAACCTCCCGGCATCGGATGGCTTGAGATCCTGATCTCACTGCCCATTGGAAGATAGTCGAGCACCTTGGAAGACTCGGAGGGGTCTACGCGAATGGGCGCATTATCAATAATAACAGTTGAATCTTGGGCTGCCTGCGCCGGCTGGGCAAAGGCCGCTAAGGCCACCAGCACGAAGACCAGCTTTATCGAGGTACTTATCCAAGCGCATCGGGTCATGGCACCTTATCTACCGTGGCTTGGCTTAGGGTTTTCATCAGAAGCAGAGGATCGATCCTAGCGCCGTGCAAATTCACGCCCCAATGCAGGTGCGGACCGCTAGCCCGTCCCGTCGCGCCCGCCAAACCCAGGAGCTTGCCTTTTTTTGCAACACTCCCTTCCCGGACCTTGAGTTTCGAGAGATGGGCGTAGATCGTGAAAAAACCAAAGCCATGATCCAAGATCACCGTGTATCCCGTGAAGAACAAGGACCGAGCCACCACGACCTTGCCCGTCAGCGGCGCCACGATCGGAGCACCGGTCGGCGCCTTCAGATCGAGGCCTAAATGAATATTGTGTTTCTTGCCATTGTAAACGCGGCTGCTGCCATAAGCCGATGTGACGCGGCTATCGATCGGCATGGTAAGCGGCGTTTCCCAATACTTCACCTTGGTTGGTTTCGAATAGGTGCGAGCCAAAAGCGCTCTGTCACGAGCAATCTTGGCTCGATCTTTCTTAGAGGGGGTCACCGTGCGCGGCGGCACTCGCAATCGCTCAGAAGGGAACTCGGCTTCTTTGATTTCGATCGAAGTCTTGGTTTCAAGCGTCTCTTCACCAAACTTCAATCGAAGCGACATCGGGTTTCCGCCGGAATGAATGCCGTACTCTGCCCCCACCAAGGCGGTAAATCGGCGACGGTTCGAATTCGGAAGAGGGTCGGGATAAAAGTCGATCACCTTTCCATGAAACTGACCCTCAACCTTTTGCAACTTATCCACTGAGCTTACCGAGACGAAGAAAACTCCGCCTTGAGGGACGGCATCACGAGGAGCTTCGAGAAAAAACCTAGACGACTTCTCAGGCTGTGATGCTTGTTTTGGGGCGTCCGTAGTAGGCGTTGAATCGATCGAGGCGCTCGCGCACGACGTCACGAGAGCCAAGTAAAGACCAAAAAAAACGTGTTTAAAGAATGCGTGCCTGTGTTTTGCCATCCTGGAATACAAGCGCCACTTCACGGCCCGAAGCTGCCTCCTTGGCAGACTTCACGAGCGACCCTGATTGGGCGTCTTGTACTAAAGTATAACCCCTACCGAGAACTTTTAAAGGGGAAAGGGCTTCAAGCTGGCCCGAAAGGATTTCAAACCTGCGTTTTCGGTCTAGAAGCAGTCGTTCCGAGGCGTGAACCATCTTATTGTGCAACTCGTCCGTCATTTGACGGTAAAGAGGCAAGCGCCCCTCGACCGCGTGCATCATTCGAAGTTCTAACTCACCCATGAGCTTCCGCGTGCGCATGAGCCTCTCTGATGGGCTAATCAATCGGTTTTCAAGCGTGAGCAACGCGGACTTTACTCTTCCCACTTTGCCAGACACCGCGAGGCTGAGACGTCGCGCTGAAGAATTCAAGGCCTCGATCAGCTCTAAACGGTTTTTTGAAACAAGCTCTGCCGCAGCCGAAGGCGTAGGCGCCCTGAGATCGGCGGCAAAGTCGCAAAGGGTGAAATCCACTTCGTGTCCAACTGCCGAGATCACGGGAATCGAGCTCGCCGCAACAGCGCGGACGACATTTTCGTCATTGAAGCACCAGAGGTCTTCAATGGATCCTCCCCCCCTGGCCACGACGATGACATCTGCTAAATTGAATTGATTCACCACTTGAAGGGCTCGAACAATCTGCGGAGGAGCCGCGTCCCCTTGTACGATGCTGGGGGCTACCAAGATCGAAATACCGGCGTTCCTGCGCCCCAAGACGTTGAGCATGTCTTGAAGTGCCGCACCCGTTGGGGACGTGATGATCGCGACGCGGGAAGGATATGCAGGAATAGTTTTCTTGCGCGCTTGCTCGAAGAGCCCCTCTTTTTGGAGTTTCGCCTTGAGCTGCTCAAAGGCCAACTGCAACGCCCCGTGACCCATAGGCTCGATGTGATCGACAATGAGTTGGTAGCTTCCGCGAGGCGCATACACCGAAACCTTGCCATGAGCCATCACCTCTAACCCATCGCGAATCTCAAACTTGGTGCGTCCGCCTGCGCGAAACATTGCGCATGAAAGGACCGCCCCGGAATCTTTCAGGCTAAAGTACAAGTGCCCGGCCGCCGAAGGCTTGAACCCGGAAATTTCTCCGCGAACCCAGACCTCGCCCACTTCTCCTTCGAGCAGGCCCTTTACCTTCGCAGTGATCTGCGAAACGGAAAGACATACCCTGGCCGGAGGGGCTGTATCGAACTTCAACTCAACTTGCTGCATTCCATCCATTATTTTGCCGATTTGTCTGAGGCGGTCTTAACCCCGTTCGAGGGGGAATAGCCAGACTCAATTCCTGCTGCCCTAAAGATCTGATAGCTTTTGATATAGTTCAAGGCCTGTCTGACTTGGTAGTCTTCTTTTGCGACAAACGGCTTAACGGTTTCTTCTTTTTCGGCGGCTTTTGCGTCTTTCAAATCCTCTGTTTTGGCTTCGCCCATGAGTTCTTCCGGTGCGAATTCCTTGCCGTCTTCATTTCCCATATGGTGCTTGAGATCTCTCTCACGCAAGAATGTGCCTTTTTTCTTCGCGTCATCCAACACCTTCTGATCGATATCATCCAAGAGCACGTCAGGTTGAATTCCTTTGAGCTGGATTGAGCGACCGCTCGGCGTGTAATAGCGCGCGATCGTGAGTTTCAAGCCCACATCGGGTTGAAGCTCGACAATGGTTTGAACTGAACCTTTCCCGAAGGTCGGCTGCCCCATGACAACCGCACGTTTGTGGTCTTGCAAGGCCCCGGCTACAATCTCGCTGGCTGAAGCACTCGCTCCGTTCACAAGAACCGCCAAGGGAAATTGTTTCCTCGCCATTCCTTTTTTCGCGTGCTTCACGTCTTTGTCTTCGGTCTTGCGCCCTATGGTCGAAACAACCACGCCTTCATCCAAGAACAGACTCGTCACGTCGACAGCCTGATCAAGCAAGCCTCCTGGGTTGTTTCGAAGATCAAGCACCAGGCCCTTGATTTGGCCTTCCTTCTTTTCAAACTTCGCCATCGCGTTCTTGAGGTCTTCGGTTGAACGCTCATTGAAATTGGTAAGCCTCAAATAAAGATAATTTGGCTCAAGAACCTCGCTCTTTGCGCTTTGTATCTTGATCTCAGCGCGGGTCATCTTGAAGTCTTTGGGTTTCTCGAAACCTTTCCTCCAGATTGAAACGATGACGTCGCTGCCGCGCTTGCCGCGCATCTTGGCCACTGCTTCCGCCAAGTTCATTCCTTTGGTGCTTTCACCGTTGATCTTGAGGATCTTATCGCCCGACTTCACGCCTGCCTTGAAAGCAGGCGTGTCTTCAATCGGGCTCACCACGGTCAGGATTTGATCCTTCACCGAGATTTCAATGCCAATGCCCCCAAATTTGCCCGAAGTATCAGTCTTCATGTCTCGAAAGAGGTCAGGAGGCAGAAACACCGAATGCGGGTCAAGGGTCTCTAGCATCCCCTTGATCGCGCCATAGACGAGGTCTTTGTTCTTCACTTCTTCGACATAGTTCTGTTCGACGAAATACAAGACTTTCTGGAACAATCCCAGGTTCTCGTAGCGGTCTTGGTTGGGCTGGTTTTCCTTATCCTTGGTCTTGGTCTGAACGTTTTCAGCGGCATGGCTCAAGTACTTTAGTTCGGTCAGATTCTCTAGCGCCGCCACCGACACCCACGACAAAATCACCCAGACCGAAAACAGACAGCGGCGAGAAGTTCGCATGCTATGACCTCATTTCTAAAGTACTACTGTTTAGTTAAAGTTATAGAGCCGTTCAAAAGCCATTGCAAAGGGTTAATCGCCACGTTCTTGTCGCGAATCTCAAAGTACACCGGTTCGCCGGTGCTCTTTCCCACGATCTCGCCTTGAGCGATCCAAGCGCCTTGCTCACGCGCAAGAGAACCGAGTTGGCCATAAAGCGTGTAATATTTCCCAGGATGCTCTAAAATCACGATCCGGCCATAATTCTTCAGAGGGCCGGCGAAAACGACCTTCCCCCCAGAGATAGCCCGCACATCCGTTCCAGGCAACGCCCCAATTGTTATGCCCTTTTGAAATGTCAGTAAGTTCGTCTTGGAATTGTAAGACTTCCCGAAACTGCTCAAAATCTGGCCATCCACAGGAAAGGGAAGCTTTCCCTTCAGGCCCGCAAACGTCACACCCACGGAATTTTCGGCCAACGCTTCGGATTCGCTCTTTTTCTCTTCTTGTTTGAAATTCACGATCATCCGTTCAAGTTCTTGTTCACTTTCCTTCAAAAACTTCAGCCTTCGCATGACATCAAGGCGGTTGGTTCGATTGGTGCGCAAGATCTCGCTCTGAACATCTTCGTTGGCCGAGAGCGTGGCCGCCTGACCCTGAAGTTCTTCGACGTAATAGTCGAGCTTGCTTTTTTCTTCGATGATCTTCAATTCGAGCGCAAGCGCCTCTCTCACGTTCTTCCGAAGCTGCTCGACCCGCGCGAAATCCTTCTTCAATGTCTTGGCGAGGTAGTACGACTTTTGAGTTTGAACATCGAGGTTTCGAAGCCAACGCGCATCCAAGGGGTCTTTTTCAGCAAGTTTGCCCAGCTCAATCAATCTTCTTCTCAGGCCCACCTTATAAATTTCGATTTTCTCAAGCAGGCCCTTCTTTTGACCCGAAAGATCATCCATGCGCTGGGTGAGGTCTTTGATCCTTGACTGCGAGTACTTGATTTCCTTTTGTTGAAGGCCGAGAAGGCGCCTTATTTTCTTGAGTTGAACTTCAGCCGAAGTCTTCGATTCGCCAGAATTCAACAGCTCGTTCTCAAGCAGGTTGATCTGGCCTCTCACTCGAGAGAGCTCAAGAGAACCGGCATCTGAGGTCGAGGTGATCGCGGCAAAACAAGGGGCGCTCAAAAAAACGGTCAAAACAACCGATTGAAGCACACCCGATGCGGCGCTCAGTTTGATTTTGCGCGAAACGTCGCCCATACGCTACCCATCATCCCTGAAAGCATGCCTATGACCAAGAGAGCCAACGCGACCCCGCCCAACTCGAAATGGTACGGATGGTATCCGATCGACTCAAAGAACGAGTTCAGCTGCGACTCAAATACCTTTCCATAGGCGATGAGTATCAACGCTGCCAACCCACCGCCGAGCAATCCCTCGAGAAAGCCTTCCATCGCAAACGGCAGCAAGACTTGCCCGCCCCTCGCGCCTAAAGCCGAAAGCGTGTTTCGAATCTGAGTTTGAAACTCGGTGCGCAACTTGAAGTGATTGAGAAGGATGCAAAGCAGTGCAAGGCTCATCCCGGCGATCAGAACCAGCGCAAATTTGCGCAAAGTGGCCAATGCACCGATCAAGCCTGAGAATTTTTCTTTATTCGATTCGACGAGTTCGACACCTTTGATCTTCTGCAAATCTTTCTGCGCGCTCTGTTCACGATGCGCGGCAACCTTGACTTTGATGAATCTCGGGATCGTGTCTGCCTCTAGGGTCGCCAACTCAGACGAGAGTTGAGGAAAGTAGCGAGAAAAGTTCTCAAGGAAGGCATCTTTGCTGATCAAGTGCGCAGAAGAGACACCGCTCACTTTCTTCACGGCGCTCACGACTTCAGGTTCGCGCTGGGATTCTACCGCGCCGTCAAGATAAACCGTGATGTAGCGCGAGTCTTGAACTTCGACGAGTGACTTTGAAAACGTTTGAAAGAGAAGAAACACAAGGGCATTGATCAAAAGAATGCAGCCCATCGAGACCACGACCAGGAGCCTCGAGAAGGGTCTGTGCAAAAGATTCTTGGCCGCAAGGCGAAACGCTAAAACATACATAGCCCGTCTTCTATCACCAATTTCCCCGATTTCAGCACGCAAGAACGCCGTCGTACCCGACGCACGATCTCACGATCATGAGTAGCAATCACTACCGTCGCGCCCCTAAGATGGAGCTTCTGGAAAAGGTCCATCAGGTTCCAGGTGTGTTCACGATCGAGGCTTCCAGTAGGTTCATCCGCAATCAGCAACTCGGGCTGCCGCACAATCGCCCTAGCCGCAGCTACTCTTTGTCTCTCTCCGCCTGAAAGAGCCTTGATCTTCTTTTTCGAGAACGCCCCCGCTCCAACCATCGCAAGGGCTTCATCTATCGCTCTTTTCCATGAGTACGAATTCAAGCTGATCCGTTTTGAGCCCTTCTCTTGGGTCAATAACGGCGTCTCAGCAGTCTGCAATGAGAGAGCGACATTGTCATAGGCCGAAAGGTCTTCAATCAACCGAAGATCTTGGAAAATCACGCCCATGCGCCGCCGAAGGGCTTGAACCCTGCCCGCGTCCGCCTTGAGAAGATCTTGCCCCAACACCTCTACCTTGCCTTGATTCGGCTTTTCCTCGCCGTACAGCATCTTGAGCAAAGTGGTTTTTCCGGCCCCGCTGTCTCCGACGACATAGATGAACTCACCCCGTCCAATCTTAAGATTGACGTTTTCAAAGACCGCCGAGCCTCGGTGTAGGGTGGAATAATGCTTGGTAACTCCAGCCAGAGTGATCAAACCCTTGACCTCCGTGTCAAAATTTCTACAGCCCTCATGGCTGTATCTATACCTAATGTACCAACAAGACGCTACTGACGCCACTCTCTCAAAGTTTTTTGACGGTCAAAGCTTGCCTGTCGTTGACAATGCCAAGCTTGCTCGCTTTAATTCGGCTGCGGTTTTCAGCGCAAGCCTGCGCGCAAGAAAAGCAATTGCACAGGCTTGAAAACAAGGGGGAAATTCATGCCGGGCAATCTCATTCGGAGCTGGTGCGCCTTCGGGGTTCTGTTTGTTTCAGTTTCCGTCCACGCCTACGAAACTGTGGAACACCGCTGGAGCAATGCCGCAAAACAGGCGGTTGGAAC
>JBFMCE010000014.1:0-47523 GCA_040754655.1 Bdellovibrionota bacterium | reverse complement strand
GTTATTGAATTTAATAAATAATATTAATACTTGAGTGTTTTTGTAACAAATAGGAAAATAGTGGAGTAGGTATTAAGGGAAAGTGGGACGTATGTTAAGAGTGAGAAATAATAACAGTGAATTTCGGGCTAATACCCAATCTGTGAGCTTAGGGTTCGAACGGCTCATCGCCTTGTTAACCTCGGCGATGGTGGCGGTATCTTGCAGCCCTACGCTTGTTAAAGAGAAATCAAGCAGCTCTTCCGGCTCGTCAGGTTCATCGTCTGGCAGCAGCTCAAGCTCAGCAGCGGCGACCGCTTCGCTTTCCGTTTCGGACGGCGTTACCTACGATTTCGGAAACGTCGTTTCGAGCTCGACTCAAAGCAAGACTTTCACTGTAACGAACTCGGGTACAGCTGCCGCATTGCTCGGCACGGTGACTACGGCTGGCTTAAGCCTTGCCGCGCCGTATACGCTCACGGGTGGTACGTGTTCTACCGGAGCGACTCTCGCGGTGGCCGGAACTTGCACCTTGATTGTTCAATTCGCGCCAACAGCGAATGGCGCGGCCAATGATACGATCGTCTTGAGTTACAACGATGGCTCTGCAAACCAAACGGCGACCCGGGCCATGACAGGGGTAGGCTTAGGCTGCACTGGCGGCTCATCTACTTATAATGCCTTCGGTACCGGCACAGCGTCAGATCCATTCAGGATCTGCGAGGCGGATCAACTCGCTGACCTCGGCAATACAAGCGGCGCCTGGGATAAACATTTTGTGTTGACAGCTAATATTGATATGACCGGCTACACTCAAGCCAACTTCACGAGAATCGGAACGAGTACGACTTTGGCGTCGGCTTTCAGGGGAACCTTCGATGGTTATAACCATACGATCTCGAACTTTAGTTACTCTGACGCGGCCACAGACAACATCGGGCTCTTTGGCGTGGTCAAAGGTTCAAGGGCCGTGATCAAAAACGTTGTGATGACCGCCGCTAGCGTTACCGGAAAGAACAACGTCGGCGGCCTTGTCGGTTACTTGTATAGCGGCCAGGTCCTTAACAGCTCAGTGGCTGGTACGGTGAATGGCACGCAGTACGTCGGCGGCCTTGTCGGCGTCGGAGAGGCTGGAGCGATCATCAGTACTTCGCGTTCGTCGGCGACAGTAGGTTCAGCGGGCAATCCTGATCATGGTGGCCTCGTCGGAGTAATCAACAACGCTTATATTTATAATTCTTACACCTCAGGAACAGTCAACGGCAGCTTGGATCAAGGCGGTCTCTTGGGCTTTAGTTATCGAGGCCTAGTGATTAACAGCTTCTCAAGCGCGACGGTCAACGCTACCGGAAACGCGGTCGGAGGATTGGTTGGCAACAACTTTGATGGCCGCATCCTGAACTCGTTTGGTAGTGGCACTATCACCGGCAATGGCGCAGGCTCGGTCGGTGTGCTTGTTGGCACTAGCGCCGGCGCTTCGACCATCACGAACTCTTATTACTACAGTCAGGGCGGCGCGCTTGCCAACTGCACCAATAACGCCGGCGGCGGTTGCAATGCCACGGGAACCGGGCCTGAAACAACCTTGGGAGACTTCTACCTGAGCGCCAGCGCGCCACTATCGAGTTGGGACTTCGTGAACGTGTGGCAAACCAACGGCGGTGCTTATCCGTCGGCCAACGTGACGTGGTTAGACACTGCGAACTGGGGAACTTGCGCTACCCACTTGACCGATACTCCATTCGCTGGAGGCGTGGGGTCTATAGAAAATCCTTACTTGCTCTGCGACAAAACGCACTTCAAGTCTATCGGTGATGACAACACCCTTTGGACAGGCAAGGCGTTCAAGCTGGCGGATCATATTGATCTTACGGGGTACACCCAAGCTGACCTTACCATCATCGGAGACGCGGGAACCCCCTTTGCTGGCATATTCGATGGCAACGGCAAAGTCTTGGCCAATTACGCGTACTCAAACGCTGCGACAGACTATTCGGGCATCATCGGCAATGCCTATAATGCAAGCGTCAGGAACTTGGGCGTTGAAGGCCTTTCGATTTCGACCCATCATTACACGGGTGGCATCGTTGGTTACATGCGTGAAACGACGATTCTTGACAGTTATACCGAAGGTTCGATCACCGGGCACACCAGCGTCGGTGGCATCGTAGGATATGAATTGAGTGCGCGCAGCATGGTGCAAAACGTCTATTCAACCGCAACAGTAAACGGTGCATTCACGACCGGCGGTATAGGCGGCACTTTCGGAGCTGGCATTCTCACAGACTCCTTTTTCGCTGGCGATGTCATCGTCTCAGGCAATACTGCCGGCCCGATTAGCAGCGTTAACGGTGCTTATGGAGCGATACGATATGACAGCCAGCTTACCTGCACCAACTGCGATAACGCCACCGGTACTTCTACAAACACTGTCGCTACACCGACGTACTTCTTCAATGATGCGAACGCACCGCTCTCGAACTGGAATTTCAGCAATATCTGGTTAGAGAATGCCGCTGACTATCCTTCGCTTCGCTAGAGTGAAACGGCTTCAGGTATTTTTGAACGAAAAACCTGATAGTGTTTTAGCACCTTTGATGCGTATTGCCTGGGCGCTACTTGTCTCTTGATGAGCCGTCGCACGTTTCTCGCTCCCATATTGTACGCCGACAAGTAAAGATGAGGCTGGGCGGCGAATTCCTACCGCAGGTACGAGAGGTAAGCGGCTCCGATTCTGATGTTCGTTTGAGGATCCTCGAGTGTCTTTGGCCCGCGCCAAGGAACGCCGATTCTCTTCGATACCCAGCGCGCCGTAGAGGGTTTGATCTGCATCAACCCCGCCTCGCCGTGCCGACCCCGTTTCTTTAGGGTAAATCCGCTTTCGGTTTCGATAATCGATAGCAAGATCAACGGGTCAAAGTGGTGCTTTTCACTCTCGTTCAAGACCGACGCGGCGATGGCCTCGGCCTTGTCCTTCGCGCGGCCAGCGATCAAACGCCGCACGATCAGAGGAGCATCATCACGGATTTGCTTTACGGCGACATCGTCTTCGGCTTGAGATGACCAAAGAGGCAAGAGCAGGACAAGAGATAGAGCTATGACTGTTCTTTTTATCATGTAACTCATCACGCAAAGTCGCGATCGAGGAAATGAAACTGCGCTCATGTCTAGTTCCTCCATTTCTTGAAAAAAATATTTACCGCGAAGCGATAACCTCCGGTTTTAGGTTAAAAGTGTTGGTGAATCGCTACACTTTAGAAGTGAGTCTGGCGGCCATTTTTTTAAATGCGTGAAAATGCCTTTTTTTCAGCCTTCTTTTGAGTAATACGAATAAAGGCGCACGATGGTCTCGGAAAATAATTTTGATATTTTCACAAATATGGGGTCTAATTTTCCGATTATGTCGAACAGATGGAAACGATACTTACGGATTGAGGAAATGCGTTCTATCTCTCTGGCCATCCAGGCTCCGTTCAATAGGAGCAAGAGACTGAATTCAAATGCGGCCTTTAAAAAAGGAGACAACGACGTTTTTTCTTCTCTATATAATCGATTTAAGAAGCCGATTTTCAAATACGTTTCGGGACGCATTTTTGATGCGCAGGTCGCGGAAGAAGTGACTCAAGAAATCTTCATCAAAGCTTTCCGTTTTCGTGATCGCTATGATGAAAAGCATGCCTTTTCAACCTGGCTCTGGACTATCGCACGGAACACGGTTTTTGATGTTCTTCGAAAGGGTAGGAACGAAGAGACGCGCCAAGAAGGCGTTTCAGAAGAGCCGTCCTTGGTGGAAGACCTGCCCTGCCCGGTGGGTAATGCCGAGTTGTTGCTTGAAAGGCGAGACCTGCGCCGCATGCTTAAAAGCATGCTCAAGCCTTTGACCGCTCTCCAGCGCCGCGTTCTTTGGATGCTAGTGGTTCAACAGCGCTCTTACGCCGAGATCTCAAAACAATTGGGCATCAGCATTTCCGGGGTGAAGAACTTGGCGTATCGCGCGCGAATATCGATACTCGAAAACTTTCCGCACTCCGCTGCTTTTTCTTTTACATGACCGAAGCGTATCTCCCGTTTGAGAGGATATCTGTTCGCTGAGGGCGATACGACACACAGTGGCCTAGTTCGTAGTGGGCAACTCGAGTTTCGGGCCCATCATTTCCGCGACACATCAACGCCGTGAGCCCTCCTCTTTGCGTTTATAAGAGCCCGGAGCGGGCTATTTTGAGGCGCTACGATTCTACGTTCTGAAAGGTTTCGATGAAAAATTGATGGGCATGGTTTTTTTTCGGAATAAATATCGGCGGTAGAAATAAAATATATTTACAGTGAAGCATTATCAGTTCACCCGTTTTGGTTTCGATACAAGGCTTGACGAGAAAACTCTGCAAGGAGGGCGGCGTCCAAGGCTTCCCGCTTGGTATGATCTTTGCTGGGTATGGGATTAACGATGCTTTTAGAAAGGAGCCTAAAGTATGAAATTTAAGAACACGGAAATCTACTTTCGCAGGAATCAGGTTGTCGGGAAGGTTCGTTGCAATATTTGCCACAGGACATTTCGGGCTTTGTCGCGTTTCAATAGGTTTTGCAACAAGTGCAAGCAGTTTGACGAACTCTATCGGTTTTCAGGTTGGTTGCCTGAGAAAGTCGCGCCGTAAGACAATGCATTTCAATATAAGGAGAACTTGAATGATACTGAGTCAACGAACCCAATTCTTGAACTTTAAGCCCACGGATGGATTTCAGCTTTATACCGACGCATTGATCGGCAACCTACTCAATCTTGCTCCATCAGACGCGACGGGTCTTTCGATGATCGAAAAACGCGGGGAGCGTTATTCTTGCAAGATAGAAATAACCTCGGCTATCGGCAGGTTTGAGGCGTTTATCGAAGGTTTCAGTGCGCGTTCCGCTTTGGAAGAGGCCAGGAGAAGGATCATCAGACAATTGTCAAAATGGCGGCGACAACGGTTCGCGTTCACAGGATCGGCTTAGCCGACTCATTAGCTAGTACGGGTCAACGCAGCGGCGGTCGTTCTGAGCGGCTCATGCTCGCAGGCTATTGCCCACGATGTAAGGTCTATTTGCCTGAGAGCGAGTCCATCATTTCGTTGAAAGACTTCGCCACTTCTTGGAAATCATCTTTTGGCCTCAGTCGGATTCTCGCCGACTTGTTGCCAGACCGGATGTCGTCGAAAACCCGCTTGAAATGATACAGCGGTCCCACGGTTCTGTGAGAGAAAACGACGCCTAAAAACGCCATGACGCTGATGAAAATCACGCTTGCGCTGATGAGAAGCACGATGATGGTTCTCAGTTCTTCGAAGAGTTGCAGTTTTGCGTCATCGGTCATTGGGCTGAGTTCGACGAGGATTTCATAATTTTCTCTGGTGAATACGTAAAAAATTATGGATTGAAGCGCTACCAAGAAAACGCCGGTAAGGGTGATCCAAAGCACGTAGCGTGTTTGATAGCTTGGGTTCAGCCAAAATCTCTTTAAGCTGCGGCGCTGGTTGCTCGTCAAGTTCTCGGGCATTTTTCACACTCCAGTTTCTTCATCTCATCTTTCTTTCCCGAAAGCGTGGAAGAGATGAGGTCAACCTTCTTTGAGATTACGAATATATTTGAGTTTAACTTTACTCTCTTTGACAAGTCGGTGATGGAGAGTTTGCTTAGCATCGCCTCATTTTGAGACAGCAGTTGGCGCGAGCGGCCCTGATCATCCTCAAGAAGTTTGATTTCTCGTTCTAGTTGGGAGCACGAAAGACATTTGTTCCTTACGTCAGATTGCCTTTCGGTGTTTTCCGCCGCTCGAGCAATCACCGAAGCGCTTAAAAACGCAATGAATGCGCCCAGAATTAGATACCGCCTGCAGGAAGTTTTCATCCCATCAGTGAGTTTGTACCGAATCTTCCGTGGACGCCAGAAAGAAATATTGAGGTTTCCCATAGTTTCTGGAACGGGTGGTCTTATCGCAACAACAACCTCCACACAAAAGCATCGCTCGTGCCCGTGGGGCCGATGCCGGTTCCGACGAGGACGGCTCGCTCTTGGATGTCTCGCCTCATCGCCAGGAACCTGCCGAATCCTGGGCTGGGTCTTGCGTAAGAGTAGTAACCGCGCCTTTGCCCGTTTCCGGCGTCATCACCAAACGTAGTGTCGATGTTTCCTGAGAAGGTGAGCCGCGCCAAAGACATGTTCTCAATGCGAGTAGTGAGATCAGGGGTGCGGTATCCGGCCACGACGACGCGGTCTTGTGAGTCAATGAAACCTGTTGTGGCAGAATCCAGGCCCGCAAGCGCGGTCGTTGAAACGATGGCGGTTCCGGTTCTAAACCTTCCCGTAAAAGAGTCTCCGAAGGAAAGGTCGGCTTCGCCTTGGTCATCATAACGAGAAACGAAGAGGCGCGTCCTGTTCTGACCTGCAGAGCTGTGCCCGATCAAGACCGGGCGTTGCTGAGAGTCGAGAAGCACGCAAGTTGCTAGATCGAGTTGATTGCCCCCAGCGATTGAGTTTCGAACAATGTACCCCATTCTCGTTACGGGTCCGTTTTGAGTTCCAAATTGGGGATCTAATAGACCTTGGTTGTTCAAGCGCAAAATCACCGCGTCCTGATTTCCCGCCGCGTTGGTCGTGTAACCTGCTACGAGGATTCTGCCCGTAAGGTCGATAACGATTGCGGTCGCGCGGTCTGCTCCGTCACCGCCTGCCGGCGATGAAAGAGTGAAATGGCCCAAGCGCTGCCCGTTTGGAAGCGCATCTCCGAAGCTAAGGTCGAGATCGCCGCTTTGAGTGAATCTCCAAATGGCGATATCATTGTTGTTCCTCGTGTTGGTGCTGTAGCCAGCGACGATGATGCGGCCCAAAGGATCGATCGCGACCGCGGCGGCGTGATCCGCCCCGGAACCTCCCGCCGCTCCCGCGTGCACGACGTATCCGAGGCGTCCGCCCGCGGGATTGCGTGCCCCAAAGCTGGTGTCGAGTTGACCGTTCTCCGTCAAGCGCCATACCGTCATGTCGCGATTTGAGCCGGGGCTATCGCTACTGCCCACCACGACAATGCGCCGTTGTTGGTCTATGGCGACAGCTGCTCCTTCATCGTTGGATCCTCCGGCGGCGGAGTGGTGGTAGAAAAAACCAGGCCTTTGCGTTCCAAAAAGGGGATCCAGTTCTCCGTCGCTCGTGTACCTCAGCACCATGAGGTCTAGGTCGCCAGCAGCGCTTTGCGTTGTGCCGGCAACGACGATTCTTCCCTGAAGATCGAGCGCTACGCCAGACGCCCCATCGTACCGTGCTCCGCCAGAGGCGAAGTTGGCTGTTACGAATCCTTCTCGTCGACCTGATGCGCTCGATCCAAACGTGGTGTCAAAAAGCCCGTTTTCTATCGCAGAAACATCCATGGGCAGTGTCTGGTTGCCACCATCGCCAGGCGAGGTTTCATCGGAAGCACAGCCTAAAATAAATACGAAAAGCATGACGTAAATTACTGAAATTGCGGATATTGCCTGTGTCTTGGTTTTTGATTTCATGGGATCCTTCCCTCGCTTCCACAAATAGAGAAGAGCAAGAACGGGACCAGTTCAAAACAGACCGACGCCGTGTTATACGCCTTTAAATATGAGCATCAGCGCAAAGATGGCCTGGGTTTTTGCCGCAATTATTTTTTCTACGGGCGCGGACCTGCGTGCTGCCGCCAGGCTTGTTGAGAGCGATTTCGAGTTTGGCGGAATCGATGTCGTTAAGCTGAGCCCCGTCTCTGTGGCATTGGATCAAGGCGCTCTTGCGACGGTGGTCGTGTTTTTATCGGCCAAGTGCCCTTGTTCTCTAGGCCATGAAAACGCCGTTTCATCTTTGCACCGGAAGTATTCCCCCCAGCGAATCCAATTCATCGGCATTCATTCAAACGCAAGAGAGGGGCTTGAGCTCGCGACAAGCCATTTTTCAAACTCCAAACTGCCATTTCCAGTTCTGAGGGATCAGAATACCAAGCTTGCGGATAAGTTCGGAGCTCTTAAGACGCCTCATGTCTTTGTGGTTGATCCCAAGGGCGCCGTGGTTTTTTCGGGAGGGATCGACGATAGCAAAACAGGATTGTCTCCGACGCGCCATTACCTTGATCAAGCTTTGCAGAGTATCGTGGACCGAAAGAAGCCTGATCCGAGTGAAGTGAAGACTTTGGGGTGCGTCATTGAGAGGTCATAAACGCATTGCCTTCATGACAACGACAATTGTTTTTTTCGGCGCACTCGCGGCCTGTGGGCGCTCTCCTCTATTGAACCACAAACAAGAAGAGGTTTTGAAACGCGTTGTTGATTCTTCAGCCGAGACCAGTGAGCAACCTTGCGCAGTTCGGTTCTCGCGAACATGCGTCAGGCTTTTCTGGGAGCAAGGCCCAGTGGAAGGGGAAAATCGGCTTAGGCTAGAGTTTTCAGAGCCCTTCGGTGATCTGTCCGAGTTTTCATTTTGGGCTACGATGCCTGATATGCGAAATCACGGCACCGCTCCGGTGAAACTTGCGAGTCCCAACCATTCCACTATCGTGGTGAGCGAGCTTTGGTTGGTGATGTCGGGGAGATGGCTGCTTCACCTTAAACTTAAAAATGAGCTGAGAACGTTTGAGGTGTCGTTGTGATTGGTTTTTGGATCGCGCTGTGGATTTGGCTTTCCCCGCTAGCACATGCGGCTCCTTGCTGTTCGGGAACAGCAGTGGTGCCGTCTCTGATCACTTCAGATGCTTCCTTGCAAGTTTCAACGAGGATCTCGCAAAGCGGCGTGGTCGGCAACTCTCGAGAGGATGGCTCAAGCGTGTTCAACCGCGAGGGCAATGATGAATCTGTCACGAGAGTCGCCGTGGATCTGTCTTATGCCCTTGATCCGAGATGGCAGCTGCATTCAGGCGTTCCTTTGAACCGAAGGTATCGCGCGATTGATGCGAGAAAGTCTGCGAATTGGGGAATCGCGGATCTTTCGCTGGGAGCAGCGTTTGAAGCGATTGAAGAACTCAGCTACCACCAAGTTTTCCCTCGAACTTGGATTTTTGCGGACCTCATTGTTCCTGCCGGCAGAGCGCCCGATCAGAGCAGCGATCTTTTGCGCTCGGATGTGCATGGCCGCGGGGCATGGGGCGGGGCCCTTGGTTTTTTTTCGCAAAAATCTTTCAAGGGCTTTGATGCGTATCTTTTGGGAACGCACCAAAGGTATTTACCCCAGGGCTCTTTTTCTTTTGGCTCAGTTTTTCTGGGCGACATCGGGTTGGGTTACAATCCAGGCCAATTTCGCTTTGGGGTCTCGATAGGGCCTCAATGGGAGGGCACCGACTCTGATCCGAACGGGCTCACCTCTCAGCGCTCAAAATTAGTGTGGACCTCGGGAGTGAGCATGGGAGCCTCTTTTCAAGACGCCTGGTCGCTCGTGGGTTCTTACGCCGACCAAACTTTGTTTGGGCCGACTTACAACTCGCAACTTTCCCGAACCTTCATGATCACGGCCATGCATCGCATTAACAAGTAGGCTTTATTGGTTCGTCGTTCCAGCGCAGGCGCTCGCCATGCATTCAACCCTGGGCTCTTCAATGAACCGGCAATCACTGACGCCGCCGCGCACTTCGTCCCATCGTTTGTCGACGCGGTTATAAAGCGCGACCTTTGATTCCACTTGCGAGGCGTCTGTCTGCTGAGTTGAATAGACCAAATAAGAATCCGGTCCGCCGCAAGATTTCTCGCCGAATGCAATACTTCTGCATTGCGAGTCGTTGGAGCAGGCTTTATTTGAGATTTGGTTTTTAATCTCTTGATCAAGAGTGCGCCGCAAGTTGAAAAGTTCTTGTTGGCTGAGCGAATCGAGATCAATGCCGCCCGTAGAAGCGGGGCTCGCGCTGGGCGACGGGCTGGCCGCATTGCCGGCGGGTGAGCGATCGTCTTGCTCTCCTTCGCCACATGCCCCTTGAAAGAAGGTAAGGGTTATTACCAAAGCGCAGATGCATTTTATAGGTTGCCTCATTTGGCATGGAAGAAGCAATCGGCGTGCCGGTGACTTCCGGTCGTTTGCATTGAAAAAAGTACATGCCTGGTTGCATAATGGCCTATTGTCCCTACTTTGCAACGAAGCTTCAGTGTTGCTTTGACACCAGGATTTTGCGAGTTGACCTTGAAAGCCGCTGGTCCAATACTTGAAGATGGTTAGAGCAGGAAGGGATTGGAGGAAACCATGGAGTGGGTTCAGTGCGTCAGAGCGACAAAGTGCCTGTTTGTTTTTCTAGGGCTAGCGGGTTCCGCTCATGCTCAGATTTCCGGAAGCCTTCTCACCTTCGATTACGATCTCAAGTTCAATGCTAAGTTTCGCCGCGATTTTGCTCCGTTGACACAGATGCAGCAGTCAGTCTCCGGTCCGACCCTGTTTAATTCGGGACGTGCGCTTCCCCATGAACTCATGGCGGATCTCTATCCGAATTTGGCGGAGACAAGCCTGACTGATCTTCGCAAGAGCAGTTGTTATTGGATGCCGCGCGGGGAGCAGCTTAACCTGAGCTGGGAAGTGGTCGCGAAATTTGATTCCGCCTCTCATACGCCGCGGCCTGCAGCAGTCGCGGGGTGCACTTTTACCGATCCCGTGACTCGCAGACCGGTTGTGAATCGCCTGGGTAGCCCGCTTTCGGCAGGTTTCTTCAGAAAAGACATTCACGCGATCGTGCAATTCTGGGAATCGTCTGGAGCTCCGAATGAGCATGACGACTGTTTTTCTTCTCCTGGCAAATCAGTTAGCTTGGGCCAAGTCTCGTCAAACACGCTTGAAGCAAATCCCCAGCTTTGCCTGCCTTCCGGCGAAAGAATCGCGATCGACCCGTTTTGCCAACTTGATTGCAAGATAGCGCCGCGTTCAACGCTTGACACTTCGTTCATCCTCCAGCTTCGCAGCAACACGCGTTTCGCAAATAGATACCTCATGGATACGAGGGAGCATGGTCCGGTGGTGAAGACCGTGGACGGGGTGCGCATCTTGTCTCGTCAGCTTACGCGTGATCGGCGTTCTAGTTCAATTCTTTCTATTTACACTTGGGAGACGCAAAACAATCAAGACGGCACGTGGAGAGAAAACTTCAGCCCCAATCTTTTCATCCACGCGGCCAAAGTTTGGGTTCCTCATCCTTCAAGGCCAAGTGAAAAAATCCATCTAGAGCCTTCAAGGATGCTCGTGGGTCAACAAGGCTGCGCGCTCGCACGGGGTATGGCTGAACCTGGCATCAACACCGTGACGTGCCCCGTCTTGTCCAACGCGACCCCAACCTTCCTTTCAGGCATAGCTCGTCAAAAGTTGAACTGGCGGATTGAGTTTGACGGCGTACCAACATATCGAGTCGATGAACCCTCGTATTCAACGACCAGAACGCTCGGAGAGAAAGACCCGGTCTTCATCGAGTTTCGCATCGGAGCAAAGAACACTCAGCCACGGCTCGTCACTACGCCAAGCTCGATTCGTTTTGCGGGCGTGAACTCAAACAGCTCATTCACGTCGTATCCCAACCCGATCAGGATCGAGAATCACGGATCCGCTCCTGCGAAAATCCTTGGGATGTGGTTTGAGGGCCGTGATGCTTTGGCATTCACTCTTTCCACTGCATCGAGCGGGCAGGCGAATCCGGTTTTGGCCGCCGGGGTGACCGAGTTTTTTAGAATCGGCGTGTTGGGGCCTTTTCCTGCGACTTACATAGGTCTTGAAGCAAGTCTTGTGATTTGTCACGGATCGCAAAACCAATCAGCCGTCGTTCGAGGCAACTGCAATGCCTCGGTTGCAAGACTGCCGATCAGTGCTCCACTCGGGGCGGGCATCGTTCAGCTTCTTTACCCTACGAACCAGAACGTGCCTGTGGGCTTCGCACGCAATTTCTCGTTCAATTTCATAGACAATGATCCGGCGAACGAAAACCAATACATCAAGCCTATCATTATCCAGAATGTGGGGCAGGGAACGGCCACCATTTCCGCTGTAAGGATCGCGGGCCCGGATTCCGCGTTTTTTCAGATCCATGTTCCGCGCAGTTCTTCGGATCAAAGGTGGAGCGCTGTGATGCGGCCCCTGACTGGGCTTCAGATTCCACTGGTGCCCGGAGGATCCGCGGACTTCTGGATTCGTTTCGATCCCGCCGGGCAACGCACTCATTCGGCGCAGTTCAGCGTAGAAACAGATTCCGGTAATGTTGTTTTGGATTTGATTGGGGAAACCTACCAGACCAACGTTGGTCCGTAGGCAATAAATAAACATGCATTGCGTCTCGCAAGAGATGAGGCCTGAACGAATTCAGGCCATGGAGCAAGAAAAGCATGACACTAAGGAAGGTGGGGGCTCTTGCCCTCGTTTTGGGGTTATTTGCATTTGGTTGCGGAAGCGCTGGGCAAAACGTCGGTTCCCTTGAGGCTGCTTACGATGCTGCTCAAAGCGATGATGAGGCGCTGCCCGAAGACTTAGGCGGGCCTGGCAATATCGCCTCACCCGATGAGCGGCGAGAGTTGGCCGAGATAGCAAGCTTGAAGGGCGAAGCCGCAAGCCTTGAAAGAACGCTCTCAAACCAAAGTCTGCGCCCCGAAAATTTAACCAGTTATGTTGAACTTACGCGGTTGCAAACAATCATCAACGCCATGGAGTGGAGGAATCGAGTATTCAGCCCGAAATACCGGCTTGATTATGCGGGCTATCTGACCGAAGGCCAGCGCAGGTTCGCGGAATATTACGATGAGCCTCCCCAACTTTTTAAAGGATATATTTTCGGCGGTGATCCCACTGTGGTTGATCAGGCCACTCGAAAGCGGATTTTCAATGAACTTCTCGGCGCGGACTGCACTCGGTATCTCTGGTGGAATCACAAAAGAGCCTTTGCGTCATCGACTGGCTATGAAACCAAGGTTCCGCTTCTGCCTACAGAATACCTTTTTGACATCGCGCTTCCTTATGTTGAGGCAAAAAACGAAGGTGGAATTTCTTTGAGCGCTGATGCACTGAAACAGCTCGCTCTGCGAAAGTACCGGCAGCGTCTTTCAGAGAAGAGAGCTTACCTCAACAGCCAAGGCCAAACGTTGGGGCAATCGTGGGAAAGTACGCATCTCAGATACTTTGATTATTTTGACTACGTCAATAGTAGCCAAGCACGCGCGGGCGACTATGTGCTCAAACAGGTGAGCAGGAGGAGCGCAACTTACCAAGCCCGTGGCCATGCTTATCTTTTGCTTGATCCTTCAGCCCAAGACAATTTCAGCGCAGTAAGTGCTGTTTCTGGCAAAGAAGGGATTCTTTACCACAGGTACGAACCTCGAATGACTCACGTCTTGAGACCAAACCTCAAACGCGCGCTGGAAGACGTCATTCTGATGTCGGTGCCTTGATACCAGACCTACGCTTGGAGCGCGGATTGTCGCTCGAAGGTTCGCGATCAATGCCTGATCCTGTTACAGCGCGTTCATCTTTGCTAAGGTCTCTCTCAGGCCCTGAGTTCGGGTCATTGGTATTGCTTCGAGTAGCTGTATCGGCCGAAGGAGTATCGGTCGACATCGAAGAACCACTGTCTTGAGTGGTTGTTCCAGTGACGCTATTCGAGGTCGCTGAAGATGAACCGCCCAAGCCGCTTCCGCTCGAGCTGCCTTGAGCGAGGGCGCTTGCGCTAATCGCAAGCACGAGTGCGGGCGCCAATAATGCGAAAGTTGTTTTCATCATGAATTCCTCCGGTCATGAACATGTTGATCAAGTTGAATCGTTGTTTGAGCAATATGCGGGCCACTTAGGCAAATCATGCGACTTTGCGTTTTGTACGCAAAGTCGTCTGAAACAACCAATCGCAAATCGGGTAGGTGATGTTGAAGTGATATCGGCTCATGAGTCTCGGGTCATGATGGACCTGATGGTGTTTCCTTAAGCCTTTCAACAAAGGCAAGCGGGCCAACCATGATCTCTCATCAATGTGATAAGCGAGATGCAACCATTCGTAGTTGAGGAAATAACCTAGAGACGTCGCCGCGAAAAGATATCCGGCATTCGCTGACAAGAGCTGGTGAAATACGTAGCCAACCGGTATCGCGAAAAAGCCAAAGAAAAAAACGATCAGCCATGCTGGGAAGAGCACGACTTTGAAGTCGTCCACTTTTTCAACTTGCAGATGCTCTGCCGTGAAAAAATGATGGTGTTCGAGAGTATGCCGTTGAAAGAGGAGCCCAAAAAACCTCGTCCTGCGGTGAAGAGGTCCTTTGTGCATTTTGTATTCAATGAAATTCGCGTAACCGAAAGTAATCGGAACCACTAAGAACTCGATGAAAGCCACGCTTTCCAGTTGAGCAACCGCAGCAGCGATTCCCGTCAAGCTTACCGCCGAGGTAAAACCTAAGTGCAACCATCCTGAGTAGAAACGGCTCTTCTGTCGAGAGCGCCAATTCTCGCGAAATTTTTTTACTGAAAAATTCATCGATTCACACATTAACACGCCGCTAGAGCCGGTCTCGAGGAAAAGTTTTGACCCGGGTTGACAATGCCGCGTGTCAACTGTAGGTCGTTCTACTATTAAGGGAATGCTATGCGAGACGTAGCGGTTTAGGGAGATCAAAAAATGATGCAACGGGGGTTGCGTAAAAGTGCGCTTGCACTTTGCGTTTTGGAGATATTTCTAGGGGTTAATCCAAGTTTCACGCATGCCGATGAAAAAAAGTTCGTCGTCGAGGCCGCACTCAGAACCGATGCAAACGATCTGTTTGAATACGACGGTCAGACAGGCGAATTGTTTAGGAAAGCGCTGGATAGAAGCGAACAAGGAAGCCTCATTCCAATCCGATCCTTTGGAAAAGTACCCGGGCTAAAGCCTGATCAGATCGAGATCCTTGCGTCAAGCGGACAAAGAGGCGCGCTGAAAAACCGGTCCCTAATCACTGTGATCCGCCATGGCCATTGGGTCAGTATCGTTGATACGGTGGCTGATCGTGTCTTGGTAGACAGTGTAGGGCCTTTTGTTTCGTTTGGTTCTGATCGTCACGGAAGTGAAATCTTCAATCGCATCGTTCGTGGAAGCGACGGCGTTGTCATTTCTACTTTTAATGCTGAAGTGGTCGAGCAAGGCTTGCCTGAGCTGAAGCGCTATCTCGTTGTCCTCAGGGTTGACCCTCAGACGTCGGAATCCAAAGTAGGTTGGCTGCCTCTCAGAACCGATTCAGAACCCAGTTCATTGGAAATCTCAGTTTCCAGTAAAGACACCTTGGAAATCAAAGGAAGTTATAATCAGACGCTGGCTGTTCGGAGAAAAGATGAAATCAAGCCCGAGCTTCGCGAGGTCGAGCTGCCCGTTTCGATGTCGATCGATTTGAAAGACGGCAAGGTAGAGAGCCGCCCAGGAGAGGCCTCGTTCGGAACAAACATCATTCGGAACGGTCATTTTAGAGAGCCTTATCGCGAACGCATTCTCGCGGGAATGTTTGAGCCCAGTTTTCCAGCAGAGGTTTTCATGGTTCCTGGTGTATCCGCTGGTGAGCTTGCGAAAGGAGCTCAGGAAGGCGCCAAAAATCCGACAAGGGCCGCCGTGCTTCGAGCTCAAGATCGAATCGCCGCGAGTAACGCCGCAGGAGACCGTGTTCGTCAAGGCCTTAAGGGCATGTACGGGCAAGAAGCGGCCGTCGATACTTTTGTGAACATTGCCCGCAAGCAATCAACGGCCACGAAGTTCAGCGTCGTCGTCGTCGCGGGGCCTACGCCAAGCAAGCTCAATGACTTTGAGCGTTTTATCAAATCACAACGCCCAGGTGACCCGAATCCCGTCTTTTCAGTGAGCCTTGCGGAGCATTCTGAAAAGGCTTTCTTTCGGGCCGAGCTCTTTG
Source organism: Bdellovibrionota bacterium (assembly GCA_040754655.1). Classification (GTDB taxonomy): domain Bacteria; phylum Bdellovibrionota; class UBA1018; order UBA1018; family UBA923; genus JBFMCE01. Next base: position 31,711 of record JBFMCE010000014.1, on the reverse strand, counting down.
GTTCTCGCCAAGGTTATATTGGGATGGGAGACCCAACGGGTTTGATGCTGTGGTTGCTTGAGCATCCCGATGGCGGAGGCATTTTCTTTGATCATGTCGATGCAACATCGCCTGAGGTTTTAAAGGTTCTTACTTCATTTCTTGAGAAGGGAAACGTCACTCTCATTCCTCCTCTGGTCGCTGCATTGTGTGAGAAGTACAAAGAAGTACCGGTTGAACAGTGGCCTAAAGCGCTGCGAGAAGGCACTCAAGATGGTGCAAACAAACAAGTTGAAATCACACTCACTCTTTCCCGCGACCACGTCATAGGTCTTGGAAGCTACGCCGGTGCGGCTCTTTACACGGGTGCAGACGGTTCGAATATCTCGGGCGACGCATTGAAATCCGAGCAAGACTTCAAGCAGGCCAATTCACGATTCAATTCAGAGTCGATCCGTGCTGAATTGAGGAGCCGCGGGTATTCGAATGAACTGCTCAATTTGATCACCGACTATATTCCCATCAAAGTGCGTCTTAAGAAGGACCATGCGATGCTGGTCGAGGAATACTTGAGTGAAATTCAAACGCGCATTGAAAATGACATGATGGTGAAGTTTGAGTTGGTCCCAGAGCTCAAGGCATTTCTTGTGAACGAGACCTACGCGCCTCTTGAGGGAGATTTCTTCCTGAAAAGCCAGCTTGATGATTGGATCTCTCAAAAGTTTGAACAATCGATTCGAGAAGGCCAGGTTTCGCCGGGAGACCGCGTCCTCGTGAGGTTCGCACAAGGCGATACTCACACCTTGTCGTCAATACAGCTTCAACCCGTGAATAAAGGCAGTTCGACGGTAGCGAGTTTTGAGATCGGCAGGCCTTTGCCGGTGCGCCCAACCGAACTTCTTGAAAGAGCTCGAACACGGTTGCGTACAGAGCTGAAACAAGAAGTCTTGGGTCATGATGTTGAGATTGACGCCATGGTCGATCGGATGGAATCCGAGCTTGTGAAGGCAGTGAAATCAGCTGAGGCGGGTCGGCGTACCGCTGTCGTTCTTTACGTTGATGGTCCTTCTGGTAACGGAAAAACGGAGCTTGCCCGAAAAGTTGCGAAGATCCTCTTTGATGATCCCAATGCCTTGAAGTCAATCAAGATGAACAACGTTGTTCATGAGAGCGATTTTCATCGAGTGGTCTCAGCTCCTTTGGCAGCAGCCACCAAGAGCAATTCTTCTTATCTGGTAGCGCTTTTAGATGAGCTTCCTCGTATGGGAGAGAACAGCCCTTCTAAACACACTCTGCAAAACTACATGTTGAGCGTCTTCGACGAACTCAGGCTCCCGCCTAACCCGGCCGAAGCTCGTATGGTCAATGGCCTTCCAGTCTATGCCACCAAGGAAACAAGCTTGCCTCCGTTCACGGTATTCATCGCGACGGGCAATATGTTCACCGAAGTTCTTGGAGACCATGCTGAGTTCATGACTAACCGCGAGTTGATGGCGCATTATCGACTGACCGTTCGCCATCCTGAGAAGTTTAGAGCTCAGTACACTAAGACCTTTTCGAACGCCGCCTTTCGAAGTCGTTTGGGGGAGCCTACGCTTTATCGTCCTCTTGATGACCAGACAGTAGAGAGATTGCGTGACCGCTTTTTCGATGCAAGCACCGCGATCTTAAGGAATTCAGGAGTTGCAGTGAAACTCTCAGAGTCGGCGAAGAAGTTCTTTCTCACCGATTATATTCCTATTCGCGGGGCTAGATGGGTTTTGGAGGCCATGGAGAAGTATGTTGAGGCTCCTTTAAATGTCATGTTCGTCGGAAATGAGGCGAAGTATTCGGGAGCTGAAGTGGAAGTCGTTTTCGATACAGAAGCTCGCAGGATGACGGCAGTGGTTCGTCGCGATGGAAAGATCGTCGAAAATAAAAAGCTTTCTGAAATTCAACGCTCGGTTGTTGAAATGCACCCTGAAGCTAGAGAAAAAGCGGCTTGGGAGACAAGCGTGCATGAAGCTGGCCATGCCATCGTGCGACGGGCTTTGTACGGCAGGAATAGTGTCGCTGAAATCAATACCTTTGGCGGCGGAGACGGCGGATGGATGGAGCCCGCCGTAGATATTCCCACGCAAGATGTCTATCCAGCCGCAAAGAAGGGACCTTACCGTCTTGCTGTGGGTCTTGGCGGACACATCGCTGAGGTCTTGTTCTTGAAGGATGCTGGGGTGGGAGCAAGTACTGACTTTTCGCGGGCTCGAGCGCTTGCGCAAACCATGTTGCTCGACGGCGGGACGTTGAATTTGGCGCCAATTCCTCTAGTCACCAACCCTTCGACTGGGCAAGTCGAGTTTTCTCCTGGAATGCTCGAACGTTTAGAAAAAGAAAAGTCCGCGTTGCTCGACTACTCTGCGCGGTTGACGGAGTTCATCCTCAAAAGCAACGCGCTTTTGGTCAAAGACGTTGCGCGCGCGCTTCATAAGAGCGCAAACATGCAGATGAGCCGCGCTGAGTTCGAACAGATCGTGGCTAAAAGAATCAAGCGCCCCAGCGAGACGGATTTTCGCAGGATCATGCTTGGAAACAAAGCTACGGCCAAAACTTGCGAGTCCCTTTTGACGCAGGCGAATGCCATCGAGCGAAGCTCTGGCAAGATCAGAACTTGGTTTAGGAGCTTATTTCAAAGAAATAAGTAGATCCGAGGCGGTGTTCTCATCATTCATCACGAAGACGTGAACGCCGGGGGCTCCGGCCGCGAAGAGCCCTTGGCAAAGTTCAAAGGCGTGGTTTAAACCGATCTGCTTTGCGTCTTCCTTTGAGCGTGCGTTTTGTAGCTTTTCGAGGAAGTTCGCGGGAATTTTCACCCCAAATTCTTTTCGCGACAGCAGCCTCTCGGCGGTGGAAGCTTGTGTAACGATCCGAATCCCAGGAATGATCGGGATGTGAATCCCTCGTGCAGCGCAACTTTCCAGAAACCTTTTATAGGAATCCACTGAGAAGAGCATCTGAGTGATGGCGTAAGACGCGCCTCTTTCGACCTTGCAGCGTAAAAACTCAACCGCATCGGAATGGGGCTCGAGCTCAGGATGAGCGGCAACCCCGATGCAGAAATTGGTCGGCGTGCCTCGCCTGACTTTCCGCAATGAATCTTCTTTTGAATCCACAGGAGTGTCATAACCGCCGCGCGCCAAATAACGCCCCTGATTCATCCGGCAGATTTGGTCGACCAATTGCCATGCATAAGAATGTCTGTTGGGAGCGGGCTTGAAATGGTCGGGCTGGCCAGTCGGGGGATCTCCTCGCAATGCCAGGATATTGCCGATGCCGAAATAATGGTGGTCCATCAAGTTGTTTTCTACTTCCTCTACCGTGTAGTCACGGCAGGTGAAGTGGGCTAAAGCGCAAATTCCAAACTGGCTTTTGATGGTTTGAGCGATAGGCAGGGTGCCTCCGCGCAAGCTTCCGCCAGCGCCTTTGGTGACGCTGATGAAATCGACTGGTACTGTCTTGAGCCTCTCGATTTGTTTCAATACGGCTTCGGTCTCGGCTCCATTTCGCGGTGGAATAATCTCCGCCGAGAGAGTCCGGGGTTTTGACTTGAGGATTTCGATCACTGAACGCTGAATGCTGATGTCGGCAACCATGGTTTTGAAACTACCTCGGAGAAGGAAGTGGGACAAGAAAATCCTTGCGCTAAGCTTCAGGAGTCAATCTAGCGGCCAGAATCCGAGGTCTGTAGAAGCACTTGGGTGGCTCGTTTCACTCCCCAGGCCTTATAAATGACGTGGAACGGCCTTGGGCGAGACGGCGCGAAGCGCACCTCGACGGCGACAGGGTCGATCTCGGGTTGCTCATTGAGGTGTATGGTCAGGGCCAAGCGGAAGGTTGTGTTTTGTTCAGCGTAGTGAGCGCGGCGAATCCGTACCTTGATGTCGGGTTTGGGCAAGATGCGCGCCGATTCATAGTAGAGCAAAAGAAAACCCCATAGCGTTTCGTAGAGTGATTTCGAGTCTTTGTTCTCGATGAAACGCACTGCCGACTCGATCGGATCAAGCGAGCCTAGTCTTAGTTTCTTTGGTCGGAAGATCATATCGGAATCTGCGTATCGGGTTTGAACCACAGCGTGAGAAGGATCAACGGCGAGTACACCTTGGCAAAGCTTCTCGGTCTCTCCCGTAGCGGGATTCGTGCGTTCAAATTCGCGGAACATCCCTGGTTGCAAAGCGACTGGATTCGAGTCGATTTGATCAAGCAGTGCCTTGAGTTGCTCTTCTTGTTCAGGACTGATTTCAAGTTCAAGCTTGCCTGAAGGGATAAGCGAAGACAGCGCGGAAGTGTTTGGCGGCCGTTCATCTTCGGCGGAAGCGGCATTTTGAAAGCTCAATCCACAGGCCCCCATATTTGTCGCCGCAAGTTCATACGACGGTGCGTGCGTTCGATTGCCTTGGGTGAGGGTAAACTGTGCTCGTTGAGGTGCGCACGACTGGGTGAGCGAAAAGAAAACGAGTGCGACGATGGGGCAGAGCCGTTTTTTTAGAAGCATGGCGATGATACGGCACCATATCAAAGTAGTCTGGTATTGGCAATGCGCCGCGAAAATTGTATGGTGCGTCTGTGGATTTTCCCCAAGTTTGCTTTGAAAACGAGTCGTTCGTGGTCTTCGATAAACCTTCGGGCTGGCTGAGTGTGCCTAGCCGTTTAGGAACTCGTGATCCGAGGCCTTGTCTTTCAGCGGCTTTGAACAAGGTGAAGCTCTATCCCGTCCACCGGCTTGACGAAGAAGTCAGCGGCCTTGTGCTTTTTGCCAAAACTCCTGGGGCCCACCGACTGGCAAACCAGTGGTTCGAAACACGAAAAGTACGCAAAACCTATCAGGCTTGGACCGAGCTTGGGCCGCAGGAAACCCTGCTGCTTCTCGACCGGAAGCGCGAGTTTGAGTGGCATTCCACCCTCTCACGCGGGAAGAAGCGCGCTTATGAGAGCTCGCATGGAAAAAAGGCGATCACTCATGCCGTGTTTTGCGAAAAGAAAGCGTTCAATGGCGCTGAGATTCTCATCTGGCGTTTGAATCCACTCACCGGCAGGTCTCATCAGCTGCGGTATGAACTCTCGCATCGAGGGTTTCCAATTCTGGGTGATACTCTCTACGGGGCCCGAACCTCTTTTCTTGCGCGCTCGATCGCCCTGCGCGCGGTACAGCTTGATTTTCAAGGCTGTGAAGAAGCAGCCCAGCTGGGACTTGCGGAAAAGATTGACGTCATGGGTCTTGAAACGTTGGTGAATGATGCGCCTGCCTAAAGACTCGTTTCGTTGGATCAGCTCGATTGATTTTGATGTCGACGCCTATCGCATCGCGAGCGGTGACCGTAAAAACGAAGAATGGTTTTTATTTATCGTTGTGAAGAGCCGTGGTCTTTCAGGAAATGAGGGCTTTCTTCGATCAGTGATTGGGCGCTTCAAGGCGGGGCGGGTAGTGGCCGTGGGAGGCGCTCTAAAGCTTGGGAGGGAATCAAAGCCATTCAAGGCTTTGTTTATAGACGCCAAAGAACAGGTTGCCCCGGCTGAGTTTTGGGCGGTAGAAGCGGGGCTCAAGTTTCGCCTGGAAACTGAAGAAGTTCTCAATCCGGGGCTATTCCTGGATCAGAAAAAAAACCGAGAAAGACTTCGGGCTCTTATATCTCAGTCGCCTTTATTGCAGGAAGCAAACGAGCATAAAGGTTTTCTCAATCTTTTCAGTTATACCGGAGCTTTTTCGATAGCGGCGTTGGCGGCGGGAGCGAGGCGGTCGACGAGCGTTGATCTCAGCAAGAGATACTTGGGTTGGGAAAAGCGCAACTACAACGAAAACAAGACGACCGATTTTGGGGAACATCGCCTTATCAACGAAGACGCTCGGGACTTTCTAAAGAAGGCTCAGAAACGGGGCGATCGCTATGCGTGGATCGTCTTAGATCCCCCGACTTTTTCACGAGGGAAAAGGGTTTTCAAAGTTCGAGACGATCTAATACCTCTTGTGGAGAGCGCGTATTCCTGTTTAACCAGAGGGGGGGCGATGCTGGTTTCAACCAACGATTCGGGTTGGCCGACCGATCTTTTCAATTCCGAAATGAAGGCTCTTGCGAGAAGATTGCGGGTACGGCTTGAGGGGGGTGAGGTTTCCCAACCCCTTGAAGAGGATCTATCGCACGCTGCTGGAGCGAACTCGCCTGGGCTTAAGAGCGTATGGCTCTTAGCTTAGAGAGAAGCGATTCAAGATCTTCGGGCAACGGAGAAGTATACTCTTGGTTTTCGATGCAAAGCTTTCGCGCATGCAGGGCGGGTCGATGAAACAGCCTGTCCGAGCCTTTTGATTTATAAAGATGATCGCCAAGGAGAGGGTGGCCCGCTTGCGCGAAGTGCCTGCGTATTTGATGCTTCCTGCCGGTATCCAAAACCACTTCGGTCAAAGTCGCATTGGGAAAGCGTTCGAGCACTTTAAAGCGGGTCGCGGCCGGCTTTCCATCTATAAGGTCGGTAAATTCCCCCTGATCCGCGGGGAGTCTCCCAAACGTAACGCATAAATATGTTCTATTTATAAGTCCATCCGTCATTTGCTTGGTCAATTTATTGGCGGATTCCGGTGTTTTTGCGCAAACCAGGAGCCCCGAAGTGCCAAAATCCAGACGATGCACGAGCCCAGAGTAGCCGTATCGCCCATTCAGCCAGTCGACGACCGAGTCTCGGCCCGATTTTGAATTTTGGCTGTCGAACAGGGCAGGTTTGTCCACAACGACGTAGTGGTCAGTTTCGGCGACTATTGTTAAAATTTTCTGAGATGAATCCAGTGAAGCGGGTCGTTTTGAGGCCGAGGAATTTGTGCGTTTTTTTTGCTTTGGCCTTCGTGCTTGCGTTGTCTTTCGTGAAGTCATCTTGGATTTCCGAGTATGGTCAGAAAAAGTTCGAGTTCGTAAGGATTAACAATGAACGCATCTTTGGTTCTTTTCAAGCAAGTTTCTATTTCTATTACGAAGAACAGTTCAAGCCCTCCGTAGAAGAATTTCTCAGGGCCGATCCGCACCTCACCCAAATACTCGTTGTTTCATCAAATGGGCAAGTGGTCTTTGACAGCAAAGACCTTCCTCGCGGGAAGACGCAACCTTATAAAGTGGATCCTGAGCTTGGACGCAAGCTTCAAAAAATGCAAGTCTTGAGCGATCCCTCAGGCATCGGCGTCGTGATGCCGGCTGATCAATACGTGTTGTATTACGTCTTCAGCACCGGCCATATCACCTTGCGCACGCTTCTTGTTTTTTTGGCTGGCATGGCAATCGTGGTTTTGTTGTGGTTCGCCCTCACTTACGCCAGATTGCCCGCATTCTTGCCGTTGTGGAGCCGGTTTTCGGCTCTGTTCAGGGTGTATAGTTTAAGAGCGAAGTTCGTTGCGACCATCATCGTCATCAATCTTTTGACTGGCGCGATCGTGTTTTTTTCGCAAAGCCATTTGCAGAAAAACGAGCAGACCGAGCGCCTGATCCGGAATAGCGTTCAAATCGCCGAATTGAGCAAAGACTTCATCGTCTCGAGCTTCAGCAATTTCTATTATTTTTATTACAACGACAAATTCGTTCCCACCGTCAAACAAGCCATCTCAAGCAAGGAGAACCTCAATTCGATCCGAATCATCTCGAAAAAGTCGGGGATGATCGTTTTTGATTCGGAAGACATCGCTTTGGGAAAACAACCCGTTCCCGGGGTTGAGGGAAAGAAAGCTGACTTCACCGAAGAAGTCACAACTAAACTTTCAGGGCAGGATACCTATTGGAAGGTGATAAAGTCGGGGGCCGGCGAATCGCTGATTCAGGTGGTTACCACTTACCGCAGCGAAAACCAGGAAGCTCCCTTTTACGTCGAGTTCTTATTTTCGTTCGCGTCGTTGAAAGACAGGATTCAGGTCATTCAGCGGCAGATCCTGCTTGACCTCATCCCAAGCATGATCTTGAGCATCATCATCGCCATACTCTTCGCGCAGCTCGTGGTGGGTCCGGTGAGAAAACTGGTCGATGCAACCCAAGCCATCACGAGCGGCAATTACGATGTCACCGTGGAAACCGGCAAGCGCGATGAATTGGGTGATCTGATGCGGTCATTCAATGGGATGGCCAGGGAACTCAAACGGAAGAATGAATTGAAGAAGTACCTGTCTGAAAACACCTACCGCCGGATCACCGAAGCCCCTGAGGGAGTGTCCAACCTAGCTGGGGCTCGAGTGCGGGCCACGGTGCTTTTTTGCGATATCCGGAACTTCGTCAATGTTTGCGAGCTTCTTGACGCGGAAGAAGTCACCTCGATGCTCAATGAATACTTCTCGGCGATGGTCGAAGTGATTTACAAGCATAAGGGCGAGGTGGATAAGTTCATTGGTGATGCCATCCTGGCGGTCTTTTATGAGCAAGACGAACTCAAACAACCCGTGAATACGGCTCTTCACGCCATCTATTGCGCGATGGAGATGCGCGAAAGGCTTTCTGAGTTCAACGTAAAGCGACTGAGGAACGATAAGTCAGTGATTGAGATCGGCATCGGCATCAGCAGCGGTGAAATCATCTCAGGCCCCATCGGAAGCCCTGATCGCATGGATTTCACGGTCATTGGAGATGTCGTGAACTTGGCGAATCGCATCGAAAAGCTCTCGAAGCAGGGTCGGCATACGCGAATCGTCTTTAGTCATCATGTCGAAGAAAGGGTGCAGGGTCTCCTCGACTATGAAGAACTCTCGCGTGATAAGATCAGAGGCAAGGAAGAAGAGGTCATCGTCTATGAGCTGATCAAAATCAAAGACGTGAGCGAATTGCTGGTGAACCTCTCGAATCCTGATCCGATGATCAAACGCCACTGCATCGAGCTCTTGGGCTATTCAAGCAATGTCGAGGCTCTTGAGCCGCTGTATCAAAAACTTTCCGATTCAAACGAGATGGTGCGCACGGCTACGATTTCAGCAATCACGAGGCTCGCGCCAAGAGGGCACTCCGAAACTCTAGAGATCTTATTCCAACAGCTCGAGCATGAAACCTCTGATAAGGTCATTTCTTCTATCCTCATCAGTCTCGGAAAGCTCTGTCGAGATGAGAAGATCCTACGGGTTACTCGGTTCTTGCACCACCCTGATGAACGCATCGTCGCCAATGCCATTGAGTCTTTGAGCGGCTCAGAAGATCCGCAGATCATCGATCTGCTCATTCCTTTCGTCGCATCAAAAAGCAATCGGGTGAAAGCCAACGCCGCGATGGTCTTGTTTTCAAAGGGAAGGGTTGAAGTGCTAGACACCCTGAAACCCATGCTCTTGCATTCCGATCATGGGATGCGCGCTTCGGCGGCCTTTGCGATCGGCGAACTCACGCTGCTGGCGACTTCTGAGGGTATTGCCATTCGCATTAAAGATGACCCGCGAAGGGCCAAACATTTCCTCGCTGAACTTCAAGGATGCGTGCCGTTGCTGGTTTCTCTCCTCAAGGATCCGGAACTTACGGTGAAGAAGCAAGCCATCATCGCGTTGGGTAAGATCAAAGACAAGTCCGCGGTCCTTCCGCTGCTTGATAACGTGAACACGGAAAGTGATTCCAAGGAGTTGATGCACGAGCTGGCGGAGGCTCTTCGCAGTATAGGCTCGCACCGCCTTGTGCGCGAAGTGATCCGTCAACTCACATGAATGATCAGCGCTGGGACATGGTCCATCCAAAAGCTCAGAAGACCGAGCAAAAAATCAGACAAAAACGCCGCCACCGAAGCGAGCGCGGTCGCCGTCGCATTGAAGAAACTCAGGCTCGAAAACGGTATTAGGAGCATTTCTAGCAGGGCCACTGGCATTATCCCAAAACTTACGATGGGCACCGCAAACCAGTTGGTCAACAGGCTTGTGAAGTTGACTTGTTGAAAAACGATCCAGGTGGTGGGAAGCGCTCCGAGGCAGGCACCTAATCCTGACCAGTAATAATCCCAAACGATTTGACCAAACATGTTTCGGCTAGGGCGAAACGCCCGCACCCATTGGGGCACCCAAACAATTCCAAAGAGGCATCCATAGGTGAGTTGAAAACTCGCACTCATCCAAAGCCTTGGAGCAATTACAAGCGAGCAGAGATATTGTACAAAAAGGAGCCTAAAAAAAGGAACGGTGTGCCCAAGCGTTTCGATTGCGAATTTGAGGCTGATCAAAACCGCTGCGCGAGTGATCGGCGGAGATTGATCAGTCCACATCCAAAAGAGCCAGGCTCCGGAAAGTTGCGCCGTGGCAGGTGCGATGAGTTTGAATTTTAGGTGGCGTCTTGAATCGAGGAGGCCGCCTGAGACCAAAATGCCAAGTTTCGCGATTAGGCTGAAAACAAATGCGACGATCCAACAATTGTACCCGCTCGCGGCGAGAAGGTGCGCAAGGCCGGCTTCGCGGAAAAGATCGCGTGAATCGCGAGCGACTGCTCTTGCGTCGCCAAGAAAAATTCCACGCACCAAGCCATTTTGATCATGGGGCGCGTTGAATTCTAGGAAGTCTTTGCGCCACTCTCGAAAGAACCTGGGTATCAAGAATAGAGGTTCGCCTGAAGTGCCGGGCGTTTCGTGACTGCGGTGTTCGGGCGATGTTTTTACGCCAGGATCCTGTGTTTTTCGCTCGAAATGGCAAGAGTAGGCGCGCGGGTTCCATCGCCTGGGTTTTTGAAGAAACTGGTGGGCGGTTACGGCGATGCATGCGAGGGCGATCAGAGTGAGGAGGGGCAACTCTTTCTTGGCTTGGTATAAAATCTGATCCATTCCTCTGAGCAATCTTGCTAAAATGGGGCCATGGCGGTCGAAAATCCGGTGGGCATTCGATTTTTTGGCGTCCTTCAGGGCATTTTCCTTTTTGCACTGATCGTCTTGCTCTATGTGCAGTTTCGCCGGAACAAAGACCGCGACGAAGCGACTGCGATGAAACTCGACGAGTTTGATCTGCGTACCGCGGTCAAACGCACTCCGGTCGCGGCCCAATCCGATTTTGTAAAAGATGCTGGCACCCACTCCAGGCACGAGCCCGAAGAAGATAAGGAAAAGCAGTCGAAGCGTTCGCAACGGCCGCCGCAGCTAGGTTCCGCTTTTCCCTCATGGACTCAAGCTACGCCAGCGCATGAGATCCTTGGCGTGCATCCCCAGGCCGGTGAAGAGGTCGTCGAAGCTGCCTACAAGGCGCTTCTGAAACGCTACCATCCCGACCGTTATGCCCATTGGGGGAAAGGGTACCAAACCAGAGCGCATCACGTCGTCTTGCTCTTGCAAGAAGCGCGCGATCGCATGCTAGGGAAAAAGAAATGAGTTTTGAGTTTACTCTCGAGGTGGCCTGCCACGCTCTTGAGCTGTGACATGAGTATTTTTGAGATGGGTTCTGTTTGTTTCTTTTTATCTGCTTAGTTCGTAAATCCGCCAGTAGGAGTGATCATAAAAAGCCTGGGGCCGCTCACCCCGTTCTGGCTGCTTCCCCAAACCCCGCTTGAGATTTTTCCGTTAGGGTCCCTGGTGATCAGATAAACCGGTACGTCATTGCCCGCGACTTCGAGCTCAGAGCTACGAATTGCCATGACGTCGCTGGTGACGGGAAAGGCAACTACCGTGCGGTTTGGAGGCGAAGCGTTTGCTCCTGCCTGGGTAGCGGAATTGCCATAAAAGTATTGAACGCTTGTTCTTGGGTCGGCTTCGCCGGCGTCGCAGTCGGTGGTTCCTTCAACTGCTGCGTAACTCAAAGTAGGCACACTTGGGTCGCACGAGCCTCTTAGGTCGGTATCGTCATAGCAGGTCGATCTTCCGAAGATATACATGCTCAAACCGCCACCGACGGGATTGGCCCTGGCTTCGTTAGTGGCCGATTCAAGGTTCACCGGCCAGACCGAACCTAAGAACTTGAGGTTGCTGTAGCTTGAGCCGCATTCAAGGCGCATGTAACTCGCCACGGCGTTTGAGAACGTGTATTCGCGAAACAGAAGAACCCTCGTGTAATACTGAGGGCTTCTGGGCGCGCCATTTGGCGAGCTTACGCCAGTCAATGCGTTTGCGAAAACACGGATACAATTCGCTCCGTTGGTGCAGGCTCCGCTCACCGGGGCGTAGGTCCAGTCGCTGATCACAGCGCCCTCTCCAGCGTTGAGGCCTGCGACTTGAATTTGTTCGACGTTGCCGCTGATATCAGTCCAACTAAGGGCTGGCGTGCCAGCACCAGCGCCCGTATTGTGAATATCAGCGCTGGTTCTGACCAGTTCATAACCATAGTTGTAATAAGGCTCAGGGGCCGTGGCATTGCCTGAGTCTCGACCGATAGTCGCTTGAGTCAGCATCGCTGCCGTATTATTGGCGACTGAGGGAGCAACCGGCGGATGCAAGGCGACGTCACTGGTCGTGTTTGCTGAACGTGTTCCAAAGAGATAGACGCGCGTATTCGTATCTCCCGCCGCCGATTGGTTCATCAATGCCAGCGGGTTTCCCTGTATCCTGAAAAGATCGCCGTCGCTGTCAATTACGGCCCGCCAGGGCGCCCAGGTACCAATCGCATCAAATGAGGTGGAAGCGCTGGTTGAGAAGTCGGTGGCTGCGTAGGTGTAAAAAACAGCGTTGTGGTATGGCCCGATTAAAGTGGTTCCGTCGGTGTGCACTGTTGAAAGCAAGTGAGAGACTCGAACAAAAACCGCGATATAGCCTTTGACGTAATTGGGATTCAACCCACTGGGACGCATGTGAGAAACCACGACGGGCTCGCTTGCGATGCTGATGCCGTTGTTGGCGCGGCCCATCGCCGTCCAGTTGGCGGCACTCATTAAAAAAGGCCTGTATACTTCTGGTTGATTTGATCCAGAGCACAGACCCCCTCCTTGGCTGGGATTGCACACCCAAGGCCTGCCTAAGTTCATCCAAGAATTCCAGGCGCCGTTTTGGAATCGGCTCATGTAAATATTTCCATCATCGGCTCGTGTGAAGACGCGAAGTTTCGCAGGTGACGTGCTTGTTGAAACATCTTGAGAAGTGTCTTCAATGATCTTTGGGGTTGAGACGGCAACAATCCCAGGAGGCAGTGATGAAACGCCCGAGGCGTGGGAATTGTTCGCAAACAGCGGTGAGAAAGATTGCGTCAGGATGGCTCCGCCCGAGGTGCGGTACACCGAGGTCGACACGCACTGGTTTGAAGCCGTTGTTGAGCAGGTGCGGGAAGTGAGCCCCCCGGTGAAAGCCAGGGGCGACATCGCTGTGGAATCTACGGCAGTTGCCGGTGTGTAACCCATATTCATGTTGATCGACACACGGCCCGTGACGCTTGCTTGCGCCACGTTACTTGAGTCAGCAGGGTTTCGTTTCACACCCAGCGGCCCCCACGTGTACTTGTAGTAGCCGATATTCGAGAAGAGACCGGTGCCTTGCCCTTGCGTATTGTCGTTCCATTCGCCGATGCCGTTTCCATCAACGCCGCGCCCAGTGTCTTCTTTGCTCACGCCCCGGTCAGACGTTCCAAAGACGCTTGTCTTGAGGAGGTCCCCTTCGGTGCCAGGGGCGGCTAATGAAAACAGATTGCTGTTCGAGGAACCTCCGTTCATCGAAAGGCCTGAGATTTGCGCTGTTCCTGATCCATTTCCAGCGGTGAGATCGATCATGACCGATGAGGTCGCTCCGGCTACTCCCGTAGCGGTTCGCGGATCGCAAAAGTTATTGGTGACGGCTGAAGCGGTGGCGGCATTCGTGCCGTACCCGGAAAAATGCTCGATGCAATCGTTCCATCGCACTTGATAGAGTCCTGCGTTTGAGGCGAGCACGGTGTTGGGTTTAAGCTGGTACGAGAACAAGACATTGCCAACCAAGGTGCTTGTGGTTCCTAGGAATGGGCGTTGAAATTCAAGTGGGAGTGCCGGTGAAAATTGAGATGCATCAAGTGCAAGATCCCACCTGAGATATCCGACATCTTGAAAAACATTGATCGGCGATAGTGAGGAACTGAGGGGATAAGTCGGGCTGGTCGCTGGGCCTCCGTTGGTTAAAAGGCAGTCGAACCGAGTCGTGCCTGTCACCGCATTCACGGTGCCTGCGGGGCAGTACCTGCTGCTCACGAAGAAACCGGGTTGAACGTAAGGCGCAAGCTGGTCTTCAAAGCCCGGTGTTGGAGAGATCGAATTCGGAGGTTGCGCATCTCTGCAAGTGCATGCGGCAAAATCGGGCACCTGGGTATCGCCGCAGCGAAGTCCGATGCAAGATCCACCCGCAAGCGAGTTGTTGTTGTGCACGCATTGGGTAAGCGTATTGAGGCTCACGCTACAGGCGGCAAGCTCTGTACTTGTGCACGTGCTGGTGGTGCAAGTGCACAACGAGTTTTTGCATGATAGACAGGTCGAGTAATCGTTTGAGTTGTTTGAAAACAAAAGGCATTGGGTTTCAGTACTGGCGCCGTTTGATGAGGTCGATGTGCCCGAGGTTGCTGTTGTGGTTTGCGGAACTTTTCCGGCAGTCGTGCCCGCATTGAAACACCCCTGCAAACTCATGGTCCCAACAACTAAGACCAGAGCAAGGCTTGAGACCCTTGCGGTATGATTAGCTATCCCCCTTAAGCCCACGAACAAAGAATTTATCCCCCACTCACTACTAGAAGTTTGCCTTAGTTGACTAATTTAATCAATATATCGGTCAGAGCGAGGCAGAGGTTTAGTTATTTTAAGTGTTTGATATAATTAGATTTTTTACCCAGTTTTCGATGGTTAGAAGGCGAACCTTAAAAGAGAGGGGCTCGTTGCTGCGAATTGGCACAAACCGTGAAAAGTCTGCCGATCGTATTTCGAGCAAAGGAGGCCTTAAAAATGGTGGTCAGTATTCACTCGTGCGCGCTCGTCGGTCTTGCTCCAAATTTGGTGACCTGTGAGATCGATCTCGCCAAACAACTTCCGAATGTGACTCTGGTCGGATTGCCCAGTTCGCTCACTCAAGAAAGCCGAGAGCGCGTTCGCGCGGCGGTCGTGAATTCTGGTTTTGATTGGCCAGCGCGAAAAGTGACGATCAATCTTTTACCTGCGAGCCTTCCGAAATGGGGGAGTCATTTTGAGCTTCCCATGGCGCTTGGAATCTTGGCAGCCAGTTTTGAATGCCCCATTCCACATCAGATTTTTGCGATCGGCGAACTTTCTTTGAGCGGGGAAATTCGCCCATGCGGGTGGTTGTCGGCTATCGCGGAATGGCTTTTAGGGATTGCATCTGACGGAACCGGCTTTTTAGTGGCTCACGAGAAAGACGTTGAGCAGCTCTTGGAAATTGCGCCCAGTCTGGCCGAGCGTTTTGAGATGGCCGGGGTAAGAACTTTGGCGGAGGCGCTTTTAAAACTTCAGGAAGCAGGTGCCCGTGTGATGTCAGGCAGGCCAGCGTTGAAACTGCTCGGAAGAGTGGAATCTAAAGCACTTGAAGAGACGACGACTCGAAATTCTTTTCAGCTTTTGACGCAGGTTCAAGATGAGCCACTCGGTATTCTTGCAGCGCTTGTCGCGGTCGCTGGCCAACACCACTGCCTCTTCGTTGGTCCGCACGGCATGGGAAAGAGCATGCTTGTCCAAGCGATCGCATCCGCTTCGCGACCTATGAGTGCCGCCGAGAAAATGGAACGCACCTCTTCATTGAAGCCTTTTGGAGAGTTCTTTTCCGAATGGAATTCAAAACGGTCGGCAAGGCCAGTAGTGCATTTGCAGACCAGTATTTCGCGAGCTGCGCTCGAGGGGGCTCTCTTGAATTCAGGTCAGGTAATGCCGGGCGAGCTCACGCGTGCTCACAATGGCATCGTAGTGGCGGACGAGTTCCTCGAGTTTCGACGTGATGTGCTCGAGGCTTTTCGACAACCCATTGAAGACGGGGTCGTTCGTCTGCAAAGGGCTAAGTTTAGGACCTACTTGCCTGCTCGTTTTCAGCTACTGGCCACTACGAACCTCTGCCCTTGCGGTTACTTTGGGCTCGAACGACGGCCTTGTCGTTGCACCGATCCGTGTAGAAAAGCGTATCAACGGAAACTCTCTGGCCCTATGATGGATCGTTTCGACTTGATCGTGATGCTTGGGCAGCGCGAGCAAAATAAGAAAGGCGCACTTATTCCCAAAGAGCTCTTGCCTTATTTTGACGCTCTACTCGATTCTTCCACATGGAGCGAAAGAGTTGAGCGAGCTTCGATGAGGCGAGATCAAAAGCAAGAAGGCATTGATGTCGATGGCCCCTCTCTATGGGCCGAACTCAGCTGTGATCTTTCTGACAGAGGAAAGATGAAAATAGCTCGAGTGTCCAGAACCCTGGCTCTTTTGCTCGATCAACCGCGAAATGTGCATCACTTGAAACTGGCGCTTTTGATTCGACAAGACCTTGATGATCGTTTGCGTTCGGCGCTGAAGATCAAGATTCAACGGGCCGAGTTTCAGTTAGATCCTGCGCTTCTCAATAAGGTCGCCTTGCGTGAATTTGAGACGGTCGATTCTTAGATCATCCCAAGACAAACGGTCGCAAGGCCAAACCCCCCAATAAAACGTGAAACCCTACAAAAACGAGGTACTCAGAACATGAGAAATCAATTTCCGTCGAAACTCCAACGCATCAATCGCAGAAGCACTAGGGCTGAGTACGAGCTTGGGCTTGTACTGAATTACTTTGGCGAGGCTTTAAAACACTGCCGCGCAAAAATGGGGCTCACTCAAACGGAAATGAGTGAGCTGTTAGACATGCCTATCTGCCACATCTCACGCCTCGAAAAGGGAAGTCTTGATTTTAGGCTCAGTACTTTGCTGCGCATAGCCACTCTAATGGGCATTTGCTTGCCAAAGCGGCTTCTAGGCACTCAAGAGCTTAAAATTGAATCACGTCGGGTTGGCGGTTGGGCGCTAGGTAGAAAAGGCCGAGGTGTTTTGAAAAATAACAATAAAATCAACGGATTGCAAAAATTTGATTAATTTAGTCAAAAATCCGAAAATAGAGAGGAGTGGGTATTTGAGGGGGGACATTCTTGGTGCCTTTACGGGGGTACAGCAAACCAAGGCCGATTTCTGCGCGCATCGACAAACAGACGACGGGCTCTTTCACGCACGTGTCTTGTTTACTTGTGTGCCTATGTCTCATGCCAGTGATACAGGCCTGTGCTCCTAAAAAGACGAATAAACCCTCCGAAAAAATCGTAAAGGAATGCGTCCTTCCCCAAGAACAATCAAACTCAATTCAAGGCAAGTGGGGTGCGATTCCAATCAAACTCTCATTTAAATCAGGAGATTGGGCCGCTGAAGAGGTGAACGCCATTCAAGCGGGCGCAGAAACCTGGAACCGGTTTTACAGCGCCTCCAAGGGTTTTACGATTTTTGACGTTGGTGCGGGTGGATCAGGAAATCAAGCTACCCTCAATCAAGTCAGCCCGGCCTGTTCTGCAGGTACGCTTTCAGAAGGCACGGTTGTCTACAAACGATTCTCAAACTGGTCCAAAAGTCCGACAGCCGTGGCTGTCACGACGACTTGCTTTAACTCTAACCCCAACGGTCTTTCGACCATTTTCAATGCCATCATGGAATTCAACTATACGAACTTCTTCGTCAGCGGGTCTGGTAGGATCCCGGATCTCCAAAGCATCGCTGTTCATGAGCTAGGGCATCTCTTGGGGCTTGACCATTCTTGCGGCCCGCTCGGAAAACCCAATCAAAATAAATCTAATGTGGGCTGTCCCGACCCCAGTCAATCGAATGACCCTTTGATTGAGACGGTCATGTTCCCACAGGTGTTTTTTGATGAAGCCGGGAACGGAGAAGTAAAACAAAACCTCACGGAGAACGACCAGGGACGCGCCAACTGCGTCTATGAATGAGTTTTTTCGCGCAAGATTCTTTTCTGCCTGAGCAGTTCAACGGCCGCGTTGTTCGCGTAGACATTCGGAATGAAATTCACATAACGAGATAGTTTTCCGATCAACGCGTTTTCCCTTTCGACCAATAGAGAGGGATTGCCATATTTATCAATGACCTTGATCGGATCGCGCTCGGTATAAATATTCTCTGAGGTGCGCTTCCTCACGATAGACTGGATGTCTTTAGTGAAGATCACGTCTTTGGTCGGAATGTCGGCGATGATCCATTCCGTTCCCTTTCCATGTTTCTTGAAGAGGGCGTTGATTTCCTTGATTTTTTGTTCAAGCTTCCGGACCCGATTCTCTTTCTGCCGAATCAATCCATCACTATCGACTTCGAGGATTTGATGCTCGCTCTCAGCGAGCCGAACGGTTTTCGGTGGAATGCGGTAGATCAACATCCTCATTTGTTCATTCAAAATGGGGTCTTTGATTTTCTTTGAAAGATACAGGTCTTGAACCAAGCCCATGAAATAAATGTCGTTGAACCCAAAGAAGCGCTCGGGGTCTGACTTCGCCATCTCAAGAAGCTTCTGGAACGAGTAAATCAAGTTGTGCTGAAGAAGATAAGAAGCGATATGCGCAGCCAGGATGTCGAACTTCGCAGAGCTCGAGTTGCGCACGACCTGCGAGTACCATGCGAATCTTGCGATCAAAAAGTCTTCAACCGCATGCAAGGCGTTTTCTTTCACGCCCAATGCTTCCTTGCCGTCAGAGGTCTTGAATGTCGTCAGGTGGTAAAGGATGTAGTCGCGATCGATATGACCGTACTTGATTCCAGTATGGTAGGCATCGCGAATCAGATAATCCATCCGGTCAGCGTCGATGTCAGAATGCAAAAGCTGGTTTGCCACCATGTCCGGCGAATCACCCTTGATGAACTTTGAGAGATTCGCAAAATCAAATCCAGAGCTCTTTAGGATGTGAGTGATCCCTCCTGGAAATTCACTTTTCTTGATGATGTAAGAACCCAAGTGCTCATGGTTGTTGGGGAGTTGTTTTCCGGGAAGTTTGCCGGTTTTCTCCAACCGTTCGCCATGACGGATGTATGAACCTTCAATCGAGTGAGAGAAAGGAAATGTCCCTATGTCGTGCAGAAGCGCCGCGATTCGAATTGATTTGTGGAAGATAGAGGCAGAGTCCGTCGCTTTCGGGTCAAAGAGCTTTTCATCAGGAACGCCCCGTCCGATTGCCCGCACCATTTGATCAGCCGAGTGCATCGCTCCCACAGCATGCGCGAAACGCGTGTGTTCGGCGCCATCGAAAATGTAGTTCGCGAAGCCCAGCTGTTTGATCCAACGCAAGCGTTGAAAGTAGGGGGAATTGATGATGGCTTCTTCCGTCGCGGTTAAACGAATGAAGCCGTAAATATTATCGTAAAGTTGTCCCCAGTTTCTTCTCGGGAACGAGGATTTTTCGGCTTTTTGCGCCATCCTTAGTACCTGCCCGTCCAACGAAGTAGATGCAAGGTTTTCAACAAAGCATGCATGTCTTTAGGCTTTTGGTTTTCCGGCAGCCTCTAGCTCAAGCATCATCTCAAGAAGAGCGTCCTTTGTCATCGTCGTACTTGTTTTCTCAGAGTACTTTCGCACTGAAAACGTGTCGGTTTCGACTTCTCGTTTGCCTGCGACGAACATCAAAGGGATTTTTTGCATCTGAGCTTCGCGCGTTTTCAGCCCCATGCTTTCGTTGCGGCCATCGTATTCGGCGCGAATTCCCTTCTCGCGAAGCGTCTTCAAGAAACCTCTGCAGTATTCTTCTTGATCAGGGTTGATCGAGATGACCATGCATTGCACGGGTGCGAGCCAGAACGGAAAAGCCCCGGCATAATGCTCGATCAGAACCCCCATGAACCGCTCAACCGAGCCCAACACCGCACGATGTATCATGACAGGCCGATGCGCTGAGTTGTCAGCACCCGTGTACTCTAGTTGGAATCTTTCCGGCATGTTGAAGTCGAGCTGAATGGTTCCCAGTTGCCAGGGTCGCTTTAGCGCGTCATGAACAATGAAGTCGATCTTTGGCCCATAGAATGCGCCATCACCGGGATTGATTTGATAGCGCTTGCCCTTCGTGTCTAGAGCCTTTGCCAAAGCTTTTTCCGCCGTATCCCAGAGTTGGTCCGAGCCCACTCTTTTTTCCGGGCGCGTTGAGAGGAAAACATCTACTTTCCCAAATCCAAACACCTCGTACGTGCCCAGAATCATATCGATCAAGCTGATGACTTCGGGTTCAATCTGTTCGGGTGTACAGAACACATGCGCATCATCCTGACAGAAAGTCCTTACCCGCGTAAGTCCGCCGATCGCGCCTGACTTTTCATAGCGGTGAAGCCTGCCAAAATCCGCCAGCCTGAGAGGAAGATCTCGGTAACTTCTCTTATTGCTCGCATACACAAAGGTCGATGCGGGGCAATTCATCGGCTTGACCGCGAACTCGCGCTCCTCGATCTCAGTAAAGTACATGTTCTCTTTGTAATTCTCGTAATGGCCTGACCGGTGCCATAGAGAAGAGTCGATGATTTGAGGCGTGATGATTTCTTGATAATTGAAAGGCCGATAAAGCTCGCGCACGAATTGAACAAGCCTGTTGTAAACAAGCGTGCCCTTCGGATGGAAAAATGGGCTGCCAGGCGCCACAGGATCGAAACTGAACAAATCGAGTTCGCGGCCTAGCTTTCTGTGGTCTCTTTTCTTGGCCTCTTCAATGAGATGGAGGTGCTCATCGAGCTCTTTCTGCGAATAAAACGCTGTTCCGTAGATGCGTTGCAGTTGCTGGTTTTCTTGTTTGCCGCGCCAGTAAGCGCCAGCGATCGAGAGCAACTTGAAGGCCTTGATCTGGCCTGTGCTTTCGATGTGGGGGCCTCGGCATAAATCGACAAATTCGCCTTCCTGATAGACGCTGAAGGTTGATCCACCGAGATCGCGGATGATTTCGAGTTTGAGGGGTTGGTCAAGGCGAGTGAAAAGCTCTCGCGCTTTTTCAACCGAAAGCTCGTCTCTTTCAAAACGATTGTTGTCTTTGATGATTTTCTTCATCTCGGCTTCGATGCGCGGCAGGTCTTCGGGCGTCAACGCCGTGTCTAACCAAATGTCGTAATAGAACCCATCTTCAATGGTCGGACCGATTCCAAATTTAGCCTGAGGGTAAAGTCGTTTTACCGCATGAGCCATGACATGCGCGGTACTGTGCCGCAAACGATCGAGTTCGTTCGCGATCTCACGTTCGTCAAAGTCGCTGATTTTATTTGCTTCTGCCATGGCAATTCTTCTAGCACAGGCTTCATCGCTTCGCCAAACCCTCACTTGGGCGTATCGCGGCATGGCCTTTGCTGAATGCCCCCTTCATGAAAGACACTAAATGCGTTTTTAGACCTGTTTTATTTTTCTTGTTCTTTGCCATCTTCGGCTTGGGTTGTGGTTCTGATCTTAAACTTTCATTGCGCTCGGATGAAAAGGATAAAGATCATCCTTCGGTCGCCTTGGTCAGGCGGGTCGAACTGACTTATCATAATGGGTCCGGTCGAGAAGAACTCAGGCAAAACATCCCCGTGTTGGGTCTCTCCCAGCCCGTGGCTACGGAATCTGAAGCCATCCGAAATTTAGACTGGGACAAAGAGGGGATCTTCGAGGCCAGGGCTTACACGGCCGACGGTCTTCTTCTTCTGCGAGGAACGACACGCGCCAATCCAGATGAAGAGCAAGAGGTTCGGATCACGATGAGTCGGAGCGAGAGCCAAGCTTCGGCGATGGGATCGGCCTACTTGAAGAAGCTCCGCGTGCGCCGGGTGCCCGAGCTTGCGGACTATGAATTGAACGCGGGTCAGCTGCGCGCTGAAATGGATCGACAAGGTTGCGTTACTTTGCCGGCCCTCGTGCTGCGTACAAGCGGATTTGAGTTTCCGCAACTCACTTTTGAAACTACGGTCAAGTCGCCCCAACTCACTTTTGAAGTAGGTCAATCGGATGCCCAAGGTGCTTTTCAGGGCTGGGCGGGCAAGATGGCCATTCCTCTAGGAGTGACCGGAGACCCAGAGATCGAACTGGGAAACCAGTTCTTTAACGGGGTACTTTTTCAAGGTTCCAATAAGCAATTTCAAATCCGCTTTTATTCTGACCAGTACGAAGGATGCGTCAATGTCACCACGAGGCTTCAGACCCTTCCTCTCATTGTCACGGCGAGTGCTCGCGAAGGAGCCGGGGCCGTGGCTCAAAGATTCTTAAGGGTTCCACCGATTGCGCATATTCTGATTCGAAATCCCAATCCATTTACGGTGCATGCGAACTTGGTTGTTCAAGCGGGAGCGGAGGGAGTGCTCTCGGGTACGCCGGTCGAGCTGTTCTATCACACCTCTTGTGATCGCATTACCTTGGATGAGTTGCGAAGAGGAAGTCACATCCAACAAAACCTAGAAGTACACCCGGGAGACACGGCGGGCTTCTGTGTGTTTGCAGCAGCAATTCGGACCGGGTATGCCACTGATCGCATGAAAATTCATTGGAGCGTCACCTCTCAACTTCAAGGCTCTGATGGGCCGTCGTTAGAACCGGTTTCAGGAACCCTAGAGCTTTAGGGGAGCCGTGCCTCCGAAAGCCTTCTTGCAGCTTTTGGGTCGTCGTCGTAAGTAGCATGCGATGCCTGAAATGAATTCTGAGTCTTTTTCCCTTCGTCCTGCCACCGAAGATGATCTTCCGCTGGTTTTAGAGATTGAGCGTGTTTCTTATAAGCGTCCTTGGTCTCGAGAAGCTTTCTTTGAAGAGATGACGCGGCCTTATTCTCAATTTTTGGTGCTGACGGATGATGAAACCGACAACCTCGTTGCTGCTTATGTCGTCTATTGGTTACTTTTTGAGGAATGTCACATCTTGAACGTTGCTGTGCATCTACAGTGGCGAGGATTAGGATTTGCGGAGCGGCTTGTGCGGAAGGCCATCGACGATGCCCTTCGTAAAAACATGAAACGGGTGTTTTTAGAGGTCCGGAAGTCGAATGCTGCTGCTACGGCTTTGTATCAAAAGCTGGGTTTTTTCATCGATCATATCAAGCCGCGATTTTACGAGGACGGCGAGGATGCTTATTTCATGGTCCTTTTTCTCCAAAAACAGAACACCTTCTGAGTTCCTGGTTGGCATGGCCACTGCATTCTCGAGATCGGCCGCGTTTTTTGGGGTGCGGTGCGAGGTTGTATGAGACTTCAGGTGGGCGTCAAAACCCTTAGTATTATCATGGGTTTAACTCTACTATCCTGCTCAAAATTCAGTGTAGAGCAAGTGTTAGAGACTTCGACAGATGCTTATCCCGTAGTCACAGAGACTAGTGCCGCCGCTTTGGAAAGCGTGGGATCGGATTCGGCAGGGGTACCGGTAACATCGGTAGTCCGAATTCAGATGAAGGGGATTGCCAATAATGAAATGGAGTCTGTTCGTCCGGATGTTCTTGTTCTGGAAGCAAGAGAAGGGGACCTTCGCTTTGTCCAAAGAGCAAGGTTCTATGTCCAGTCTCAAGGCCAGGTAAAGGAACCGTTTCTCATCGGGGAAGCACGGGCAGATCGAATCGCTGCTGACGGAAAAACTATGAGATTTCTTGTAGATAACGAGGTTGAACTCGGTGAAATCTTAAAAAATCCATTCAGCATCATTATCGACATTGAAGGCAATAATCCGACTCTGAAGACCAGCGTATCGGGGTTGATGAAGTTTAAGGTACGCCTGGTCAAAAAACTCTAGCCGAAATCCAAAAAATCATCCAAGGCTTGTTGGATATTCTTCACAAGAAGTGTCCGCCGTATGTTCGCCTTGGACTGGGAAGCAGCCACTAGACTCTTTCTAGGGATTTGACACAAGGTGGTAGTTTCCTCTATGTTGGGGGGCTCTTATGTACGGATATCCTAATCGATTGGTTATTACGACGGTCTTGTACGTCGTTTCGGGTTTCTTTGTGTTTGCGCTCCATGCGCACACGCTTGACGCTCCAACTTTGGTTTTAAAAGAACAAGAAAGGTTCAGCGCTGAAACGGTTATCAAGAGCAACACAAAGAGTAAAATTACTGCCGCTCAGAACATGGAACTGGCAATAAAAACTCATTTACTCAAGAACATGAAAGGCTTTGAGCCAACTAAAGCAGCTCGCCTTTCAAAGCTCATTTATAAACTTTCAAAAAAGCATGGCTTTTCGCCAGGTCTTATCCTTTCAGTGATCAAGATCGAGAGCAATTATCTTCCTTGGGCTGTCAGTCCGCGTGGAGCCTTGGGATTGATGCAAATCATGCCAGAGACTGGCGAGTGGCTGGTTGCGAAATATGGAATGAAGTGGCAAGGCCCTGCGATGCTTTTCGACGAAGAGGTCAATGTTACTTTGGGAATTCGCTACATGGCTTATCTTCGTGATAAGTACCGAGGCGATCTAAAGAAAATGCTTTCCGCATACAACCGAGGACCGGCCAGGGTCGACGAAGAGGTGGCCGAAGGTCGTTTCTTTACCTTGGGTTACTACAACAAGATCACAGAGTATCTTCCTCGCGTTGCATTGGTTGAGAAACGGGGTTTGTAAAGGTGTTGGGGTCAAAAGCGCAGGGTGGTTCAGAACGCATGTTTGGAGTGAAGGTGCGCGTCGAATTTTCTGCGGCCCATCATATTCGCGGATACGACGGAGACTGCGCCAGGCCACATGGTCACAATTTTAAAGTTGAAGTCGAAGCGCTGACTCCTGCTCTGAACCCGATCGGAATCGCCCTGGATTTTAAAGACCTCAAGAAGTTGATCCATCAAATTGTAGATCGTTTCGACCATCAAGATCTCAATACGATACCTCCGTTCACAGATGTAAACCCTACAGCTGAAACCCTGTCTCAGCATTTTTATGAAGAGCTTGAAAGAGGCATCCGTTCTCATCCGGCAACCCAGAATCTCTTGCTCAAAAGCGTAACCGTCTGGGAGAACGACCGTTCTGCGGCGTCTTTTGGATACCTTTCATGAAGCAGGCTGTTTTACTTTTGTCAGGCGGGCTCGATTCGGCGGCGAATTTGGCAGCCAACCCTGAATTCGAAGTGAAGGTGGCTTTGACCTTGGATTATGGCCAAAAGAGCGCTATCCGTGAGCTCGCCGCTTCTGCCGACCTTTGCCGCTATTTTGGAATTGAACACCAGACATTTGAACTTAAAAACTTCGCCTCTCTTGTTTCGAACCAAAGCGCGCTTTTAGGCGGCACGGAGATCCCGCAACCTCATTCTTTAGATGCGCTCGAACACATCAAAAAGACAGCAGCCGCGGTTTGGGTTCCCAATAGAAATGGCGTCTTTCTTTCTGTTGCTGCGGCCTTGGCCGAAAGCAGGGGTTTAGACGCTGTGGCTGTTGGGTTTAATGCCGAAGAAGCTGTCACTTTCGCGGATAACTCTGTGGATTACATGAAAGCCATGTCGAATGCGCTTCGTTATTCGACCCGAAACCAAGTTGAGGTTGTGAGCGCAACCGCTCATCTGACCAAAACTGAAATTGTAAAACGCCTCATCCCCCTGGATTTCCCGATCCATTTGATCTGGAGCTGTTACACCGGAGATAAAGAGCAATGCGGGACATGTGAATCTTGCCAGAGATTAAATCGAGCTCTCAAGCATGCTGGGTGAAATAAAGTTTCATATCCTAGAATCGAGTGCCGAGAAGCCAATCACCTATACGGGTAAAGAGCTGCGTCCGCATTGGGGGCTTGAAACCACGGGCGAGTATGGCTCTCTTTTGACAGTTTTTATCGGACCTTGCGAAGTGCCTACAGCGCATCTGGTGGATTGGGAAGATCGCCTGGCCGCAGATCATATACAAGCAGCTTCAATGCTGCATGTCGTTGGGGAGTTTTTTGGCACGACGCTTGAGGCAGGGGTTTTGTATCAGCGGCTTTTCATGGTTTGGGCCGAGAGGCTATTGAGGGAAGAGCACGCTCAGGTCAAGCGCTTCGGCGATGATCTGTTTTGGGACGACAAGAAATTGTCGGTTTCTATTGCGACAGCCTCACCAGTATCGGTGCTCATCCATTGGGGCATCAATATCGATTGCAAGGGGGCTCCGGTGAAAGCCGCGGGTCTAAATCAGCTGGGTTGGAGCGATGCGGAAGTTTTAATCTTTGCCAAAAAACTCGTCACTTATTACATTGGTGAGCTTGAAGAAATTCAGCTGGCTCAATGTAAGGTCCGTCCTGTCTAAATTCTAGGCCGGCCAACTCTCGAAAGGTGATGGGTTCATGGAATTAAGCTGGTCGCCCGAAGTGCCCTTAAACATCGCGTCGCTCGTGCCTTATCCGCCGGGCAAGCCCATTGAAGAGACCGAACGCGAACTGGGCATCACGGGCGTTGTGAAACTCGCAAGCAATGAGAACCCTCTGGGCCCTTCGCTTAAAGCGTTGAGGGCGATCGAAAATGCGGCGAAGTCTCTGCATCTCTATCCGGATGGGAGTCACTTCCACCTGAAGAAAGCGCTTTCACGGTATTTGGGGTGCAATACCGATGAGATCAGCATCGGATGTGGTTCAAATGAATTCATCGATCTTCTGCCCAGAATCTTCGTAGGCAAAAACCGTAACCTGGTTACTCACAAGACGGCGTTTGTGATTTACAAGCTTTGTGCGCAACTGCAGGGTTGTGGGCTTTTTGAGTCGCCCGTGGATGAGGATCTCAATGTCGATGTCGATGCGCTTTTGAAAACGGTGAATCAAGACACGAAACTAGTCTGTCTTGCCAACCCGAACAACCCGACGGGCACATTTCTTGATGCTGATAAGATCGATTATCTCGCACGCAGTCTTTATGAGCGTCAAATTTTGTTCATGCTCGATTCAGCGTATTGCGAGTATGTGACGGATCCGGCAATTCCAAATCCGATCGCGGTTTACAGAAAGTACCCCAACGTCGTCGTGCTTCGAACCTTTTCAAAGATTTATGGTTTAGCGGGCGCCAGGGTGGGGTATCTCGTAGGAAATCCCAAAGTGGTTTCGATGGTCGAGCGAACGCGGCAGCCCTTCAACGTTTCTTCGCTTGCGCTTGCGGGGGCCGTTGCCGCGCTTGAGGATGAAGACCATTTAAGAAAATCGGTCGCGCTCAACAACTCAAGCAAGACCGGGCTCATTAAAGAGCTTTCAAGTTTTCCTGTGCGTGTTTTTCAAAGCCAAGGAAACTTTTTATTGGTAGACATGAAGCGCTCAAGCAAGGAATTGTACCCAGAGTTTCTAAAGAAGGGCGTGATCATTCGTCCAGTGGCAAATTATGGATTGCCCGATCATTTTCGGGTGACGGCGGGTTTGCCTCAAGAGAACGCGAAATTCATCGCTGCGATGGATTCTTTGTTTGCGCGTGGGAAAGGCGTGGTTTGAGAATGAACAAAAAACTTATCGTGGCTATTGACGGCCCCGCCGGGAGTGGCAAAAGCACCGTCACTCATTTGGTCGCAAGACGCCTGGGGTACTTGCATATCGACACGGGCGCTCTTTACAGGGCGATAGCATTGCGCGCTCAAGAACAAGGTGTTGGCATTGAACAGGCTCAAAGGTTAGGCGAGTTGGCTTTGCAATCAAAGCTTGAGTTTCAGTGGCTAGAAGACCGGAATCAAGTTTTTTTAGATGGCAGGAATGTTTCTTCCCTGATCCGCACTCCTGAGATGAGCATGGCGGCGAGCAAGATCTCAGCGCATCCCGAGGTGCGCGCTGCGCTGCTCGGCGTTCAGCGCGATATGGGGAAAAATGGCGGCGTCGTTTTAGAGGGGCGTGATATCGGCACGGTCGTGTTTCCGAATGCTCACGTGAAGTTTTATCTAAATGCCACGGTCGACAGTCGCGCTCGCAGAAGGATGGTTGAGCTTGAGGAAAAGGGTATCTTTCTTGATTTTGAAGAAGTGAAAAAACAGGTCGTTGAACGTGACCGTGGAGACATGGAACGCAAGGCCGCGCCTCTTAGAAAAGCGGAAGACGCCATCGAGGTCGATACGACCAGCATGACGGTCGAACAGGTCGTAGACGCTCTCACTTCAATCGTGCTTGAGAAGCAAAGGCAGGGATGAATCGCATTTTGGTCATTCGACCAGATCGAATCGGTGACGTCGTTCTTTCTACTCCGGTCATTGAGGCGCTTAAGCAGGCCCAGCCTTCGTTGAAGGTGGATTTCTTGGTTCGAGATGCCGTGGTTCCAGTAGTTGAGCGTCATTCGCTTTTGGAGAAAGTCGTCGCCTATCGTCCTGCCTCAACGCACCGTGGATTTGCAGGGTTTTGGCGGCTCGTGCGAGAGTTGAAACAAGCGCGATATGACGCCGCGGTTGTTTTACAGGTGAATTTCTTGGTGAGCTTGGCCCTGTTGTTCGCCAGGATATCTTTGCGTGTTGGTCCGTATTCGAAATGGTACTCGTTCTTCTTCTTTAATGCGGGAGTGCGGCAAAACCGCTCGGCGGTTGAAATGCATGAGAGTGATTATTGCCTGATGCTGCTTCGTAAATTGGGCGTTGAGACCGGCTCGCGCCGTTTTGAATCCAAGATCATTGTTGACGCCGATGCAAGAAATCGGGTGCAGGCAAGATTAAAGGAAACGGGATTGGAAAGTGCGCGAGGTTTCGTCATCGTGCACCCGGGCATGGGCGGATCAGCCTTGAATTGGCCTGAACAGTACTATGCTGATCTTGTGCAGCGCCTCGCCGCAAAGGGGGTGCAAGTGGTTGTTTCGGGCTCTGCATTGGAAAAGGGCCTGGTCGAACGGACCGTAAGCGCAGCGAAAGAGCGCAATCCCACGCTTCCGATTTTTTCTTTCTTGGGAACGAATTCGCATACCGGTTTGGCAGATTACATCGCGCTCATCTCTTTATCGAAAATGATGGTCGCGCCTAGCACGGGTCCGTTGCACATCGCTGTTGCTCTTGGCAAACCCACCGTATCGTTTTACCCTCCGATCAAAGTTCAGAGCGCTCATCGATGGGGGCCTTATGCGAAAGACGGGGCGAGGCATTCTGTTTTGGTGCCTGACGCGCCCTGTGAGCAAGACTTCAAGTGCGCGGGCCCAAAATGCGACTTTTATTTTTGTATGGAAAGATTAAGCGTAGATAAAGCATTAGAAAGCGTGCTGCTACAATTGGAGAATGTGAAATGACCGTCACCCAGAATCTCAGCATGAACCGTACTCGCATTGATCGCATTCTCACGCAGTTTTCGAAACGAAAGATCTTGGTCTTTGGCGATGTCGGTGTTGATAAGTATACAATTGGCAGAGTTTGGCGAATTTCGCCCGAAGCACCCATTCCTGTCGTGGAAGTGACCAATACTGAGCTCAAGTTGGGTTTAGCAGCCAACGTTGCTGACAATATCACGGCCCTTGGAGGCGAACCCCTGCTGGTCGGAGTAATCGGCAAAGACATGGGCGGGCATGAATTCACCTCGCTTCTCAAGAAGAACAAGATTTCAGACCGCCACCTCGTAGTCGATCCGAATCGAAAGACGACATTGAAAGAACGCGTGGTTGCTGAGTCTCAACAAGTGGTTCGCATCGATCATGAGACCCAGCGCAAGATCAATGCAAAGGTGATCAGGGATGTTTGGTCAAAACTAGAGAAGGCTCTGCGCGAAGCCGACGGCGTGATCATCGAAGATTATGCGAAGGGGTTGGTCGAGGTTTCGATTTGCAGGCAGTTGATGCAAGCAGCAGAAGAGCGCGGCCTTCCGGTTTTGGTCGATCCCAATATGCAAAGCACTTCGACCATCTACCAGGGGTGCACTGTGATCACACCCAATACCAACGAGGCAGAAGCAATCAGCGGCGTGCGCATCACCGATATGAGCAGTCTCAGGGTAGCGGGTAATCGCATCTTGGATGAAGTGGGTGCGCGGATCGTGATTATCACGCGCGGTAAAGACGGGATGGCGATTTTTGTGAAGGGTGGCACGGAGCCAATCTTGATTCCGACGTTCGCAAGAGAGGTCTTCGATGTTTCTGGTGCCGGTGACACGGTCATCGCAACGCTTTCGCTGGCATTGGTTTCGGGTGCGGATATCGTAGAGGCTTCGTTGCTAGCCAACTTCGCGGCGGGCATTGAAGTCGGAAAGCGTGGAACAGCCACGGTTTCATTGGCTGAACTTAGAGAGTACATCAAGCTTGTCGAATCAAAGAGTGGACGCGTTCGACTGAAAAATGCGTAAGTTTCAAGAGCCTTCGAAAACAAAATTTGTTCTTGCGGTCATGTGGCGGCCGGAGGTGGATCACCCGGCGGTGTTGGCAGAGATAGAAAAGGAATTGGGTTCAATCGCAAGGCAGGGCCCTGTTTTCAATTTTCAATACACCCACTATTACAAAGCAGAGATGGGCGAGGGGTTGCAGAAGTGTTTTGTTGAGTTCGACGGCCTCTGTTCAAGAGAAAATCTCGTGGTGCTCAAACAAAAGACCACGCTTCTCGAGAAGAGGCTTTCTGTAGACTCAAGTGAAGTTGGGTCTTTAGAGCTCAGTAAAGTCGCGCGCAAAGTGAACCTTGATCCGATGGTGGTTACTCTCGAAAATGTCGTCGTTGCGAGCGCTAAGAATTTTCCTCACAGGATTTACCTTGGCAGTGGAGTGTTTGGGGACCTCGCTTTGATTCGACGCAAATCTGGTTTTGAAGGGCTGCCATGGACTTACCCTGACTATCTTGACCAACGCGAGTTTTTTGAGAAGGTGCACCGGGGTTTGCCTAGATAAAGGGGCGAGGGTGCCGCGGCGGTACTTGGGTACGGGGATGAGAAGAGAATCTCTTGGCATTGGTTCTTACTGACTAGAATCTGGTTCTATCACGTACTTGCTCGACGTCACTGGTTTGCACACATTATCGCAACTCACGGGTTGGACGAGAGAATGAAAACTATTCGTAGTGAGATAGAGTTGAGCTTGCCTAAATTTTAGGGCATTTTTCATAAATGAGCTTGGTTTTTGGATTCCTGATCCTGGGCTTGTTGTCGTTTGTTTTTGGCGCCTATCATATCTATGGCGCACTTAGGCTTCGTCGTGCCAGTAAGACTCTCAAAACAGATGCGGTGGCCGATTTAATTTCGTCCTTAGCAGTACTCATTTTCAAAGTACCGATGGATAGTGTTGGAGAGTTTTCTCTTGTTGCTGGGTTAATTTTTGCTGCTGGAGGACTATTTTCCCTGGGATACGCATTATTTCTGGCCATTGTTCAGTAAATTGGCTCACTTTGGGTGAACCAAGCGGTAGAGCATGCCACCAAGTCGGTCAGAGAGAATGAGAGCTTGTTCTTTTTCAAGCACTCGCAATAAGGCCTCGGTTTCACGGAGGCTACCAAGTGCAATCGAGTAAAAACGACGCTTTTCAGGAATTGTCGGCTTGCCTGAGCCTTCGGCCAGATTGCAGACGATGCTCAATGCAGCACGATTCAGCTGATCTTTGATGTATGACTTTGCTTTGATTTGTTCACAGTGCTTGTAGAGCTGGATTGCCAATTCATAAGCTAAAAAGTTCTTGGTCATAGTTGTGTTTTCCTTTCTTAAAAAAATTAAAGCCCTCAATTTGCGAGGGCTTTAATTTTTTTAAGAAAGGAAAACACTCAATGATCAAAGGTTTTTTAGCTTATGAATTGGCAATCCAGCTCAACCGCAAGATCGTTCAAATCGAGCTGAAAGGTTCCATGCGAGATCAAATTGAAAGAGCAAGCCAAAGCGTGGTGTTAAATCTAGCTGAAGGTTCGGCAAAACCAACTAAACGAGATAAAATTCGTTTCTATGCAATTGCGTTTGGATCAATTAGAGAAATTCAGGCGGGTTTTGATCTTATTCAACTCAAAGATGCACAAATCTTAGATCTTGCTGATCACATTGCTGCTTGTCTTTATAAGCTCACTTATCCCAAGTGAGCTGTTTTTCGGAAAC
>JBFMCE010000013.1:0-48408 GCA_040754655.1 Bdellovibrionota bacterium | reverse complement strand
CTTTACGTCGTGAACATCGTGTTCGTGAGCTACTTCTTGCTTGGCGCCGTGCGAGCCCCGTATTTCAATCCGAGGCTGCGCTGGTGGGAGTCGAAGCCAAGGTACTTGGTTCAACTCAAAGCCGTCGTTTCTTCAAGCACCTTAAACCAGAAGTGCACGATCCTTGATATTTCAGAAGGTGGAGCCTTCATCAAAACCGCGATGCCATTGCTCTTAGGTGACGTGGTTCGCCTTGATATCTCATTTCTTGACCGTACTTTGAGCGTGGTGGGGCATGTGGTTCATTGCGGAAGAAGCGAAGTCAAAGGGTATGGGGTCCAATTCTTGAACGGTGGTCACGCTGCAAAGAAGGCCATCAGGAAGCTCATTGAAACCTTCGCGGTCATTGGTCTTGAGACCCGGCCTCGAAGACCTGATTGGGTTCGCGATTTTTTCGGATGGGCAATGCGTTTGCTCACCACGGGACAGGGTTTTCTTCCCGAGCTTCCAAAAAAAGGCGCATCGAACAAAGGCTCGCCTGAAGAAGCCAAAATCTTTTTCCTTAATCGACACAACCGAAAAAAGGCCAAGAAAAAAGATCGAAACGCCGCTTGATCAAGGCGAAGGCGTGAAGCTTTCACGCTCGATCCATTGGAGCTTGCCTTGAAGAACCTGCTTGCTCACTTGTCTTGCAAGCTTGTCACGATTGTATGCGATCAATTTGAAGTTCTGCGAAATCCTGGCCCTGGCTTCCCTGCAAAACAGGTCGGCTACGTCCTCGACATTTTGCGATTCGTCAGGCCTCTTGACTCGCGCTTGGGCCCGCGCCACGGTGGCTGCGATCGCGAAAACATCCATCGCGATATCAACGATGCGCACAAGTTGCATCTGGCGTCTTTCGAGCTTCGGCCCATTGAGCAGCATCAAATGAAACACGGTGCGAGCAAGACGGTGCGAGGCGCGCTTGGCATAGCGCATGTGGCACCTCAACTTGCCTAAACCTGAAAACTGCAGCGGGTTGATCCAACCCAAGAGCGAACCCAACCATTGCGCCGGGTACCACCAAGCGTAAAAAGCCCCGGCTCCTACGGCTGCAGCCAAACGGAGACCAATGCCAAGTCTTGGGTTGAGCACATTGCCCGCGATCTTCAAGTGCCGGTCTAATGCTTCTCTTGCGATGAACAGCCTTAAGATCTCGCTTGTCCCTTCCACGATCATGTTGATGCGGGAATCGCGTAGCATGCGCTCTACCGGGAATGGAAGTTCGCCGCGCGCTTTGAGCGATGAGGCCTTCTCATAACCTCGACCACCACGAATTTGCACGACATCTTCTATGATCTTATGGGTTTGTTCGCTGCAAAATACTTTCGCCATCGCTGCCTCTAAGCGTACGTCGTGGCTTTTGCGGTCAACCCAAGTGCCCGCCATCCAGGTGATGGATTCCATCGCAAAGAGGTGAGCTGTTAACGAACCAATTTTGCTCGTGATGGCTTCGTGGTCTCCCACCGCGGCCCCCCATTGTTTGCGTTGCGTGCCCCAGGTCCTGGCGATTCTCAGAGCCTGACGAGCACCACCAATGCAACTGGCTGGAAGGCTGAGTCTACCGGCATTGAGCGTGATCAGCGCAAGCCTTAAACCTTTTCCCGGGCCCCAAATGATATTTTCCGTCGGAACCTTTACATTATCAAAACGCAGGAGCGCATTTTGAATGCCGCTGAGTCCCATAAAGCGGCAACGGTGAAGGACTTCCAGGCCGGGCATGCTCTTTTCTACGATGAAGGCCGTGATCTGCTTTTTCTCTTTTCCGTCTTTTAAAATGGCGGGTGTTTGCGCCATCACCACAAGGATGTCTGCGATTGCGCCGTTGGTGCACCAGAGTTTTGTGCCGTTCAAGGTGTAATAAGAGCCATCAGCGCTCGGTGTGGCAGTGGTCGACATGCGCGCAGGGTCTGAGCCCACTTCAGGTTCGGTAAGGGCAAACGCGCTCACGGCCCCTTTGGCAAGCCTTGGCAGGTATTTTTTCTTTTGTTCTTCGGTGCCAAAAAGCCTCAGTGGTTGAGGCACTCCGATGCTCTGATGCGCTGAGAGCAGTGCAGTAGTCGAAGCGCAGTGGCTGCAGGTGAGCGCCAGCACCCTATTGTAATTGACTTGCGAGAGGCCAAGGCCGCCGTATTCTTTTGGGATCTTCATCCCAAAGGCGCCAAGCTCAGCCAAACCTTGCATGACATCAGGAGGGATCTCACCTGTGCGGTCGATTTCATCGGCATCCACTTTTTCACGCAAGAAGGCGTGCATTTTTTCGAGGTAAGCGTCACCAATTTTTCGGTCTTCTTCGCTTTGTTCCGGATAAGGCAAGATCGAGCTTGTGCGCAGTTTTCCCATGAACAGGTCAGCCACGAAGCTGGGTTCTTTCCATTCCGCTTCGCGAGCTTCCTCCGCCACTTCAAGCGCTTCAATTTCTTCTTTGTTTTTGCCTTTGGTATCGATGATTGCGGTAGACATGATAGTCTAGATCCTAAATCAACTCTTGCGATTTAAAAACTAGTAAAATGTCTGGCAGAACGCGTAACCCCATTCAGCGCCATCGCTGTACCTCATGGTGTCGCGACCGAAGTTTTTGAGGCTCCGTTTGAAATCAATTCCATCTTCAAGGTGCGACTTCAAGTCGTAAGACTCATACGCATAGCCGAGGGCGTTGACTAGGGCCTTTGCCGCAAGTTTTCCGTTGGTCTCGCCGTAATGGCATGAAAGAAAGGCGGCGATGAAGTCATGGCGGTTGGTGTCGGTCACATCGACGGTGCCATTAATTACGATGCGGACTTTCTTGAGACGGGCCCAAGCCCACAAATCTCGAAACAGGTCTCGTCGTTTTTTCAGAGTGGTGTATGCCTCGAATGCCTCGAGAGGTGATTTTTTCCGAGCCAATGCACTTTGCCAGGCAAAATCACCGAAACCATCGGTCACTCCGGCATTTGAGCTCGCTCCCATCGTGAGCATGCCCAGCGCTGCCAAGAAGGCCCTGCGGTATTCAAAAAAATCCTCTGAGCTCAAGTCGTTGTTCAGGAAAATGCTCCAAAGGTCGATGGAAGCCGTTTCACCGGCTTGTTCAATTTCTTGATGGAGTCGGCCCAGGAAGCGGTCAATTGAATATGCCATCTCACCTGACCGCGATTCTTCCCACAATACGGAATTGATCATTCCTACCGCCGCGAAACAAGGATTGGAGTCAACGACGCCCCGGGTGTTCTTTTCAACCCGAAGAAAGCAGTGCGGATCGAGTTGTTTTACAAATTGCAGTTTCATCGCGCGAGCGAATTCCTTGCGTTCAAGGCTATGCAAGGCCTGGTCAAAAGCCCCGATTTCGCGATTGCACGCAGGTCTCAGGTGCTCAGTTTGTTGATAAACGCGCAAAAGCTCGATGACCTGCTCTTCCGTGGGCGAAGCTAGAGGGATCAAGCCCAGGCCAACACCTTCAGCGGCAGTAGAGATTTCAGGCGAGCCTGTGCGGCTAGCACAATCCTCAAGCGCCAAATACCTTTGTTCAAGAAGTTGGTGGACGCGAAGGTACAAGACTCGATTTCGAAACTGAACCACTTCTGGAGTTTCAACTGCGAAAGCTCGTAGGCAGAGAAGAAAAGATAGAACGAAAAAAGATAGCCGCATTTTCTCAGGAAAGATAAAGAACAAAGGCTCGCGTCAACCAAGACACGAGCCTTCGTCATCATAGAAGATCAATTAATAGTCAGCATCTACCACAACAGGCGGAGCCGGCGGATCAATGCGCACAGGTCCGCTGCTACGTCCTGAACGGTCTTCACGAACATCAGCTTGGAAGCGCACTACGAGGTCATCGTGGTGGCCACGGTTGCGGTCACGTCCGTTTTTATTCGAGTAGAGCACCATCTTGAAACGATTTGAGCCGTCTTCAATCGCTCTTTTTGGGATCGTAAAGCTTGCGTGAAACGGAGGTTCAAGTTGGTTTCCGTTTTTACGACCTTGAAGTTTATAGGCTTTGCGAGGTTCAGGGTCGCCATAGTTTGAAACAATGTCGAAGTTCGAGCAGTTCTCGACACCTTTGAAAACGATGTTGACTTGTTCTCCACGGCCTTGATCAGAAACAGTCACACTCACGGTTCCGCCGCAGTCACGAAGTTGAACACGGTTGTCGCCGGGTTCCAAATGAAGCGTGCCTGCAACCGCAGACAAACTCATTCCCAAAGCGAGTGCCGAAGTTAAAAATAATTTGAATGGTCTCATGCGTAAAAATCCTCCCTTAGTGAATCGAACTAAAGCGTGACTATTCATGACAGTGCACGATGTCAAACTCAAAGCTTGCTCTGGGTGCGGATTTCAAGAAAAACTTTTTGAATTTGGAGAGCCTAGTTTTTTTGTCAACTTTTGACCTGAAGGGAAGCGGTGTTTTTGGTAGATTTTATCGCGCCACGTTAAGAGATCATGAAATTCTGATGCGATTTCTGCGACTGTCCAGCACTCACGAGTTGCAGGTTCAAGCGGAATATGAGGGCTTTCAATCGGTTTTACGAACTGCAGTGTGACCGCCATCACGATGTCGGCGTAAGAAAAATCTCCCAACAAGTATCCT
Source organism: Bdellovibrionota bacterium (assembly GCA_040754655.1). GTDB lineage: Bacteria > Bdellovibrionota > UBA1018 > UBA1018 > UBA923 > JBFMCE01. Next base: position 43,826 of record JBFMCE010000013.1, on the reverse strand, counting down.
GTTTCACTTTTGGCGAGCCGCTCTCTTAAAACAGAAAGCACGTCACAGATGCGAAGTTCGTAGAGTTCAAGATTTGTATAGTCGACCCTGAACTCTTTTTTGAGGTAGGAGAGCCCAACTTGCGCCATGGCACGAAAAGAATTGCGCAAGGGTTTTGGCACGAAGCCCGGCAGGTTTTCAACCTGCGCTTGGGGATTCTGTTTGATCTGATGCAAGAGCAGTGCTCTGCCCGCATCAAGAGCCGTTTCGCTCAGTGCGTTGTAGCGCAAGAGCTCTCCGGTCCGGCCTGCTGGAAAGAGAGTGGGGTCGCCAGATTTTTGATCAGCCCACCTCGCGATATCAAACGAGTCGAAGAAAACATGCTCATCGTCGATGAGAACGGGCACAGTCAAGTCCCCACTGAGCTTTCTGGTTTTCAATCTCAGCGCGGGCATCCCGAAAAGAATCAGATGCTCGGTGTACTCATAAGGGATTTGATGGAAGTCCAAAGCCCAGCGGGCTTTCTCGGTGTAAGGCGAATACCAAAGGCCGATGAGTTCCGTCATTTTTTCTTCCTCAACCAAATGAAACCACGCGTTTTCGAATTCGGATCCGCAGGCTTTTGAACCATCGCTTGCACGAGCTGCGCTTCTAGGGCCCAGTAAGGCTCGTACCATTGCCGGTCGGGGTCAAAGATCAAAACTCTCTTTTTCTGCGCATCAAAGGCCGCGATCGGAGCGATCTGCCCGACATGCTCAGATCCCGTAAGGATACCCTGAATGAAACTCACGATCAAAAAGTCATCGGCTGATTTTTCATTTTCAACCAAAGCGCGATGAAAGGCTTGCTTGAACTTCTCTAAGTTTTCTTCCGGCTGAAAGAGTTCGATCGTGTAACCTTGAATCGCATAAGCCCGAAGCGCTTCCTCTAAAACTGGTTTCATGAGTTCAAGCGGCACTTCGTTGCGGCCCGCGCTGACGGCGATATGCCAGGCAGGGCTTTTGACCCTTGCAAGCAAACCTCGCTGAGTGACGAGTTCATCGTCAGAGCGCAGGTCGCGGTTCGCGCGAATCGCATTGAGCACCATCGATGTCGTCGCCACTGAAGCGCCCGCAACGCTGTCTTGGCCCTCGTAATAAGGGCTTAGCGCCCAGTAATCTGGCGCGAGAGCGCGACGGATATGGCCCGGATTCTTTACGAGGCGCTGCGTGTCAGGAGGAAATTTGGGTTTTGCCGCGGAGCAGGGAATTGCAATTGCCGTGGTCAAACTGAGAATCACAAGGCAGCTTCTAAGAAAGCGCATCGCTTGAAGTCTGAACATGGTTTGAAACCTTTTGGGTTATGTAGCAAATTGGAAGCTCAAGATGAATCTAACACAAGAACCCATCATCGAAGTCAAAAATATTCGTCGCTCTTTTCGTTCGCCGCAGAAAGGCGAGGGCTTTAAAGAGGCTCTTAAACTCTTGATCGCACCCCGACATAAGACCCATGAAGCGCTCAAGGGAATTTCGTTTTCAATCGAATCTGGTTCGTTCATTGGACTCATCGGCGCAAACGGCGCAGGAAAAACAACGTTGCTCAAGATCTTATCTGGCCTGATTCCCGCGACTTCAGGACAAGCGCGTGTCTTAGGTCAGGATCCGTTCCAGCGCACGCTGGGGTTCCGCCAGAAGATCGCGCTTGTGATGGGGCAGAAAGCGCAGCTCTGGTGGGATTTGCCGGCAACCGATGCGTTTGATTTATTGAGAGCCATCTACCAGATCCCCGATGCCCTCTATAAAGAAAGATTGCACGCGCTCTCAGAACTCTTGGATGTGAAAAAACACCTGGGCACCCAGATCAGAAGGCTTTCCTTGGGCGAGCGCATGAAAATGGAATTGATTGGCGCCCTTTTGCATTGGCCGCAGATCATTTACTTGGATGAGCCCACGATTGGCCTCGATGTGCTGGCCGCCTACAAACTTCGCGAGTTTTTGAAGCTCTTCAATGAGAAAGAAAAAGCGACCGTGATTCTGACGAGTCACAATATGGAAGACATCGAGCGCCTGTGCTCTCGGGTCTTGATCTTGAAGTCAGGCGAACTTGTTTACGATGGCGCGCCCGGTGGGCTGACCCGCGAAGGAGAGTGCAGGCTTAGGGTTCAATTGCTCGAGACTCCCCCTCCTGAAAAACTTGCGCAAGTGACGAAACTTGATCCCAAGGTGATTGAAGTAAAGGCAAATGGCGACACTGACTCTGCAGGGGGCGAAGGGCTTTCGGTGTACTTCACGGTCAAGCAAAGCCAGATCGTGTCATTGCTGGCGGAATTGATGAAGCAGTACCAGATCGTCAATATGGGCATTGAGGAACCGAGTCTTGAGAGCGTGATTCAAAGGTTATACGGCGAAGCATGAAAAAAAAGCGCGCGCACATGTCGTGGAGGGTTGCTGCTCTTAAGAATGGATTTCGAGACGCCACGGCTTATCGGTGGGAGTTCTTGATCGAGGTCTTGGGATCTGCTTTCGTGCCCGCGGCGATCCAAGCAGTGCTTTGGTACGCGCTGTTCAAGGTCGGCGGCGCCACCGAAGTCGCCGGCATGAATTACCAAGAATTGGTGCAGTACACGCTCGTGAGCCTCTTGTTCACTCAGATCAGAGGCGGCAATCAAGACTTCGAACTGCAAGAGATGATCAGGAATGGATCGCTGAGCAACTATCTATTGCGGCCGGTGAGTGTGATTGAATTCGTCTATTTCAGGGGAATCGCTCCGAAACTCCTGATTTCAGGGATTTGCCTGGTTTTTGGGCTGGCCGTCGGGGCGGTAGTGGGGCTTTCGGCGCCTCATATGATCGCGGCGATGTCGATGGCGCTTCTTGGAAATCTCATCCACTATCAACTTGGCGCAGCGCTCGCGACAACAGCCTTTCTCTGGGAGGAAGCCTATAGCGTCTTGATGGTGAAGAATATTTTGGTGAGCTTGCTCTCAGGAGAGCTTCTGCCGCTGACTTTTTTTCCTGAGTCGTGGTCTTGGGCGTGGAAGTCGATGCCATTTTACCTCTATGTGTTTGGCCCGGTCGAGGTCGCCCTAGGGCGCTGGGGCGTGAATGAATACTTGTACCACATGGGATTTGGATTTTTGTGGCTCATCCTCGGATGGGCCGCCATCAGGTTGACATGGGGGCTTGGCATCCGGCGCTACCTAAGCCTCGGTGGTTAAGTGGCATGTTTGACTTAATACTTCGTCAGACTTGCTTCTCTTAAATCTACAGGAGTTCGCATGCTAAAGTATCTGAGGGTTTATTCCGTCCAGCTCAAGAACAATTGGGTGCGTGAAGCGGTCTATCGCACGAACTTCCTCACCGCGATGGCGGTTGACGTGATTTGGATCGGAGTAGAGCTTGCGCTTTTTTCGGTCATTTATGCCAATACCACGGTCCTAGCGGGATGGACCCGGGAGCAGGTCTATTTTTTCCTGGGAATCTTCTTCGCTTCCGATGCGCTGTTCACGACTTTTTTTCAGAGGAACTTTTGGAATTTTTCGGATCTCGTCAACCGAGGCGAACTCGATATTTTGCTCACCAAACCAATGAGTCCGTTGTTCCTTGCTCTTTCGCGTTGGATCAATCTGACGGCGATTTTCAATGTGGCCTTGGGGCTGGCGATCGCCGTGCGTTACGCGGATGAGGCTGGTTTCAAGGGCGGGCTTCACTGGCTTCTGGTCATTGGGTGGTTGTTCTTCGGACTCATCAGCCAGCTTCTCTTGCGCTTTTCGTTTGCAGTCTGGATTTTTTGGACCGAGCGCAGTTATTCGATTTCGCATTTGTACTATCAGTTTTTTGCATTCGCGACTAAACCAGACACGATCTATCCCAAAGCGATCCGTTACCTCATTTTGAGCGCGCTGCCGTTTGCCTTTATCAGCAGCGTTCCGTCTCGCGCGCTTCTGAAGGGATTGGAGCCGATGGAATATCTGCATCTGGCCGCGGTCTGCGCTTTCTTTTTCATCCTGAATCGGGCTCTGTGGAATAAGGGGTTAAGACGCTACCAGAGCGCTTCTAGCTGAGGGCCCACTAGAGGTTTCTGGTTGTGGATGAGCTGGGGCTCTTTCAGAAAGCCGATCCAGCCTTCGCGGAAGGGTGATGATGAAGGTCGATCCTCGGTCAAGCTCGCTCTCGACCTGAATGATCCCGTTATGACCTTCGACGATCTGGTGCACAATGTACAAACCAAGTCCCAGCCCGCCTACGTTTGTCGCTGATCGTAGACGTTCGAAGCGCTGAAAGATCCGTGACTTGTTTTCTTCAGAAATCCCGATGCCCCGATCAGCGACGATCAGGGTGGCATTGTGCTCATCCACCGTGAGTTTCACGTCGATGGGTCCGTTTCCGCCGTACTTCACCGCGTTTGAAAGCAGGTTCGAGAGCACCTGCTCAAGCCGAAGTTTGTCCCAAACACCAGTAGCTGAGTCCGGCACCTCAACCCTGAGAATGCTTCCCGTTGATTTGATCTCATCGAGGAAACGAGCCGATACATCGCTGACGAGGGCCGAGAGGTCGACGAGTTCGAAGTCAAACTGCAGTTTTTGGTTCTGGATGCGCGCGACATCAAGAAGGCTTTCGATCAGCGCGGTTAGCCGCAGAACTTGCTTGTCGATGGCCTCGAGCTTCTGCGCAACCGCAGGGTTAGAAAGCGCTTCTTGCGAGTTCGAGCGGGCCTTGCGGTGCAAGAGTTGCAGTTGAAGTTTGAGCGAAGTCAACGGGGTCTTGAGTTCGTGAGAGGCGATCGAAAGAAACTCATCTCGCGCTTCTACGGCTTGTTGAAGTGCGATGCGGTTCTGGTTCAAAGTCTCTTCGGCCAGTTTTTGATCATGGATGTCTGTGAAGGTCCCGATCCAGGCGGCGATCTGCCCGCTGTTGCGTCGTTCAGCCACCGCTCTGAAGATATTCCACCGGTAGTTTTGATCTTTCGCCCTGCGAATTTGGCAAATTACTTCAAAATCAAGCCCATCCTGCATGGCCTTGTTCCAATGTTCGAGCACTTTCTTGAGGCAATAGGGATGCAGGGCGTATTGCCAGCCATTGCCAAGACTTTGCTCAAATGTAAGGCCGGTGTAGGTGCACCAGACTTTATTGAAATAATCCAAAGTTCCGTCCGCTTTTGAGCGCCACACGGCGTGTGGGATCGCATCCGCAAGACTCTGGTATCGACGCAGGTTTTCGATTTCAAGTTGAGCAAGAGCCCTTTCACGGTTGACGCGTTCGCTTTCGCGGATGACCTCCGCCTGACGCTTGAGCTCTTTGTTTTGTTTGTAGAGTTCAACAAAGACAGCGACCTTTGATTTGAGCACTGAAGGATCGAAGGGCTTGAAGAGGTAATCAACAGCCCCCGACTTATAGCCCGACAAGACGTACTGCTCATCTTTATTGATGGCTGTGATGAAGATGATCGGAATGTCTTTGGACTTTGGCCTCTTCTTGATGATTTCAGCCGTCTGGAACCCGTCCATCTCGGGCATCTGGACATCCATCAAGATCAGCGCAAAATCTTGCTCGAGCAGGTGTTTCAAGGCTTCCTGCCCTGAACTTGCTTTGACGAGATTGTAGGAAGGCGAATCGAGCACCGCCTCAAGGGCGACCAGCCCCTCCTCCCGGTCGTCTACAAGCAGAATGCTGATGGCTTCAATGGCGTCCATGAATTCTCACTACGCGGTCTTATTCAGCCAAATATGCATCACTGAGAGCAGCTTCTGCGAGTCAACTGGTTTTGTAATATAATCAGACATCCCGGCTTCGATGCATTTTTCGCGATCACCCTTCATTGCTTTAGCGGTGAGCGAAATGATCGGCAGGTTTCTAAAACGCTCAAGCTTCCTGATTTCCTTGGTGGCTTGGATACCATCCATTTCCGGCATCATCATATCCATCAAGACAAGATCAATATCAGGGTTCTCTTGCAGCCTCTGGATGCCGATATGGCCATTTTCAGCGTAAATCACCTGCATTTCGTACTGCTCAAGCACGCTGGTGATTGCAAAGATGTTTCTCATGTCGTCGTCGATGATCAGGATCTTCTTTCCGGTGAAGTCGGCGTCTCTTGGCAGAGAAGGCAGTACCGCCTCTCGGTCTACGCTGGGTTCGCGCGTGCCTTCATAGCCCTGATAGTCTTGCGGCAGATACAAGGTGAAGGTGCTGCCCAACCCGGGCGCGCTTTCCACTTCAATGATCCCGCCCAAGAGCCTTGCGATCTCACGGCTGATCGTAAGCCCCAATCCTGTTCCGCCGTACTTGCGGTTGGTGGTTCCGTCCGCTTGTTGGAAGGCTTCGAAGATGAGCTTTTGTTTTTCCTTCGGGATCCCGATACCGGTGTCGGTGACCGAGAATGCCAAGACTCTTGACGCCCTGTCGAGCGATTCGATGCCGAAGTTCCTGCCGGCCGTAGCATATCCGAACTGCATCGTGACGTTGCCATGCTCGGTGAATTTGAATGCATTTGAGAGCAGGTTCTTCAAGATCTGTTGCAGGCGGTTCACATCCGTGAACATGCGTTTTGGCAACGCTGGATCGGACGCGAGCGTGAAGGTCAGGTTCTTGTGTTCGGCAACAGGTCTAAAGGTTTGCTCAAGGTACTCTTGCACCTCGACGAGCAAGACATCTTTGGCGATGATAGGCATCTTGCCCGCTTCAACCTTCGAAAGATCCAGAATCTCGTTGATCAGGGCAAGCAAGTCGCACCCCGAAGTGTAGATCGTGTTTGCGAACTTGACCTGCTCTGGATTGAGGTTCTTGTCTTTGTTCTCAGAGAGCAATTTCGACAAGATGAGCAAACTATTCAACGGGGTTCGAAGCTCATGCGACATGTTCGCCAAGAATTCAGACTTGTATTTTGAAATAAGCGAGAGCTGCTCCGCTTTTTCTTCGAGAGAGCGGCTCGCAAGCTCAACCTCGTTGTTCTTGATCTCAAGCAGTTTAGCTTTGTCTTCCAGTTCATTCGCTTGCGCTTCAAGTTCAGCGTTTGAACGTTTGAGCTCTTGCAAGAGTTCTTCCGTGCGCATGCTTGAGGCGATCATATTGAGAACGACGCCAATGCTATCCATCAACTGATCCAGGAAGTTCAGGTAGTTTTGGCTAAATGGTTTGAATGAAGCGAGTTCGATCACGGCCTTGAGTTCGCCTTCGAACAGCACAGGCAAAACAATGATGTTCAAGGGTTCAGATTCACCCAGGCTCGAGCTGATCACGATGTAATCATCTGGAACTTTGGTGAGCAAGATGCGTTTCTTCTCAAAAGCGCACTGGCCTACCAGCCCTTCTTTGAGCTTGTAACGGCTAGAAAGGCCTTTTCGAGAAGTGTATGCGTAACTTGCGATCAAGTTCAGCGCCTGGTCATCGTGGTCGGGCTCCATCATGAAAAAAGTTCCATGCTGAGCGCCCACGAGAGGAGTCAACTCAGACATGATGAGTTGGGCGACAGCGGTGATGCTGCGCTGTCCTTGCATCATGCCAGAGAACTTGGCGAGGTTTGTTTTCAACCAGTCTTGTTCTTTGTTCTTCTCGGTGGTGTCTTTCAAGTTCGAGATCATCTGGTTGATGTTGTCTTTGAGGGCGGCCACTTCGCCTTGCGCTTCGACCGTAATCGATCGAGTGAGGTCGCCTTTCGTCACGGCAGTCGAGACTTCGGCGATTGCGCGCACCTGAGAGGTGAGGTTGCCTGCAAGCTGGTTCACGTTATCGGTGAGGTCTTTCCACGTGCCTGATGCGCCGGGGACTTTTGCCTGCCCGCCGAGTTTTCCTTCGATGCCGACTTCGCGAGCCACCGTGGTGACTTGTTCAGCAAACGTTCTGAGCGTGTCAGTCATGCTGTTGATCGTTTCAGCAAGAGCAGCCACTTCGCCTTTTGCTTCAAGAACGAACTTTTGATTGAGGTCGCCGTTTGCAACGGCAGTGACGACCTTGATGATGCCTCGCACTTGCTTGGTGAGGTTTGAGGCCATGAAATTCACGTTATCGGTGAGGTCTTTCCACGTGCCTGATGCGCCAGGGACTTTTGCTTGCCCGCCGAGTTTTCCTTCGATGCCGACTTCGCGAGCCACCGTGGTGACTTGTTCAGCAAACGTTCTGAGCGTGTCAGTCATGCTGTTGATCGTTTCAGCAAGAGCAGCCACTTCGCCTTTTGCTTCAAGAACGAACTTTTGATTGAGGTCGCCGTTTGCAACGGCAGTGACGACCTTGATGATGCCTCGCACTTGCTTGGTGAGGTTTGAGGCCATGAAATTCACGTTATCGGTGAGGTCTTTCCACGTACCCGACACGCCCTTCACATCCGCTTGTCCGCCGAGTTTACCTTCCGTACCCACTTCTTTGGCGACCCGGGTCACTTCAGAGGCAAACGAGTTGAGTTGATCAACCATGGTGTTGATCGTGTTTTTGAGCTCTAAGATTTCGCCTTTTGCATCGACAGTGATTTTTTGAGAGAGGTCGCCTTTCGCAACGGCTGTTGTAACTTTTGCGATGTTTCGCACTTGAGAGGTGAGGTTACCCGCGAGCTGGTTCACATTATCTGTGAGATCTTTCCATGTGCCTGATACACCGCGCACCATGGCTTGTCCGCCGAGTTTACCCTCCGTGCCCACTTCTTTAGCGACCCGAGTCACTTCAGCTGAGAATGAGTTAAGCTGATCGACCATGGTGTTGATCGTGTTTTTGAGCTCTAAGATTTCGCCTTTGGCATCAACTGTGATTTTTTGAGAGAGGTCGCCTTTCGCAACAGCTGTTGTGACTTTAGCGATGTTTCTGACTTGAGAGGTGAGGTTGCCTGCAAGCTGGTTCACGTTATCGGTGAGGTCTTTCCACGTGCCCGAAACCCCGCGCACAACAGCTTGTCCGCCGAGTTTGCCTTCTGTGCCCACTTCTTTAGCGACCCGAGTCACTTCTGAAGCAAAGGATGAGAGTTGGTCCACCATTTTATTGATCACATCTTTGATCTGTAAGATTTCGCCACGAACATCGACCGTGATTTTCTGAGTCAGGTCGCCGTTTGCAATGGCTGTGGCGACTTTTGAAACGTCACGCAATTGGACAGTCAGATTTGAGGCCATTGCATTCACGTTATCAGTGAGATCTTTCCATGTGCCTGAGAGGCCTTTCACATCGGCTTGTCCGCCGAGTTTACCCTCCGTGCCCACTTCTTTAGCGACCCGAGTCACTTCAGCTGAGAATGAGTTAAGCTGATCGACCATGGTGTTGATCGTGTTTTTGAGCTCTAAGATTTCGCCTTTGGCATCAACTGTGATTTTTTGAGAGAGGTCGCCTTTCGCAACAGCTGTTGTGACTTTAGCGATGTTTCTGACTTGAGAGGTGAGGTTGCCTGCAAGCTGGTTCACATTATCGGTGAGGTCTTTCCACGTGCCCGAAACACCTTTCACATCAGCTTGTCCGCCGAGTTTACCTTCTGTGCCCACTTCTTTAGCGACCCGAGTCACTTCTGCAGCGAACGATCGGAGCTGATCGACCATGGTATTGATCGTGCTCTTGAGTTCTTGAATTTCGCCACGAGCATCGACCGTAATCTTTTGAGAAAGGTCACCGTTTGCAACAGCTGTTGTGACTTTAGCGATGTTTCTGACTTGAGAGGTGAGGTTGCCTGCAAGCTGGTTCACGTTATCAGTGAGGTCTTTCCACGTACCCGACACGCCCTTCACATCAGCTTGTCCGCCGAGTTTACCCTCCGTGCCCACTTCTTTTGCAACCCGAGTTACTTCAGAGGCAAAGGATCTCAAATTGTCGACCATCGTGTTGATGGTGTCTTTGAGCTCTAAGATTTCGCCCTTGGCATCGACTGTGATTTTTTGAGAGAGGTCGCCGTTTGCAACAGCGGTGGTCACCTTGGCGATGTTTCGCACCTGAGATGTGAGGTTGCCTGCAAGCTGGTTCACGTTATCGGTGAGGTCTTTCCACGTACCCGACACGCCCTTCACATCAGCTTGTCCGCCGAGTTTACCCTCCGTGCCCACTTCTTTTGCAACCCGAGTCACTTCAGAGGCAAAAGAGTTGAGTTGATCGACCATGGTATTGATCGTGCTCTTGAGTTCTTGAATTTCGCCCCGAGCATCGACCGTAATCTTTTGAGAAAGGTCACCTTTAGCAACCGCAGTAGTCACTTTAGCGATGTTTCGCACCTGAGCGGTCAAATTGTTTGCGAGGCTGTTGACGTTATCGGTGAGGTCTTTCCACGTACCCGACACGCCCTTCACATCAGCTTGTCCGCCGAGTCGTCCTTCTGTGCCGACCTCTTTGGCGACACGCGTTACTTCGGCGGCAAACGAGGAAAGTTGGTCTACCATGACGTTGATCGTATTTTTGAGCTCGTAGATTTCGCCCTTCGCATCAACTGTAATTTTTTGAGAGAGGTCGCCTTTAGCAACGGCAGTGGTCACCTTGGCGATGTTACGAACCTGAGCAGTTAGGTTGCCTGCTAGGATGTTGACGTTGTCCGTAAGATCTTTCCAAATCCCTGAGGCGCCTCTGACGTCTGCTTGCCCGCCGAGTTTACCTTCCGTGCCCACTTCTTTCGCCACCCGAATCACTTCAGAAGTGAACGAGCTGAGCTGATCCACCATGGTGTTGACCGTAATCCCGATGCGGGCGAATTCCCCTTTAAGCGGTCGGCCTTCAATCTCAAGGGCCATCTTCTGGGACAAATCTCCCTTGGCCACCGCTGTAATAACCCGAGCAGCTTCCGTAGTCGGTTGAGCGAGGTCACCAATCAGCATATTAATAGAGTCTACGCTGGTCCACCAGGCTCCTTTGACTGGGCCCATATTCACCCGTTCGGTCATTTTTCCTTCTTGACCGGCAAGGCGGCTTACTCTTACAAACTCACTTGCCATGTTCTGGTTGAGCTCGATAATATCGTTTAAGACTTCGCCAATTTCGGAAATGATGCCTTCGGATCCGACTTCCATTCGTACTGAGAAATCTCCGTTTCGAACGGACTTCACGGTATGCAAGAGCTCGCGGAGTTGTGATTTCAATGAAAGAGCGGCCTCTGGACCGGTCGAGAGAGTTAGGGGAATCAAGGGTTCGTTCTTGTTCTGGTTCTTTTGTTTGGAATTTTTTTTGTGATGAGATCGGTCAAGGTCGACCTTTGCAATAGGCTTGGTTTGTGATTTAGACGATTCCAAAGGTTGTTTCATCGTGATTTTCCCCGAAGTTTGAGTCATCAGGTAGCATTTCAAATTGCGAGGTCGCAAGTCTTCGCATGTTAAGTGATTGTGAAAGCTGATTTTACCAGTCGACCAAAGTCGGTTAGAATGAAGTGGAGCATGAAAGACAAAACCAGTTCGTTCGACAAGAGTCTTCGCCGAAAGGCGCTCGAAGTTCAATTTCGCTTAGGCGAAAGTGTGCGCCTCTTGCGAAAGGTTTCTGGTGTCTCGCAAGCTTCGCTAGGGGCGGTTCTAGAGTTGCATCAAACGGCTATTTGCCGTGTTGAAAAGGGCAGTCAAAGTCTCACCCCAGCAGAGCTTTTTTTGGTGGGGAAGTTTTTTGGCGTTTCCATAAATAGACTGGTCGAGGGTGATATTGATTTTTGGAAGGTCGCGGAGAAGTTCAATAGAAATCCTCCTTTCCCTGCTCGCTATCGGGAGTTTCCCTTTTCGAAAGTCAGAGACTTTTTACCCTTTCTCGAGTTTGTGCGCGCATCCAGCGGAGAGACGTACACGAACGCCTTGATTTCGAGACTGAAGCTCAATCCATTGTACCTGAGGAGTCTCGACCAAAAACTCAGCACTCACGTCGTGCTCGATTTCTTACGCGCGATCATTTCGGAAAAGCGATTGCGAGCCTCGGATATGGGCGATATTCTACGCCTAGCGCGCGAACCGAAGGCTCACGGTTTTCTCGATCTGATTTACCGCGAACAAAGGCAATCTATAGATCTGGTCCAAAGCTGGGTGTTGAACGCAAGATACTATGACGAGAACTTCATTTATCGCATCGTCGAGGCGGCACCCCGGAATCTTCTGATTTCGGTGCAGGCCTCTGAACATATGCAGAAGGTCGACTTTCATGATCCGGTTTTGGGAGACTTCCTCTGCAAGTACAGGAAGTTGTTTCTCGCCGAGTTTCCGCGTTATATAGGCAAATCGCCGCTCCGATTGACGGAGAGGGAATGCCTCTATCATTCTGGCTCGAAATGCATGTATCAGCTGAATTTGCAGGACAGCGCTTGAATGCGCCCGAAAAGCAAATCTTCAAAACGCACGTTCAGCGAATTGGCGAGATGGGCAAGAGCAACTCCTGAGGGTTCAATGGAACGCTTTCTCATCTCAAAGTACTCTTGTTCAGACAAATAAAGCGCGCGAGCGATTTCCACGTGCTCGAGGCAAAGTTGAACGCGCAGGGCTTCGATGCTGTCCCAGATAGGCACAAATAAAGACTGATGAATGCTGTCAGCGTGATCAATTTCTTTCATTCTATTTTTTTCGGCAACGTCGACTGTAAATGTGCCAGGACGAGCTCGACGGAACGACCTAAGATTTCTTAACCAGCCCCTTAGGTGTCTTAACTTTTTAGAAAAAAAACTTGTGTCGACAGAAGTGCCCAAGAACCAGCAAGCTCGAAGTTAGACATGGATGCCTCGACAACTTCTTTTTCACCGACGCCGCATTCGGAGTATCAGCTGATTCTGAGCGCTCAGGAGCCGAAAGCTGAGCCAGCCCGAAGTCTTGCTTGCAAGTTATGGGGGGTTGATTGGACGCGTCACTACCCTGTTCGCTTGACTTCCTCCGCTACGGTCGTCGAAGCGACGAGCTTCGGTCAGGTCGCCGAGTTTTTGAAGCAAAACATTCAAGCTATCTATCGATCAAACCAAGAGGATCAAGCTTTCCTGTTTTCGGGCCAGCATGCCGCGAAGTCGGCCTTCTATGAAGAGTGCTCTGATTCCTTTGTTTTCCGCTCGCAACAAGATGGAAGGGTCATAGGCGTGTTTATTGGCAATGTTTTAGATTGGAGCTCTTATTACCTGCGGTACACCGCGATACTTCCTGAGTTTCGCAGGCAAGGCATCTTTGCCGAATTTGTCGAGGGTTTAGTAGAGGTTTTGAAGGCATATCCTGTTGAACGCGTCGAGGCAGACGTTTCTCCGAACAACCACCCTCAAGTGCACTTGTTGAATCGCGTGGGTTTTAATCTTTCAGGCACATTGCTTACCGAACGTTGGGGCGCCCTTTCGCGTTTCACCAAGTACATGAAACCAGCCAATCAGGCGGTGTTTCTCAATCAGTTTTGCGTGGGCGATTACAAGAAGATGGACGGCAGTCCAAATAAATAGAAAGGAGAAGAACATATGAAAAAGAAATTCGCATTGGTCAGCGTTTGACAACCAGAAAGCCTTCCCTTCTCTCTGGAGGGAAGGCTTTTAATTCTTAAGGGGCGTTTCGAAAGGTATTTAGAAGGATGAATCTCTCGCAAAATTCCATTCACTTAAAGCGACAAATCGAGCAATGGGCTGAATACTGGTACACCACGGGCCCAATGTTCATCAAAGCCAGGCAAGGGGCTCTTACGGTGGAAGAGCTTGGCCGCTATCTCAAAGGACTTGAATATCTTTTCTCTCGGGCCGTTTCTCACATGAATTCGGCCTCAGAATCGGCAAAAAAGTCGGGCAATCCCGAGCTTGCGTCTTTCTTCAAAGAGAAGCTCAAGGAAGAGCTGGGCCACGACCTTTGGGCCACGGGCGATCTCGCGCGCCTTGAAAAAGAGGCGAATCAAAAAATAGCGCCTCAAGTTTGTTCTTCGATCTACGTGCTTGACCGGTTTATCGAGAATTCGATCCATTCCGACCCCATTTTTTATTTGGGTTATTCGCTTTTGGCAGAGTACATCACCGTGCTTCTGGCGCCGCGCTGGATCCGCGACCTTGAGGAGAAATGCCAAATTTCCCGGGCTTGCTTGACAGCCGTCTCAAACCACGAAGAAGCCGACCGAGATCATGTCGAAGATAATTTGAATCAATTTGACAGGCTCGCAGCCACGCAAAAAGATTTGAACTTTGAATCGATGCTGTCCGCTTTGGGGCGAATCGTCCAGCTATACGTTGAATTTAGCCGTGAAGTTGTAAGTGAGGTTAGGGATGCGCGAGAATCTGGAATCACTCAGCCAACAATATCCACTTGATCAGTCGTGGCCCAAGCCAGAGATTTATAAAGAGACTCTGCGCCTCGAAGGCCTCGAACTTGAGCTCGTAGGCCTTTCAATTGAACGGGAAGACGGGACAATCGTCACCGCCAGCGCAGCGGACGTCGAGGGCTCGCCGCTCAGAAGGGCTTATTTTGAACTGACCGAAAGAGCTGCATTATTCGCCAAACGCGATGCCAACACGTTTTATAATGCATTGGATGCGATGGGCGGAACTTGCGCGGTTCTCAGGGAAGACCAAGTGTTCATACCCAATCCCAACCCGCGCGAATGGAAGTTTTCGCTCTCCAACGGCGTAGCGGCCCACACTGACTTCGAAGCCGCCGCGGAGTCGGCGTTTCTTGAGCTTGTTGAAAGGGACCGAATCCTTCGCTCATGGTACGGGGGCTTGAGACCCAAAGCGATAACAAGACAGATCGCCCAGTCTTCATTGCTGGACCAACTATCGGCCTGGTACGATATCGAAGTTTTTGAGTTCGATGAGCAGCTGCCGGGTGAATCGCGATTGGCGATTGGCGTGCGCGTGGTCGGGGTATTTGCTTTTCCAAAGCCAAATACGGGGGGTGCTTCGCCGTTTGTCTATGGGTTCGGGGCTAAGCGAGACTTGAACTTAGCTTTCAACCACGCGATTCGCGAGTGCATCCAACGTGTAGGGTTTCTCTGGGGCGAGGCTCTCTCTGAAGAGCTGCCTGAATTTTCAGCTTCGCCAGATTATCATCAAGAAGTCTTTCTAAGGGCCCCGGGCCAACGGAACATTCGTCGTTGGCTAAGCGGGGAACACGCCAGCGCCAGCGGGTGCGCGTTGAGAGCGACTCGGGTTGATCCTCAAGGTGAGCGCGTGGTCTTTGCAGACATCACGCCAGAGTCGGTGAAAGGATCGGTTTGGGTCTTGAAAGCCCTTTCCGCTTCCCGACAGCCTCTTTGGTTCGGCAAAGGGTCTCGATTTCTCGAAAGAAACCTATCTGACGAGTTCCTGATTCATCCGGTGGTTTAAAAGCTGCCACCGCCCAGAGCTCGTTGACCTGATCTCTATCCCGCCGTTTTGTATTTTGCGGCGTAAATTATAAAGGTGAACGTCGACGGTCTTGGGGTCTACTTTGGCGTTCTTCCAAATTTGCGCGAGGATCTCGGTGCGGGAGACGCTTTGATCTCGCGAGTTCAAGAACAGCGAAAGAAGTTGCTGTTCTTTCAAGGTGAGCTCAGAAAAGTCGGGCAGCGAATTCCCAACCACGCTTGGTTTTTTTTTCAAGGATGCGTTCGACCTTTACGATCAGCTCGGATTTTTGGAAAGGCTTTACCAGATAGTCGACGGCTCCTTCGTTGAAGCAAAAGCGCAAGGCGTCGATGTCGTCGATTGACGAGACCACGATGAAGGGGATCGAGAGCAGCTCTTTCTTCTGCGAGTGGTTGAGAAAGTGCAGAAATGATCCGTCTTCAAGCACCACATCGGCTAAAACAAGCTCAGGTAGCGACTTTTGCCCCTCGCTCAATGCGAATTCAAATTCGACCAGTGTTTGAAAGAAGCGCACTTTGTGGCGAATGCCCAGGATTTGCTCGTATACGAAGCGGCAACCCGAATCGTCTTCCAATATCCATATGGATCTTTCACTAATCACCAGAACCTCCTGTGACTTGTGTTTCATTCATAAACTTCTGTTTTGGCAGGCCGATCGTGAGCAGGAACACCGTGCCTCGGCCGGCGTCACTCGCGACGACTTCAAGGCGGCCCTCATTTCGTTCGATCAAGCGTCTTGTCAGCCGAAGCCCCAGGCCTGCTCGGGGAGCGGCAGTGTTCTTGCTCACCAAGACAGGCGCGGTCATTTCCTCGAACCTTTCAGTGGTCAGGCCAGTGCCATTGTCTTGTATCCAAAGAATGAGTTTGCTTCGATCGTTTCTGTGCAGTTTGACTCGGATCTCTCCATGAGGAATCGCGTTATCCAAGATGTTCTGCACGCTGTTCTTATAAAGATTGTCTAGGATGTGGACGAGATCGATTCTTGAGATTCCGAGCACGACGTCATTGAGCTTGGGATCGAGGTCAAACGTCATGCGTTCATTGAACCCGTGGCGGCGGTACTGGGTGTTCAAGAGTTGCAGAACGTACCTATGAGCCTCGACAAGAGAGGCTTCCTGGAGTTTTGAGTCGGGATTCTTGAGGTAGGCCCTCAAAGACGTGACGAGCTCTAATGCTCGATCGGTATTGGTCGACAGTTGTTGAAGGAAGCGCCCTTGCTCGCCTCCTTGGTTCGTCTGGGTCAGTTCAGAGGTGCAAAACTGTATGACGTGCAGGGGCCCCGCGAGGTCATGGGCGATCAGGCCGGAGATCTCTCCCAGAGCCCGAAACCTGCTCTGCTCAGCCTCGTAGCGCACCCATTGGGTCAGTTCGATTTCCCTGGCGCGCAACCGGTTCGAGAGAGCGTTGAACGTGGATTCGAAGCGCGCTAATAGCGACGAAGAATGCAATGGGATCACGAAGTCGTTCTTCCCAAAATCCAACGATTCAAAGGTTTGGAAAAGTTGTTGCAATCCGCCGACGAAATACTTTCGATTGAGGTAGTAGATCCTTCCCGAAAGAGCGAGCCCCACGACGCCCACTGAAAGCACCTCGAGCCGGAGCTGAGTGGAGTTCTGTACCGAGCTTGGGCTTACCACTACCCAAAGCAACGCGACTGAAAGCAACATAACTGAGAAAAGAGAGACATTCTCTTGAGCGAAGAACTCTGACTTTGGTTTAGCGATCGGTAGGCTGTGGAAAGCGCTCTGCCAGTTAAACTTCTTATGAAAGTCGGCTATCTTCCGCGAAACGAAGTCATGGATTTCGATGTACATCGCGCCATACAGGTAAGCAAAGGCGACTGCTTCAATGGCTAGAAACTTGAGCGCTTGCTCAAGGCGAGACACCTCGTGTTCCCATTTGAAAATGATGATCAAGCCGGCCGGAAGCACCTTGATGATGCTTGCGATGGCGAAGTGGCGTGCACGACGTTCTGGATAAGCCATCAAAGACTTGAGCAAACCGGCAACTTCAGCGTCGGAAAGCGATTTGAGCTTTTGCTCGTCGACCGTCGGAAAATAAAGCGCGCTCTCGGGGTAAAGTTTTCTAAAGAGTTTGAGCTCAATGATGGCCGCTGGAACGAGCGCAATCGTATCAACCAGGATGACTAAGACGAACTCTTCAAGCGAGGGTCGGAAAAAGAGCACAAGGTTTATGAACAGAGGAACTATAAAGTACAGCCAGCTCAATGGAGAAAGAACGTCAGTAAATTTTTTCATCTATACCCAAGTTGCTTGAGACATGCGTTTTTAGCTTAAACTACTCTGCCACACAAGGCAATTCACGAAAAAGTTCCTTCAAAAACGGCTTCAGAAGCGGATCCCCAGGTGGAGTTATGGTGGTCCGCTACCGCTTCGGATCAAAAGCATTTCGAAGCCCTTCGCCGACAAAACTCAAGAGCGTGAGCGTTCCAAAAAGCGCTGTCGAGGGAAACAAGGCTAGCCACCAGGCAGTGGTGAAATGCTTTTTTGCTTGGTTCAAGAGCTCTCCCCAACTGGGAGTAGGAGGAGCCAGCCCAAATCCCAGGTAATCTAGCGCCGCAAGTCCCGTGATGCCGGCTGCAATCGCAAACGGAGAAAACGTGATGATGGGGGTCAGGGCATTGGGAAGCACATGCCTGAAAAGGATCTTCCATAAAGGCAGTCCAAGCGCTCGTGCCGCTTCCACGAATTCCAGGCGTCTGAGCCTTAGTCCTTCAGCTCTCATATAATACGAGATCGAGATCCAACCGAAGACCGAGGTGATGGCTACAAGGAGGGTAAGGCTAGGGTCAAAGATCGAGATCAGGATGATCAATAAAAAAAATTGCGGCACGCTGCTCATCACCTCGACCACGCGTTGGCCGATGAAGTCGATCTTGCCGCCGAAAAAACCCATTGCGAGGCCAAACGCCACCCCAATCGAGTAGGCGAGGAGCCAAGTTCCGATGGAATAGGCAAACGAAATGCGAAACCCATAGAGGAGCCTGGCAAACACATCGCGCCCTCGGTCATCGGTCCCAAGAGGATTTTCCCAGGTCGGAGGGCCGGGATAAGAATTTACGGCCTCGTTGCTTTGATAAGGGTTGAAACGAACGGGCGGAAAGACCGCCCAGTTGCCTGGCTCTTTTGCCAGTTTTTTATAATCGACGCTGTAAGAGTCTTGAATGCCAAGTTCGATGGCCGACGGCTTGCGCAGCAACGGGAAGTAAAATTTGCCTTGATGACGCATGATGTAGGGGCGATCGTTTGCGATCCATTCCGAGAAACAACTGCCGGCAAAAACGATCATCAGCAGTATCAACGAGAACATCGCGAGTCGGTTTGACCGAAAAACTCGAATCCTTCTTTGGGTGATGGGATTGATCGTTATTTTCTTCATGCAAAATCGATTCGAGGATCAACAACGACGTAAAGCAGGTCGCTGATGATATTGCCGATGAGAAACAAAAAGCTTTGAATCACAAGCAGGCCCATGACGACGTTATAATCTCTCGCCAGGATGGATTGATAACCCAATAAGCCCATCCCGTCTAAACTGAAGATCGTTTCAATCAAAAGGCTGCCAGTGAAGAAGATCGAGAGAAAGCCGCCAAAGCCGGTTGCGATTGGGATGAGAGCGTTTCGCAACGCGTGCTTATAGACTATTACCGTTTCAGAAAGCCCTTTTGCGTAAGCGGTTCGCACGTAGTCTTTTTTGATTTCCTCTAGCAAAGAGTTCTTCATCAAAATCGTGAGCGTCGTGAAGTGGCCGATCATATAACAAATCAGAGGCAGGACGAAATGATGCGCGCGATCGTAGAGTTTCCCGAGCGCGTTCAAGTCTTCGTAGTCGTCTGAGACGACGCCGGTGATGGGAAACCAATCCAGAAAGCTTCCTCCGCCGAAAAGAACGATCAGCAAAATGGCGAGCATGAATGAGGGCGTGGAATAAGCCATGAAGAGCACCACTGAACTGGCGGCATCGAAGAAGCTCCCGTGGCGGACAGCCTTTCGGATCCCCAGAGGGATGCAGACCAGGTAGCTCAAAATAAAACTCGTGATCCCGAACTGCAACGAGACGGGCATTTTTCGCAGGATCACGTCTGTTACGGGCTCCTCATAAGAGAAGCTTTTTCCGAAATCGAGGCGAGCCAAGTTTTTTAGCCAAATCCCGTAACGCGCAAGTAAAGGTTTATCGAATCCGTATTGCTTCTTGAGTTCCGCGATCACTTCCTCGCTCACTCCTTGCTGGCCTCGTCCCGATGAGCCTTGCGATCCGGATCCCTCTGCGGTCAAAGCTCCGAAGCGGATCTGTTGCAACCGCTGCTCGATCGGGCCGCCGGGGGCGAGGTTGATGATCAAGAAGGCGATCAGCGTGATGCCAAAAAGAGTCGGAAAGATCGCGAGTAGCCTTCGTAAAAGGTAGGTAAACATCGGTCTTTAGTCGACTCTCCAAGTGCTGATTCCGATCCCGTACTTCAAGGTGGGTCGCTTCTTCTTGACGCGCGCCGTGTGCGCATAGAGTGAAAATTTCCGATTGAACAAGAAACTGTAGGGTTGATCCTCAGCAATATGTTCATGGATGCGGTGGGAAAGCTTGCGCCGTTTCGCGACATCCATCGTGCCTCGGTACTCTTCGATCAGCTTGTCCACCTGGGGGTTGTTGTAACTCACGAAGTTGTGCCCTGGCCCTGGGATGGACTCCGAATGGAACAATTGTTTTGGGTCTTGTTCAATGGGAACCGACCAGGCAAGGTTGACCGCGTCGAACTTGCGCTCATCCAGGAGTTTCACAAAACTGTTCCATTCAAGGATCTTGATGTTCATCGTGATGCCGACTTTCTTCATGTCTTCTTTGATGACCGTGAAGTATTTTTCGTAGTCGGGGTTTGCGCTGAGCAAAGTGAACTCGAATGGCGTCTCTTTGCCATCGATGTTTTTCACAAGCCCTTGCGCGCCCAATTTCCAACCTTGTTTTTGCAGCAGCGCCAAGGCTTTTTTGGGGTCGTATGCAATGGGTTTTACTTTAGCCGAAGTTGACGGGCTTTTGTTTCCAAACGGGCCAACCGCTTTTTCAACCAACCCAAACAGGAATTTATTGATCATGAAGTCGCGGTTGATCAAATGAGACATCGCCGTTCGAACTTCCTTGTCTTTGAAGAACGGATGCTTGCCATTCCATCCCACGAATCCGTAACTGTAATTGGCTGGCGAGCTGTTTTCCGTTTTTACCGCGATGACCTTGGTACCCCACTCTGAGCCCTTGGTTTTTTGCATGTATTGCTCTGGGGTAAGGCCTAGGAAGTCGATGTCGCCTTTTTTAAGAAGCTCAAGCGCCACGGCTTCTTCCTTGACGGGTCGAAAAAACAAACGGGCGAAGTGATAGCGGTCTTTGTAGTATGGAGCGTTTGCGCCCCAGTACTGGGGATTTTTCTTGAGCACGATGCGTTGCCCCTTGGTCCACTCAGTGAGCATGTAAGGACCCGTGCCCACGAGCTCTTTGTTGAACTTCGGGTTGGCTGCATCGCCCTCGCCGTAAAAATGTTTTGGGATGATCGGGATTCCGGCCGCGATGTCGAAATTCTTGAAGTAAGTCTCTTTGGTGATGAATTGCACGGTTTTGGGGTCGATGATCTTCACTTCTTTGATGCCTTGAAGATAACTCATCATGTGAGGCGCTTTGAAGCGGCCCTCGAAAAACACGTCGAAACTATATTTCACGTCCTCGATGGTGAGCGGTTTGCCATCGTGCCATTTCACTCCGTCGCGGAGCGTAAATGTAAATACTTTACCATCCTTCGAGATGTCCCATTTTTCCGCCAAGCCCGCGATCCAAGAGTAAGTGTTTTCATCTCGATTCAGAAGGCTGTCGAATACATAACTTTGGACGTCTGAAGCATATCCATCAGTTGACGTGATCGGATTCAAGGTCGTCGGATCGGTGTTGATGTGCAGATAAAAGGTGCCTTGACCGTTCGTCGCAAATGCGCTGAAAGTGTGCGTGAGGGCGACAGATGTTGCGAATAAAAACCAAGCCAAGATTTTTTTCATGGACGTTCCTCTCGAAAAAGCATGTGGCATCTTAAATGAGAAGACAAGAGCGTAGTTTGAGTATGCATTGCAATTGAATTTTGTTTTACCAATGCAAGTTTTTTGCGAAGTTTGCATCAACGAGGAAAAGATGGAAAAGGTACCCCTGCCGGTGCTGATTTACGATGGCGAATGCGAGTTTTGCGTGCGGTGGGTTAAGCGGGTGACAAGCAAGCTGCGAGTCGAAATCCGCCGTGAACCGTTTCAAAACGCGGTTGTTTTAGAGCAATTCGGGGTGAAGCGGGAAGACGCCGAAAAGGCAGTCCAATGGATTGATGAGAGCGGAGTTCGGTTTCAAGGCGCTGAAGCCGTATTCCAGGTTTTGCTCTTACACCGCTCTAACGGAATGCAGGAATTCGCAAAAATTGGGCTAACCAAACCGATGCTGCGCCTTGCCGAGACTGTTTACCGAAGCATCGAAAGAAATCGCGGTTGGGCGCTCAAGGTTGATCGTTTCTTCTTCGGGGCGTCGAGGTAGTTAACTGGCGTGAGGCCTCGCTTTCCGATCCACAGTGAGATTTCCGTCTTGGTCAATAAAATCACCATCGCTGATTTCAATAGGGTTTGATCGGCTCGGTGACGCCGGAAGCGGAGTGCTTTTGCGCGGCGCAAACTTGACGGCAATCAGGCAGCCGAATGCGATAGTTAGGAAAGCGGCGATCGGAAGCGGAGCTCGCATGACTTGGACTCTCTGCAACGCCAGTACCAATTTTAAACCTTGCTCCGTTAAAGCCATGCTCTCGCGATGGATTCTTGATATGGAAATTTTTTTTCTGGCTTCATCAGGTGGGTTGCCTGCACCCAGATCAAAGCCATCCCCAGATTGAGGCTGGGAAAGTATCGCGATTCCTCTAAAAGAGGTTCCTCCGCGAGACGCCCGGGCGCTTTGAACCAGCTTGACGCTTCGACGGGCGAGAAGTGATCGGGAAGTTCTTTTCCCTGGCAAGCGTCATATGCGTAGGAGTGCGGACTGATTTTGCCCTCGATTCGATAAGGCTGTTTGGCCAGTGGATCCGACTTCCAGCTGTAGAGCACTGAGAAGTTTCGGAAAAAGACGGCGGCGCATGCTTCTTCGGTGAGTTCGATAAAACGCCGGGTTGTCGCGAAAAGCGAGGTTTGAAAACGAATCGCGAGGCGTTCTAAAAAAGCGATGCTGGGTCTGATTCGTCTTATTTCGGGTAGCAAGAAACTTTCGGGCAACAAAAGCTCAGAGGCGAACTCGTTGGCCTCTGTTTCAAGGTCGGCCTCTTCTTTTTGGGAATAAGACCACCGATTGACAGCATGCTGATCGCAGCTCAAGAGCGACTGCCTGTTTCGGTGCAACTCAAAATGGCCAAGTTCATGCGCGATTGAAAAACGTTGGCGAGCCTCGTAGGCTGCGTTCGCGTCTACGGTGATGATGCCTCGCTGGCCAGCCACGGTGAGCCTGGCCTCGGCGCTCTTTAAGGGAGCCGATCTGACGAACACGCCGCGCTCACAGCAAATTTCCTTTAGGTTTCGTAAGAGCTCAGGGGTGTCGATGTTCAGTTCTTGCAGAATCTGACGGGCTTTTATCTTTGCGAGCGTCATAAGAGATCCAATAATTCGCAGTCTTCAAGAAAAGACTTGAGCTCTTCTTCCGAAATATCCGCTGGGTTTTGATTCCGGAAAAAAACAGCCGCGCGCTCTTTCAGGGGCGAACCCATCCTGCCCGAAAGAAGGTTCTCGACGAAGCGTCTCCGGTCTTTGAAGGCCTCAGAGAGCCGCAGCGAACTCTGCCTGAGCTTTTCTTCGAATTGAGATTGCCGCGTTCGCGCGCGTTCAATCCAACTCAAGTTCAAACTGCGTTCAGTCGATGCAATGATTCGCGCTGCCCGATTTTCGACATCAGCGACGTCGATCCCCAGCGAGGAGAGGTCTTTTCGCAGCTCATTTGTGTCGATCGTGTCACTGTTGTACAAGAAATCCAAAAGTTTGTTCATCCGACTCTTCTCTTTTCTGCCTTGCGAGTAAGCCTTCGAATCGCGTTGCGTGCCGTCTTCTCGTCGAGTCCGGCGTACTTCGCGACGAGATCGAATTTTACCTTGTCGTGCTTTTTCGCGGCTTCCTGGAAGGCCAAGAGCACGACCAATTCTTCTTCGTTGTCGATGCACATCAGGTAGAGGTCTTTGAGCAGTGTTTCCAATCGTTGTTCCTCATTTGCGGCGTTTTCATATTCAATGATCTGTTCTTCCGCGCTCGAGCCATAAGCCTGGCATGAAACAGCCAGGCCTGAATCGAGGCTTTGGGATACGGCCTCATTGGCTTCATACGACGAAATTTTTGCGGAATAGTTTGTGAGGCGATGCTCGGCCGAACGCACGAGCGCCGAAACGTCGCTGTCGACAACGCCTTTTAGATGCTCGAGCAACTCAGGTTCGACTTCGGGATTCCAGTTCCGAATCCCCTTTCCGCTGGCCTGGGCCACGATGCCCTCGCAAGTCTTTCTGATCGCCTCCAGCGCGATGTCCTCTGGCAGCAGCCCTTTCGGCAGGAAGTTGCCTGTCTTCCATTCCAACCGTCGCACTTTGAAGAGCGCGTACTTCACCAGCCGCAGAGTGATGTTGTTCCAGTCCGCTTCCCTAAAAAGTTGTATGGTGTCTTTCATCGTGTCGTCTCGTGTCGTGTTTCAAGCTGCATACGCTCTAGTCGCTGATCGTCCTTGTCCTTACCTGCTCGTCATCAAAAAAATTGACCAAAAAAACCATCTCTTTGGCGCATTTCAATTCTGAACAGCAGATATAACCAAACTGAAAACATTGTCATATAGAGGATGCGTTAATATGAGAGAGATAGTTTTGGAATTCGAGGGGTATTGGACGGAAGCAAGTGAATCTTTCATTCCCGACCGATCGGGCGTCTACTGCGTTTACCGAGGCAAGCACGATTTGCTTGAGCGAAAAGTGTATCTTCGAGAGCTCCTTTATATCGGTGAGTCCGATCGGGTGCGCACGAGAATTCTGGGGCATGAGAAGAGAGCATTGTGGAAAGAGCATCTCAAAGATGATGAGACGCTGTGTTATTCCTTCACTCCGGTCATTTTCGATCGCAATCGCGTAGAAGCGGCCTTGATCCATGAGCATAAACCCAAGGAAAACTGGGACTTCATCCATGAGTTCCCTTTCCCCGATACGGCGGTGTTCAGTACCGGAAAGACGGCGTTGCTCTCAGGGTGCTTTGCCGCGCTAGAGTCCGCGGATTCCAGGGAATGGGCTTCATAAACGATTAAGATTTTGCTGGCTTGGATTTTGCTCAAGGTTTCAATTGCAGCGATTGAAACCTTGAGCCATTTAACGCCGGAGCGAAACAAGATGCAGGTTGAGCTGATGTGGTGGATCCTAGGAGCTCTCACGATCATTTTCCCAGTATGCCTGGCCGTTTTACAGCGGGGCGATGCGAGATTGACTGCTGAAGCTCGGTTTGAAACAGAAGACAGAGATGTTCAACGCCATCATCCCGGGGAACGAGCTGCATAGACAAGCGGAGGTTGCGAGGCGATGAACTTCATTGAGCTCTTGAGCCGGATTTTGTTGGCGACCGTCTTTGCTTTCAGCGGGGCATCAAAACTTCTTTATTGGGAAGAAACCCTTCAATTTATTTCGCCTGTTTTGGGACAAGCGGCCCCGCTGCTATTGGGGGGCGCCGCAGCCATTGAAATCGTGGGAAGCTTGATGATCTTGCTAGGGGCACGCGCCAAATGGGGCGCTGTTCTCTTGATGTTTTACCTGCTTCCCGTGACTTTCTTGTTCCACGACTTTTGGAACTACCAGGGTGTTGACCGGCAAATGCAATTGATCCACTGGATGAAAAATCTCGCCATCATGGGCGGACTGATCAGGGTGTTTTATCATGGCGCCGGACGCGCGAGTTTGGACGCGTATTTGCGGCAGAGGAGGGACGCCAACTCCAGGCTGGAAGGGCCCCCGCGTTTGAGGAGAGTTTCATGAAGAAAACACTTTCTATTTGTCTGCTCTGTATACTTCCGCTGCTCCCGTCTTGTTCAAAACAGGCCAACGAGGCGACCAAGAACGCTGCGGGAATTTCTACCGAGGATCAAAGATACAGCGGCTCGCCCACTGGCTATCGGCATCCGGCTGGTCGAACATCAAGCAATGTTCCTGATGAAGAATATAGTAATACGACGGAAAAGGAATGAGAGCGCTCGCGCTTAAAGCTGTCCCCAAAGCGCCGAAGAGAGATTTTGACATCGACTGGGTTTTCGAGCGTGTCGCCGAAGCCGTCAGCCCGTATCCGCAAGCGGCGCTTTTTGAGTTGGCTCGCGAAGGATATGACACTGCTTTCGAGCTTTTGATCGCATGCATCGAATCACGAACCGCTGGGGATATGCCTTGACCCGCTCTCCCGTTGAAACCATGGAAGCCCTTGAACTGAAGCTCCCGCGTCGTTATTGGATCGACATCAACAGGCTTCTTGTGCCATTTGGAAAAAATATCTGCACTCCGAGACTCCCTCGTTGCGATCAGTGCCCGGTTTTAAGAGCGTGCAGGCAAGTGGGCGTCGCGACCCACCGATAGGCAAATCCTGCTCAGCCTCCAAGAATTACCTATTTTGCAGGAAGGATCCCTATGAAATCCTATTAGGATGAGGGTTTGTCTTTGTTTTTTTGCGTTTTTCTCATTGTTTCCTCAATGCGTTATCGCGACTACATTTGTCCGGTCTTCAAGCACTTCGTTGCAATCGCAAATTCAGGACGGCCCCGCCGCTGATTGCAAGATCGAAGGACGCTTTATAGAGGCAGCGCATACAACAGATTTAGTAGAATATCGCGGCAGGAAGTATTCCGAGAACCATGTGCACTGGGTGATTGAGATCGAGTCTCGAAAACCTTCCTCTGAAGGAAGTTGTCCCGCGGGACGGACGTTTGAGTTGGCGATTCGAGGCGCCGATTTTGTTTTCGGAAAAGGGGAACCTGGCCGGTACGTATATCCAGTGCATATCACCCCGCCTCGGCCCGAAGATCGCCTTGCTCTTTTTGTCCGAAAACAAGAAGTGCGCGATCCGCGCACCTCTCGGCAATATTCAGAGTGGCTTGTAACCAACTGGAGCGATGGCTATCAAACGATTCAGAGGTAGCCCGTTGGTTTTCTGCTTCGCTTTCTCGCTTGCCGCGCTGTTTTGCGCCAAGGCGAATGCTTTCATCTACATCCGGGCGGGCGTATTCGCGAAGGGGGCGAGGCCGGTTTCACGGGCTCCCGTTTGGAGCAGCCGGACCGTTACTTTCTTCATCAACACCGATCAAACCGTTTACGGCGGTTCAATCGCCGCGGAACTGAGCGCCAGTGAGTTTACTACGGCCGTGAGCGAAGCGGTCAATTCGTGGGCTTCGATCTGCAATTCGGATATCCGCGTTGTATTTGGCGGGACTGCTTCTTCGACCAGGGCCTCTGGCGATTCGGTGAACACCATTGTTTGGGACAATCGAACCACCGCCGAGGGGAATCAAGTCGCTAGCACGGGAACTTTGGCCGTAGCTTATTCCAGCGTTGGCGCGGCTACTGATGTTTATTCGGATTGCGATGTCGTCGTGAACGGCGAAGCTACGGGAAACTTTGGCATCAATGCCGAAAGCAATAGATATGATTTGATCTCAGTGCTGGCCCACGAAATCGGCCATTGCCTGGGGCTTGACCATTCAATCGAGCCCCCGACGTTTACGAGCGCGAATACGATTTTACTGACTGCAACCATGACCTCGGCGATATCAGCCGGGGCCATCGAAGGCCGAACCCTGTCTCAAGACGAAATCGACGGGATAGAATGCTCGACGCCTGAGGGAAAGTCGTTTCGTTCCGGGGGGCGCTGCGGCAGCTACCACGGCACGAATGACAATGGAGCCCTTTCGGGCACGGTCTCGGGCGGGCCCGAAAGGGAAGTCTCTTGTGATGAAGGCACATTAGCTAGCGTGAGAGCGTCGGGAAAAAAGGGAAGTGGCTGCCTTTCTGAAGCGCTTGCTTCCGATACAGGCGTGCGCGCCCGCGAAACCCGAGAGTTTTCAGCCTGGATGTTGGCGTTAGTTTTATCGACGGCGGCCTATCTCTTTCACCGTGCGAGAAGACTGGTCCCTAAAGCCGTCACTTGGGCCAAAAAGACTCGTTTGTTTTTATTGTTTGCTTCGTCCCTTTGGGTTTCTTTGGCGGCCGTCGAGAGTCATGCATTTGTTTTCGAAGCTGGGGCGGAGCACCGTTGGTGGAAACCTGAGCATTTGAACAGAGCCGCAGAGATGACATCTTTAGAGGGAACCTATGCGAAGGTTGACCCTTCTGAAAAATTCAATCGCAGCGTCGATTTGACTGGAGCTATCTTATTGGAGGATCTGCCGGTTCCTCAGACCCGGATTGGTTTGTTCGCTCGATATCTTTTTCCTGAAACCCGCGAACAGCGGGGCCTCGACGCCTCGAATAGCCCTAGGCTGACGAAGAAGACGAGCCTTTCCGGCTATAGCGTCGGGCCTATGCTTCGAGTGCATCTGATTGAGAACCAGTCCTCGTTTACCCTCTTCGTCGAAGGGCTCGTTGGTTTTGGTCAAGTCCAGTTTAAACAAGAGATCGACGAGAGCGGCGGTCCAAAACACTCGCTTGAAGCCAGTGCGTTTTCTGTTGAAACAAACGCCAATCTCGGATTCGGATGGTTGCTGTTCGATGGGGTTTATCTCATAACGAGAGCAGGCTATTCGAGGTACAAAACGAATTCGCTCAGCACCACGTCAGTCTCGGGGAGCCGATACTCCGGTATCGAGGAAGGCTCTCGCTTGGCCGTCGACAGCGCGGGAAACCGGGTCGACTTGAAAGTGGACAGGACCGGGTTTACGGCGTCGCTCTTATTGTCTTTCGCGCTTTGACGATATCTCAGCGCGCAGCGTCCATCGGCTTTATCGAATCCACGACGCTTTTCAAAGCTGTCCTCAATTTCTCTGCGACTTGAGCTTCTTCCTCGATCGACCGGGGAAATCGTTTAGGATCTTCAGGAGAAAACTTCTCTCGCAATTTTTTGATGCTCTTTTCGCCCTTTTCGCGGATTTCCTGCACGGCGGGCTTGAGCTTGGGGTCGAGGTGGTTGTTCAAGATAAGGTCTTCAAGGATTGAAATCGCGATCATGCTTGAAAGCAAGCTGTTCGGACCTTGGATAAGACGGTCAACGACGGTGATCAAGAAAGTCTTAAGCGCTGTTTTTTCAGCTTCGGAAAATCCATGGGCCTGCGAGGCCTCGAGGGTTTTTCGCGCGACATCGATCAGTTTTACGCTCGTGCAATGATTGAGCAACGGCGCTGTTTTTTCCCACCAGTCAGGATCTGTTTGATCGGGCATGCCTTTTAGCAAAAGCCCGACGGCCTCATGGGTCGCTTTCGATGGACCCGGATAATGCCTCAGCTTTTGAAAGGCCCTCAACCCTTGCTTCTTGCTCGCGAATGCCTCCTCAGAACCGTTAGAACCATCGAACTCTTCAAGTGAAGCGAAGAATCGGTCGCATGCTTTTCCGGCCTTATGGCTTGCCTTCGCAAGGGACTCAAATTGTTTTTGAAAGTTTTTTCCCGCATCTTCTGTCCAGGCGTGGTTCTGAAGAAGGGTCATGGCCATGAAAGCAGAAAAGATCGATTTCAGCATGGCTTCTATTTTAACACAGTTCAGTCTTTTTTACTTGGTTTGAGCAGCATGTCGATCTGCCGCGCATGGCCCACGATCAATAAGGTGTCATCAATTTGCAAAACCAAATCGGTATCAGGGTTAAGGAGCCGCATGTCATTTCGTTCGACGCCCACCACCATCGCGCCGTAAGATTCGCGTATCTTGGATTCACGGATGGTTTTGCCGACCAGCGGGGAGTGGCCTCGGATATGAAGTTTTCTGATTTGATAATCCGAGATCTCAGGATCCAGGGCTGCGCTGGCATGGGGATGTTCAGCGAGCTTTCGGCCTGCCTCCACCTGTTCATCCGTTCCGAGCACCAAAAGGTCATCTTGGGGATAGATCACGAGCTGGGGCGTTGGCGAAACAATCACCTTCGATCCTCGTTGAATGGCCACGATATTCAAGCCGTACTTGTTTCGGAGAGCCGCTTCTTGAATGGGTTTTCCCGCAAGTTCAGAGTCTGCATGCACCTTGATGTGCATCAAGTGGGCGTCCCATGGGGCCAGTTCTTTAAGAGCTTCCGTCGTGTTCCTGTGGTGTGTCGATGAAGATCTGAAAGTCGATAAGAACTGCTCTTCAAACCATTGATACGAAGCTTCGATCCGTCGATAGAACTGCCGGAAAAAAACCGCAGCCAGCACTAGATTGAGCAAGCCCACGTATCGTGACGGGAAATAAATGAAACTCAGTGCGGCAAGCCAGATCAGGGTGAGAAGCTGAAAAACGAAAGGCATGTTTCGGTTTCGGGGCGCGTCTGGTTTGCGTGTGATGAGCATGGCCCAAATGAAGGGTGCCGAAGAAAGAATGGCCAATCCCCAACCCAAAGACACCAAGAGCATCGGGCTTGAAAGCTGCGGACCCAAAACAGGCAAGACCAGCTTGGCAATGAGGGTCCAAACGGCGGTGACGAGAATGCCATTCAAGAGCCAACGAAGAATGCTTTGCCTAAAGAGGTGCGTTCGGCGATCTGGCGCCTGTCTTTCTTCAAGCCAGGCCGAGTAGGCGCTTAGCAGGGTTTTAAGCGACCTGGGCGACCATCGCTCAAACGCCTGTGCGGCTGTTTGGGAAATGCGAAGCATGTAAGGGGTGGTGAAGGTCGTGATCACCGATACTGCTACGGCAACCGAGTATAGAAAATCACTTGTGACCTTCAACGACGCGCCAAGGGTCGCGATGATCAACGAAAATTCGCCGATTTGCGTGAGCCCGAAACTCACCTGCACAGAGTTTTTGATCGATTGCCCGGCAAGGAGCGAACCCAAAGTGTTGCCCACGACTTTTCCCACGATCACCAGGGCGGCGATGATCAAGATCGGGACGCGTTTTTCCCAAAGAATGGCCGGGTTCAACAGCATGCCCACTGAGACGAAGAATACGGCGGCGAACACATCTCTCATGGGTTTGATGAGTTCTTCGATGCGCCGCGACTCTGAGCTTTCGGCGAGGATCGAGCCCATGATGAATGCGCCGAGCGCCACTGAATACTGGAAGTAATCGGCAAAAACAGACAGGAAAAGGCAGAACCCCAGCGAGATGACCAAAAGCATCTCATCAGACCCCGTCTTTCCGATGTGTCTAAAAATGCGAGGAACGATGAAGTAGCCCACGAGAAACCAGCTCCCCACGACTAAGATCAACTTCGCTGACGACGAAGCAAGAACGAGAGGAGAAAAACTTTGGTGGATTGAAAAGCTCGAAAGCGCCACGAGCAAAAGCACCGCAACCAGGTCTTCGACAATCAAGATGCCAAAGATCATCTGCGCGAACCTTCGGTTCTTCAATCCGAGTTCATCAAGGGCCTTTGCAATGATCGTGGTTGAAGAAATTGAAAGTATCGCACCCAGAAAAATGCTGTCCATGAAGGACCAGCCAAAAAATCTGCCGCAGCTTGAACCCAACAGCATCATCAGGGCCATTTCAAAGCTTGCGGTGATCGAAGCTGGAAGCCCTACCTTGCTCAAGCGCCTAAAGCTGAACTCAAGACCCAAACTAAACATCAAGAAGATGACGCCCAGCTGCGCCCAAGTCCTGACGTTCGGCAAGTCTTTCACCAGTTGGACGGGAGAGAGGTAGGGTCCGACCAAAATACCAGCGATGATATAGCCCAGCACCACAGGTTGCCGTATTCTCCGAAACAAAAAACCTACGGCGCCGGCGCTGCCTAGGATCAAAGCCAAATCACGCGTGAGTGGGGCGAGCTGCATATGGGTGTCGATGTAAGCAGTCTATCATGAAGAGAGTTCAAGATGGAAAGACTCAAAATTCGCCGTGAATCGAGACCCCCTTAAGAAATCTTAAAGAGGGCTAGTTGAGAGATCGGTTGAGAGAGATGTTCGGAGTGGTTCCTGAACAAACAACCTCGCCTGATCGCGCATCCCGCACGGTGAGAGTCCCATGAACCACGGGATCGTCGTCGGGGAGCTCCGAAACAAATGCCCCAGGAATAAACATCTTTGCTTGAACTTTGAGGCGTGTTCCATTTGCGTCCACCGGGAAGCTTGCGCCATCCACGCTGAAATGGATCTCCTCTTGATGAGGTGTGACTCGCACGATTCGGTCGTCGGGTTCAAGTTGCGCTTCGTTCGAGCCGTTTCGATAAGGAAGAATCGTGAACTCCGCGATCAACTCCCGTCCCGAGAAAAAGACGCTTGAATCTAGACCTTCGCCTTCGATCATTTGCGTCGTGACATGCCAGCCTATGAGGATGTCGTCCTCAGCGCTACTGCCCCAGCAACCCGTCGCTTTTTCCCATTCAGCCTTCACAAAGATCCAAGAAAAGCATGGCCTTGGGGTGGCGCCAAAGGCGACTTGAGAAGCTGAAAACACAAATAGGCTAACGGTTAAAAGTAACCCAAGACGTCTTAAAGTTCGTTTCGTCATTTCCATATCCAAGTTGGTGATTGAAAAGATTCACTATTCGGTTTACTAGGAATAGACTACTTAATGCGTTGCAGCAACATCGAAAATGGGTCTTTGCACTTTTTGGGATAGGGGTGGAAGGATGAAGCGGTGGGTCTCAATCAAAAATATTTCTATAGGGCCTTGGTCTTATGGATATTTGTTCTTTTCGTCTCGGCCTCGGGCGTTTTGTTTGCCGGCGAGGGTTCAAAACTAGGCGTCCTTGAAGACCCTTTTCTAAAAACCGACTATCGATTCTTCTTTTCCCCTAAGCTCAAGCACTCGGGCCTGACTCCCATCGGGCCTTCCACGAAAGACGAGTTTTCCCTGGTGCTCACGAATGCTTATACCAATGACATGCGAATCGAAGGCGGGGCGTTGCTCTTGCGCTGTGGAGAAAGCCTTTGGTGCAAACTCGGATCTTCCGAGATCAAAGTCGGCTTTCTTCCGATCTCTTTCGAAGTTCGCATCCTGGATGGCGCTTCGGCGGGCATCGATCCTACTAAGTTGAGAGTTCCCGTAGGTTTGGTGGAGTTCCCCAAGCTGGGGCTTCTTCTCGAGGGACCTGGTCTTGCGCTGCGTGAGTATCCGTTCATGGGGACCGCGGGTCAGACTTTGGGTTTGGAATTCGCGCGCGCGCTTTCAAACCATGTCGTTGATCTGCCGCTTGGGCTCCAGGTTCGGTTTCAAGGACAGATCTCGATCGACGTTTTGAATAAAATCTGGGCTTCGCCAACGCCAAAGGTGCAGGAGCGAGATCAAATCTTGTTCTCATCAGGCGGCGAATTGGAAGAGCGCTCAAACGTGGGCCTCGGAGGCGGCGCTACAGGGCGCGTAGGGCTTGAGTTGGCCAACCTTCATTTGACGCTTCTCTATATCATGGCGTCAGCCACGACTACGGGCTTGATCAACGAAGGCGAGAACATCAACACGCAGGAGATGGCTGTTGGGGCCGCTTGGAGCCCGGATGTTCAGGGACTCGGACCCATGGAAATTGATGTAAGCGCGGGTCGGTTGTTTGAAAGCTTTAATTTGAGCAACGAAAGAGGCATCGGGTATTTTCACGCCGAGCCTACTTTCTTGCGTGGCGTGATCCGCGTTCAGTGGGACGAATCATTGTAAAAACTTTGGGTGATGTATCAATGAAAACTGTAGAAATTATGAAAAGATCCTTAGGCGTTCTGGTGATTGTCCTGGCCTTCAATTTGGGCTGCTCTTCCTCTAACGAGGGTGAGGATTGCCCTGAAGGCCAGGCCGTCGTGACCTTTGGCCTCAGCGACGACGTTGACTACGCTCCTTGGATGGAAAAGGGTGAAGTGCGGTTCTCGGCAAAGACTTATCCATTCCTGAAAACTCATTCCACGACGTTCGCTACGCGTGATCTTCTTTCGTTTGACCATTATTGGGAGCTTCCCGCCGATGAGCATGGAACTGGTCAAGTGAAGCTCGAGGTGGCCGAAAGTTCTGACACCGATGTCGTTTGGGCGATAGAAGATTTCACGGGATCGGTGAGCTGGGGGGGCCGGTTGGGCGGCATCGGGTGCCCGAATGTGCACGAAGTGAAATTGCGCCCTCTTGGACACAGGCCCGCCGCGCTTCAGTCGAGCATTTGGGAATACGGGGGCTGCGCCCTGGTTGAGGGCACCGGCGAGAATCCTTCGCGCAGCGTTCAATGTTGGGGGAAGCATCCCCAGACTCCTGAGGAAGGTCACGGGTCTTGGGAAGCCTATCACGTGAGAAAGATCACTGGTCTGCCTGACAAGCCTAAAGAGATGTCGCTCGGAAAATCGATGGGCTGCGTTGTTGCTGAAGAAGAGAATGGCATCTCGGCGGTCTATTGCTTCGATGAGGCTAGCGTGAAACGCGTTGAAAACTCAGAGGGAGCCAGCAATCTTTCTCTCGACAGCACGAATGGTTGTTTCATCAAGAACCTGAATCAAGTTTGGTGCTTTGGCGGGGAAATAGCGCTTTTGACCGAAAATGATCCTTCAAAACTGTACAGTGCAAGGCGGGTCGCCAGCTTTTTGAGCCCGATTTCAAAGCTACGCATGCGTATGAACGAGCAAAATAATGAGATTGGGTCGGTCAGGCAGCCCCAAAGCGGGGTGACTGCGGCGCGAGGTTGCGCTGTATTGGCCAACTCTGAGCTTCATTGCTTCGACTCTGCGGTGTGTTCTGAGCCGCAGGCGAATTGCCAAAGTGCCAATCCGTTGCATCTCGCAATTCAAGTACAGGGTCTTCAGGATGGCGTCCAAGATGTTTCGATAGGTCATGACCATTGGTGTGCGCTGTTGAGTTCAGGGGCGGTGGCTTGTTGGGGGGGCAACGACGTCGGGCAATCTGGTCAGGGTTCGGTGGCTTCTGAAACATTGACCCATGAGTTGGTTGAACCGCGTACGGTTGCGATGCCAGCCCTTGTTGACTTGCCTGGTCCCGCGGTTCAAGTCATGGCAACCAGGTTCAAGAGCTGCGTGTTGTTGCAGGATCAGTCTTTGTATTGTTTTGGGATGAATCAATATCCCTTCGGATCTGCGAGAGAGAACGCCCCGGAACAGGGTGTTTTTTGCGGCGGCGTCACGCTTGAAGGAAGAAGCCCAAATTGCATCGCGACGAAACCGCAAGAAGTGAAAAATTGGAAGTCCGCTTTTTCTCATCTTCCCCGATCTGTCTTCGATCGTCCGGCGGGATTTAAGCTGATGCTTGCAAAAGATCTGGCTTGCTTGAACTTGGGCAGCTTAGGTCTTCACTGCCAGACGAGCAATCTAGAGTATGCCCTGGGGCTGAATTCCTTGAGGGAAAAGGTCAAGGTGCAGTTTGGTGAGGGACAGGAGCATGAAAGGTACGAAGTGAAAAGTTCTCCTTCGCGATGGCTGGGAGTGCGCTTCGAAGAGTGAGAAGGCGAACCAAGGCTTCTGCGAAATTCTTTTCGTCAAAAGGCGCGCATCTTCTGTACTGGCTTTCAGCCGCAGGATTTGCGTTCGGGCTCTTCTTCACTCTCACATGGCGGCTTCACGTGAATGGAGACCTAGAATCTTTTGATTCCCGGTTTTTGATCGCCCTTTCGAAGATACGCAGGGCCGCCTGGAACGGGCCGGCGGTCGACGTAACCGCATTGGGTTCTCCTGTGCTCTTAACTTTTTTTTCAATCTTCGCGCTCGCGATTTTAGCAGTCCTTCGAAACTGGCGTGGGTTCATCCATCTCAGCGTCGCCAGCCTCGGAAGTATTTTCTGGACGCGCGCGATCAAGGAGTTGGTGGGCAGGGCCAGGCCGACCGCAGTTTCTCACCTGGTTGATGTCACGGGCTATTCCTATCCCAGCGGGCATTCGTTGAGTGCGGCCGCAATTTATTTAAGTCTGGCGATCATTGCGGCGTATTATTGGAAATCTTTTTCAGGAAGGGTCGTGCTTTTTTGCGTTGCGCTGCTTCTGATCGGTGCAGTTAGCTTTTCGCGAGCCTATCTTGGCGTTCACTATCCCAGCGATCTTTTTAGCGGGTTTTTCCTTGGCTCTGCGTGGGCTTTGTTTTTAGGCGGTGTTTTTTCGAGGCACCCCCGAATCGATTAGCGCCACTTCCAGCCGTGGCTTTAAGTCAGCGGGTTAGCAGCAACTGTCTGCGATCTGCAGATACTTCTCGGGGTTCTGCTGGGCTTCGCGCTGGTGACCGGGGCTACAAGTAGGGAAGGGCTGGTTTCGCAGCTCAACTGAAAAACGGTTCACGTCGGCTTCATTTACTTTTGTCCCACAAACAATGCATTTTGAATTCATCACGGGTTTCCTCGCATGTTGGTCCTCTGTGGCTGCACGGAAGGTGCCAGGTTCCAGAAGTAGGCGAGTAGAGGCGGGCGTGGGCAAGGACGACTGCACCGAGAACGGAGAGGGAGCATGTCTTTGGAGGATCTACAAACGCCATGTGCCTGAAAAACTATCGTCCCATTTAGTGAGGCTCGCCTCTCGACGGCTTGAGTGCCGCTCTCACTGCAGAATCAAGCGAGATCGTTGGTATCAAGTTTGCAAATGCGTCTCTCGTTTCTTAACGTCACAAAAGATGACTTCACTTTTAAGGAGGGTATGAAAATGCCTCGTACAACTACCAGTCGCAGTTCTGCTCGTAAAAGTTCATCCACTAAGGCTTCTCGTCGTCCGGCCACGAGCGCTCGCCGAAACAGCAAGAAAACTTCAAGTAGCCGCACAGAGATGATGAGCCCCGCTCTTGAGCGGCGCCGTCGCCCAGCTTCAACAAAGACTCAAGTTTCTTCTCGTCGTGCCGCTCACAGCAGCCGCGCTCGTCGCGCAGCTTGATCTTGGCTAGACGTTGATCGTCAGGCAGTGCATGGCAATTGAAGCGCCGTGCATTTGACCATTTCAGAGGTCTTGCAAAGCGCAACCTCTGATGGCCCGAAAAAATTAGGATGCAGCCAGAGATCTTACAAAGACAGTTGAGTTTGGATCTTTCACGGATCTCTGGCTGGCCTGAAGTTTAAGGTCGTGTTATTGCCTCGCCATGCCGACTCACTTATCTTCGAACCCGTACGAACAAGGTGCCCGCAAAGCCATTCCTGCCGTGCTTGTTTATCTCGAGCGTGATCAAAAAATCTTGATGCTCCACCGTGTCTCAAAGCAAGAAGATTTCCATCTTGGAAAGTGGAATGGCCTGGGTGGGAAGTGCGAAGCCGATGAAAGCCCGCTTGAGGCAGCTGCTCGCGAGGTTGAAGAAGAGTGCGGCGTTCGTATATCCATGGAGAGCTTTCATCCACTAGGCGTCGTTCAATTCCCGAATTTCAAACCAACCAAATCTGAAGATTGGATCGTATTTGTATTTACGGCCATGGTCTCAGGCGAAGCCAGACCTCTGACGGAGAGTGCGGAAGGTAAACTTTCTTGGATCGATAAAAATGACCTTCTCTCGCTCAATCTCTGGCCTGGAGATCGGCATTTCTTGCCATACGTCCTAAGCAAGCGACCCTTTCTCGGCACCATTTGGTACAATGGACCGAGTGTTTCGCGCCATTGGATCACAGCTCTTTGAGAGCTTCATAAAACCCATCTCAAAAGTGCCCGCTAATGCGAATGGCTGCGCGAGCTTACGTGAAGCGCGCTTTCGTATTCCCATGGCATGGGCATTTTTGAAACGGGTTCTAGGGGTTTTACCGCTCGCGCTGCTGCTCGGAGCCCCAGGAAAGTCTCATGCTGCAGAGCCTGGCATCGCCGGCACCGCAAGTCTTATCCCAGGATTGGGACAGGCTCTAAATGGAGATCATTTAGAGGGTGGGGCCTGGCTCGCCACAGTGGTCGGAGGGATGCTTCATTTCAATCCCAACGTCAGGCAAGCCGCGTTCGATTTGTGGATGTACAATATGTATGACGCGTACCGCGACGCCGGCGCCAAAGACACCACGAAGTACAACGTCTATCAAAACTACCTCGCCACCTTCAATCCTCTCAACATCATCGATCCGATCGGTGCTTCCCTGGTTGGCGTTCAGGCCATTGGGGTGCATCGCAGAGGAAGAGGCGGTTATCAAGTTACCGCTCCTAGGAACCCGATTCTTGTTCCGGTCAGCATGGGGTTTGTGGGGCTCGGCGAGGAGGCTCTTTTTCGAGGTTTTTTATTCCCAGGGTTTTCGCATCTCACCGGTTCGCGCTGGGCCGGAGCGATCACCTCGTCAGCTTTGTTCTCGGCCGCTCACATGATTGATGGAACCGCGGCGTCGCGCAGCTTCTTGGTCTTGGGGTCGCGTTTCCTTGCTGGGATGTTGTTTTGTTGGCAGACCCATCGCAACGCGTACGATCTGCGCAAAAGCATTTTCGCGCATGCGTGGTTTGACGTTCTCGCTATCTGGGATGAGCAGCACGTGTTTCCGCGCGTAAACGCGCCCTCGGTCTTGCCAAGTTCCAGCGCGCCCTCAGCGTGGAAACCCAGCGCCTTAGGCCTTAAAATGACGCTTCCTTTTTAAACCTTGAAGCCCCATCCGGATTTTCTCGTCGCCTTGACGGTCATTTTTCTTTTCTTGAGATGTTTGAAAAAGGCCTCTGGCGGAACCGCAAGTTCAGCGGGCAAAGCGCCAGTCTCGATGATCTCGCCAGCGGCAAGCATTTGGGCCGCGATCGCCGGAGGCGATCCGGTGTCAATATCCAGGCCTATTCCCCAAGCAGGCATCCCTGCAGTGTGGCAGTCGATGACCCATGTCACTTTTCTGCCTTTTTTCGTTCCTTTTACCACGGCTCGTACCACTTCATACTGCTTCAGCTGGCCGACTTGGCGCGATGCGGGTTGAGACATGGCTACTTTATTCGCCACATCGATTGGGGCTACGCGAACTCCGCCGGCAACCTCAACGGGGTCATGCGAACCAAATCCGAGATCACGCAAAAAACGCACGCGATCTACGAATTCCGGGTCAAATGCGATCTTGAAGCTGACTTCCTTTACGCCCTTGCTCGCAAACGAATGGGGAAGCGTGGCGACCTCAGAGTGGATCGTGTACATCGGTTTTCGTAAACCAATGGGCGCCGGGAAACGATGCGGCAAATCTCCTGACATCGGTTCGACAAAGGTCATTTTGCCTTTGGTGAAAACGGCCGGCTCAAATGAAAACTCTTCAAGTATGGTCTTCAGCGAGTAAGAGATCGCCAAAGCGGGTTTGGGTGCGTATTTCGTTTTGTCCATCGAGGCCACGCGCGTGTGGATCTCGGTCACGCGTTCGAGTTGATCGGCTGCATGGCGCGAAAGGATGTTGGTGATGCCGGGCGCGGCTCCCATGCCAAGCAGGGCCAGTCTCCCGATGCGTTTGAAGCGGTCACCCAATTCAAGTTGTTTTAGCGTCGTGTGAAAAAGCCCGCCGTAGTCGATATAGTGGCAACGAGCCGCGAGCGCCGCTTCCATGACGTCGAGGTTCATTTGATACTGAACCGCGTTGATCGCGACAAAAGCACCACTCAAAGCGTTGGCCGTGCTCTGGTGATTTTTCACGTCGACGTGAACAGCCGAAACCCTGTTGTCTGCGAATGAGGCCGCAAGAGCTTTTGCTTTATTCAGGTCGAAATCGGCGATGACGATTTGATCCGTCTTCGCGCAAGTTTCAACCAAGTCTTTTACCGTGATCCGCCCCATGGCGCCCGCGCCACCAATGACAACGTATTTCATAGTCGTTTATACGTGCGAGCCAGGTGTAGGCAGTTTTCGATTCTTGTACGGGTACCAATACGGCTTGGCTTCCATCACATAATCAAGATGCACGTGTTTGGGTTCGCGGAAGGCGTCAAGGCCCTCTTCTCCAAGTTCTCGTCCCATCCCGCTCCATCTCATTCCGCCAAAAGGGCCGGCGTCGTTATCGGTCAAAGGATCATTGATCCAGAAAGTCCCGGCCTTGATGTTTTCCATCGCCTTCATCGCGACTTGTAGATTGTTCGTGTAAATGCAGGCTCCCAAGCCATAATTTGAATCATTGGCCATTTCAATCGCCGCGTCAGCGGAGTCGGCCACCGTGATCGACAACACCGGGCCAAAAATTTCCTCGCGTGTCGGAAGGCTGCCATGTTTCACATGGGTCAAGATCGTGGGCTCAAAGTAATGGCCCTTCAATCCTGGCACCTTCGCGCGTTTCCCGCCCATGAGAGGTTTTGCGCCTTCTTCCAAGGCTTGGGCTACTTGGCGTTCAACGGTTTCCAAAGCTTCAGCGGAAATCAGCGGCCCTACGTCGGTCTCGGGTTTCATGGGGTCACCCAGCCGAATCGAGCGCACGTGTTCATGAATTCGTTTGGTGAACTCTTCTGCAATGGATTTTACGACGTAAATGCGTTTTGAAGAGGTGCACACTTGACCTGCGTTCAACAGCCTAGCCCAGGCGACTCCGCGGGAGGCGACGTCAAGGTCGGCGTCTTCAAAGACAATGAAGGGGTCAACGCTTCCGAGTTCAAGGTTGAGTTTTTTTAGATTTTCGCCCGCAAGAGCCGCGATTTTGCGGCCTGCCTTTGTCGAACCTGTGAATGCAATGAGATCCACCTTTGGATGCTTCACGAGAAGTTCACCCGTGTCTGGGCCGCCCGTGATCACGTTGACCACGCCGGGGGGCAAGTGACTATAGCATTCCGCCATCAAGAGGTTGCACAAAGGATTCTGATGAGGCGGCTTGCAGACCATCGTATTTCCCGCGGCGATGGCTGGAGCGACTTTCCAAGACATCAACAACAGCGGAAAATTGAAAGGCACGATTCCCGCTACGACGCCGTAGGGTTCTTTGATCGTAAAATTGATCTGGTGGGGAGCCACAGGAGGGATCGAGTTTCCGTAGCTGGCTCGCGCGACCTCCGAATAGTACTCAAAACAGGCCGCGACCCAGTCAATGCAGTCAATGGCTTCGCAGAGAGGTTTGCCCGTTTCCAGTGTCATGAGTTGCGAGAGCTCGTGTTCTTTAGCGCGTATTCTTGCGCCCACTTCCCGCAAAAGCTTGGCCTTCTCAACGCCGGGGGTTTTCCACCATGCTCTCTGAGCCTTAAAGGCGGCGCTTACAGCGGCATCTACGTCTTCTTGCGCGCAATCCGAGACTCGTCCTATGATTTCAAGGGTGGCGGGGTTCTGGACATCTCTAGTTTGGGTAGAGCGAGCTTGAACCCACTCTCCGTTAATCAGAATTCGGCTAGTCTTCATATGCCATAGCTCCTTTGGGCTCTTGCCAGACCAATGGTTTTCGGGTTTATTGAAATTTTGTGTGGTGCATCACGATTTGAGGGGTTTAGTCAAGTGAAACACGTATTCATTCGATCGCTGTGTGTCCTGTACTTTCTGTGTTTTTCGGCGTGGGCGAAAATTCCCACTGAGGTGGATGTGTTGGTGATCGGCGCAGGCTTGAGCGGTCTTGCCACTGCACATGAACTCAAACGCGCGGGCGTGGGCTACCATATCCTCGAGCTCACTCCGCGGGTCGGGGGACGGGTGCGCACGGTTGAATACGCTAGGCCCGGCGAGCCCAAACTCTATGCCGATTCAGGAATGGAAGAGTATTGGGAGAGCAACCCCGCGGTGAAGATTTTGAAGGAACTTAAACTTCCGGTGCGCCATGACTTCGCAGCGTCGAGCATAGTGCTGGATGGAAAGCTACAGACTTTGCAAGCGGAAGACGATTCGATCTCGTTTTTGAAACGCATTTTCAGTCCGGGTGAATACGCTGAGCTTGAGGGTTTTAAGCAAAAGATTGAACCCATGGTGACTGAGCTCAAGAAGTCTTCATTGGCCCGCGCAGAGCTTTTGAAGCTTAAGGACGTTTCTTTTGCAGATTGGGTTTTGAAGCAAGGCCTTCCCAAGAAGGTCGAAAACTGGATCCGTGTTTCGATTGAGTGCGAGATCGGCGCGGTTTGGAATGCGATTTCAGCCCTGGATGGAATCGCAGAATTTCACATCTTTCTGGGTCGGGGAGAGGAGAGCTATCGCGTGGTCGGCGGAAATGAAAAATTTACTGATGCGCTTGCGCGCTCGGCTGGCCTTCAAAATATCAG
Source organism: Bdellovibrionota bacterium (assembly GCA_040754655.1). Classification (GTDB taxonomy): domain Bacteria; phylum Bdellovibrionota; class UBA1018; order UBA1018; family UBA923; genus JBFMCE01. Next base: position 2,517 of record JBFMCE010000013.1, on the reverse strand, counting down.
TTTAAACAAGCGCGTCACCCAGCTCACGAGCCGCGGAGACAAGGTACGGGTTTCTTATCTCGATCTTGCGACGAACCAGAGCGGGGTGATCGTGGCCTCTCACGTGGTGAATACGATCCCGCTGTTCCGTTTGTTCGAAGTGCAATTCGATCCACCGCTGTCACAGAAAAAACAACAAGCGATCGCAAGCCAAACGCACGGGGCTTATTTCAAGGCGCATGTTTTCGTGCCTGAATCAGCCAAGAAGTATTGGTCAGATTCAAAAGGAAATTCTTTTTTGCCCATCCTTTCCGACTCCTCGCTCGGCGTCATCTACGACGGTAACCCTGATCAACAGGCCAAAACCAAGATTCTTTCTCTATTGACCCACGGCCCAAGCGCTGAGGCCTTCAATTTGATGCCGCTTGACCAAGTGAGGGGGATCATCAAGGCCGAATTCGACCGTTTGTGGCCGGGTTTTTCAAAAGAAATACATTCTATTGAGTTTTATCGTTATCATCCTCGTGCTATAGCGGCATGGCCAGTGGGTCGATCGCGCTTTGATGAGCTGTCAAACGAGATCAGGCGCCCTGAAAACAGGATTTATTTCGCAGGCGACTTCACGGAGAGCTCGCACTCAGACGGGGCTTTTCTTTCGGCCGCTCGCGTAAGTAAACAGATATTGTCGAACCTTAAGCCTGTCCGCGGATTGCGCGGGCCGGTCTCGGAGAAGAGGAAAAAGAATGGCCCCTCCAAACGATAGCAGTATTTTGGTTTGGTTGACCCCGGCGCTGATGGCGCTTTTCCTGTACGGAATTGGCCAAGGGTTGGTGAAAAAATGGATCTCAGAGGTCCCGCCCGCAAGGTTCTGTCTTTACTTCGTCGTGGCGAAAGCCTTGGTGAATCTCGGGTTCTTCTTCACCCACGAACATCCCGATCCGTTTGCGCTTGAGGGCCGAGAGTTTCTTTATGTCGGCGTACTTGCGTATCTTCTCGATGGCGCAGGATGGATCTTGTATTTTCAATCGATCGTCGCAGGGCCGATTACTATCGTTGGTACTTTGTCTGCCGCTTATCCCGCGCTCACCGTGCTGTTCGCTAGGATCTTTTTGCATGAAGAGCTTCTGTCGATTCAATACATTGGCGTTGCTCTGGTGATCTTGGGTTGCATTGGGCTTTCTTATGCGCCACCTGATCCCAATGCGAAGGTCACGAGCAGGCGCTGGATTCCGCTGGCCTTCTTTGCTCTGGTGCTTTGGGGAGCCGCTCAAACCTTGGTGAAGTATTCTTATGGGTTGCCCCAGGCGAGCGATGCGAATTTGACGCTGTTCAATACGATCGGCGGGGTTTTGACCCTGGGTGTTTACGGCATTCTTTATGGCAGGAAGGGTGTCCATTCCTTGCGCGAGTGGGGAAGGTCTTTTCTTCCGATGGGAATGATGGCCGGGGGCGACCTTGGCGTGATCTTGGCTTCGCAGGCCGGTCCTATTTCGGTCGTGACTCCGCTCACCGGAGCCTATCCCGTGGTGACCCTTGCGTTTGCAGCTCTTGTGTTGAAGGAGAAGATTACGAAGTCGCAGGCTGTTTGCATCGTGTTGATTTTGGCGGGGATGTATTTGAGTCCGGGAGCTGCTTAAAAAACGGGTAACGGATTGCGGTTGACGGAACCGGATTCGGAATTCGGTATCGATCCGTAATCCGTGATCCTTAATCCGTAATCCGTAATCCGTAATCCGTAATCCGATTCGGGCCGCGACTCTACCGCGCTCTATATACTTAAAAACTGAATTGTTTTGGTCGGAGTTCTCGGCACGTGCCGAGTGCTGTGCTTAAGTTGACCCAGCAAACTCGGCGCCCGCCGAGTTGCGGCTGTGTTTGGTAAAGTAAGGCGATGAGGGGTGATGGTTTTTTGTGCCTAGGATTGGCGCAAAAATTTGTGATGAGACAAGATTTTTTACAAAAGTGTTTTTTGCAGATGGCCATCTTAGAGATGGTTCTAGGGATGGCGCGGGAACATTTCTGGGACGGTCCGGAATAGCCCGGAAATTTTTTTTGAAAAATTTCCACGTGCTCTTGAAAAAAATACTGTCCGCATGAGCAGACGGTATTCAATTGCGATTCTGAAACCACACGTTAAATAGCGTCCAATTCTTTTGCTTTACCATGGCCCAGCGATGACTTTTGCGCGAAGAGAGATTTTTCTCTCGATTTTAATTTGCGTGCGTTTAAATGAAAAATCGATCACCAATAGCTGGCATGAGTGTTGCTCCATCTTTTTCTGAAAAGAAGAGGCCTTTGTCAGTTTTTTACGAGCAGTCAGGGACTTAAGTCTTTCTTCCGATGAGGATAGTAAAAAAATGCGACAACAACTGACTCTTCTCAAAGAGAAGAAGTATGCAAAAAGAAAAGTAAGAAGAGAGATTTCAGTTAAGCAATACAACCACTGTGTGCTCAAAGCACATTTCCCGGTGCTCAGAAGACATGCCGAGCAGATTAAACAAATCATTAGAGAAGAGCAGATCAAGTGGAAGATCGAGC
>JBFMCE010000012.1:0-49359 GCA_040754655.1 Bdellovibrionota bacterium | reverse complement strand
GGATACGTGACCAGGAGTAAAGACTCAAGCCATGGCCAGAGATTCATTACTCACCAGAAAGATGAGCTTTATCAAATTGGTGAGCAGAAGTTGCGATTGACCAAAGGCGCGATTGAAGTGGAATATTATATTATTCCTTTAGGGTTCTCAAAATTTCACAAAACCCTTGAAATCGACGTCGCGTCGGGTGTTTTGGAATTCACCCTGCTCACGAAGGGTAATGATGGTTTTACCAAGACCGCGCGCTATCAAAAGGTTTCTGAGACAGAATAGGACATTTCGCGCCGTTGGCTCTCTTAAAAAAAGAAGGACCAGCCGGGGACCCCTTCTCAAGACTCCAGTCCACTCTCGGTCTCTGATCTGAGGCTTCGATCTCTACTCTGCCTTATGCGGGGTCAGCGTGCGCGCATGGATCGTCTGATCGGAGTCGAGTTTCACCGACGATCCTCTGACCAGTTTCTTGCGCAAATCAGGCGGAAGATTGCCCGGAAGCCTCAATACGAATTTTTCTTTGGGTTGGCAAAGATCGATGGCCAGGGTCCGCGGCCCTGAAGGGTGCAGGTCTCCGATGGCGCGAAAGACTGAAGGGTCGTAGGCTTTGGGTTTCTCTTTGCGCAAGAACACGTAAGAAAACTTGAGCCAGTTGCGGGGATCTTTGAAGAATCGCATGTTCAGATCGGTCAATCGACCGTCTGACACAGGTTCAGAAAAATGGCACCAGTGTTTGCTTCGGTATAGCGGGCACTTTTCAATATGAGGGCAGGGGCCAAGAATCGTGATCTCATCCTTGAAGTTCGAGAGCAACCGCTCACGAAAACGAATCAGGCGCTGGCTTGAGACGCGATGTCCTGGTTCCAGAAGAAACAAGAGGTTTGTCTTTGGCCAAAGCTGAAGCAAAGGATCGGTTTCAGGATCTCCGGCAAGCGCGGGCAATTCATTCAAGACGTTGGCCGCCATCGCAAGGTCATAGGGGCGTTGCTCTTCGGCGCCCACGTCTAGGGCTTCTTTTAAAGTTGCAAACTCTTTCGTCGTGACTTGCACTTCAACGGCTTTTGCGAAGTCAGCAATGAGTTTTCGGGCCATTTTTAAAGCTTCGGGTTGAGTGTCAACGAGGTCGATGTGGACAGCCGGCAGTTTCTCTTTCTTGTACCGCTCTCGCAAGGTAGCAAGCGCAGCCAAAGACGCGGTGGCCGGACCGCAACCTAAATCCAACCAATGTTGGCTTTTGGTGGGAGGCGTTGGCCAGATTCCTTTGAGGTGAGTCGTTAAGAGAGCGCGCACCTTTTCAAAATTCAAAGGCAGGTAGTAGGCAAGATATGCCCTGCGCGAATCGGGTCGATTCAGATATTCCAGGTCAAGTTCATCTCGCGCCGCAGTGAACTGACGGCTCAGCTCCAATACACCTCGCCTGAGCGTGGGGTCGTTCTGAAACTCGGCACCTAGGTGCTGGTCTAATAATTTCCAAAAAGGACGCATACTGCTGGTTCTCTCTTTCCCATGATATAGTTATATCCGTATGGAGAGTCTACCTTTCCAGTATCAAAAGCGAGAGTTTTGGGAATTTTATTGCCCGATATGCAAATCCCAGCGGCGGTCTGTCTATTGGCCATCACCCAGACGGCGCCACTATCTGCAGCTAGCAGGCTTCGGGTTCTTTCTTGCAGCATGTCTTTGGCCCTGGGCCGGCATCAAAGGCAGTTTTCTTATTTTTCCAGTCTGGGCGCTCTTTGAATTCCTCTACCGCGCCCGGGCTCGCCAAAGTTTGATCTGCCCCCATTGTGGATTTGACCCCTATTTGTACAAACACGATGCGAAACTGGCCCGTCAGAAGGTCGAAAAGTTCTTTGAAGACCGTAAAATAGTCCGTCGCAAGCGGCCCTAAGTTTGCTTTCAAACGCAAAAAACTCTCTCTTGCTTTGCTGTGCGCCCGATGTAGGTTAGACCAAAATCAAATTGGCAATAGGCTCTATTGAAGGGTCATCTAGCTTATATGGGAGAGACGCATGAATTTGGCTCTATTTAGCACCGACGGGATTCTTTTTCTTTTACGTTGGTTGCACATTTTTTTTGGAATCGTTTGGATTGGGCATTTGTATTATTTTAATTTCGTACAGGGCGCGTTCTTTGCTGAAACCGACGCCGCGACGAAGTCGAATGCCATTCAAAAACTGGTTCCGCGGGCGCTGTGGTGGTTTCGCTGGGGCGCGATGTTTACACTTATCACGGGTTTGATCATCCTCATGGGGATGGGGCACCAAAATCCAAGCACGTTCGTCACGGCTCGAGGCATTTTGATCCTTACAGGCGGCGTGCTCGGTATATTGATGTGGTACAACGTGTGGTTTGTGATTTGGCCGGCGCAAAAAGTGGTCATTCAGTCTGCGTTGGATGTGGCTAGTGGAAAGCCAGCAAATCCAGAAGCGGCAGGTCGGGGCGCACGCGCTACGGTGGCTTCGCGCACAAACGTGTTGTTTTCAATTCCGATGATTTTCTTCATGGCTTCGTCAACTCACCTGCCTTTGTATGTGAATCCAGACGCAAGCTTAGGCGCTCTCGTTGCTGTTCTTGCAATTCTTATTGGCGCACTTGAATTCAATGCGCTCAAAGGGAAGACAGGTCCAATGACGACGGTAAAGGGCGTCATTCATTGTGGGTTTGGACTTACTGTCGTGTTGTATTTAGTGATGGAGTTTTTGACGAAGTAAGAGGGCATCTTAGTCCGTGTAAGTTGTTTTATCCGCTCTGTTCAATTTTTCGCAGATGCGAGGCGCCTGACGAGGCTGCGACCAAGGCAACCAAAGAAGGTTGTTGCGGGAGCAACGAGGCAGGCAACAAAGCAGATGCGGAAATTTCAACAGAGTGAATGTAAGGGTGCCGGTGTTACCCGGCACCCCGAGAGAGAGAAGAGTAGTTGTTGGACCGAATCCATTCGGCGTGACTTCGCTTTAGCAGCATTCATGCCAGGCGGTTTCTTTGGGCTCAATCTCACAAGAATCAAAGGTTTAGGTCTTCCATTTGAAGAAGACCTCTTACCTTTTACGCCTCTCAAGAGCGTAAAGTGCGTATGGCTGCATTTACACTTGTAAAGAACTTAGACGTATCCCGGTGGGGTGCGGCCGGCAAAAGAAGTAGGCCGCACTCGAAGACGTTACAAAAAGAACTTATTCTGGGCGTCGCCAGAGTATAAAAAGAATTGAAAATCCACCCTAATAATAAACCGTAAACAACTTATTGACGTACTCGTTCTCTCGCTTAACGATAGGGCCGATCGGGGGCGGGCGTGCTGTTTCGGCGAACATTCTTCTACGGTTTATTTTTCCTTTTCTTTTGCGTTCATTCTTTTGGCGATCCATCCGTTGTGAACACCGATCCGGACTCGCTTGAGTTCAAGGCGCTGAAATCGATCTCTAAGGCTTCAGGTTCTTGGCAAAGCGAGCATACACAGCCAGTGCGATATGAAACTCCCAATCCTGTCGAGATTTTGGCAAAAGGCGCGATTTTAAGCGTCCCTGCGTATTTTTTGGGCGTCGCATGGCATGAAGGCTCTCATGCGCTCATGGTGATTCTCAACGGAGGGACGGTAGAAGAATTCAACATATTGCCTCACAAATACAATGGCAGTGTTCGTTTTGGCAGCGTGATCTATCGCGGAGAGTTTTCTCGCGCTCAGACCGCTTTGATTACAATCATGCCTAAAATCACCGACGCCCTGATTTTAGGCGCCTATTCAGCTTTGCTCGAGACAGACGCCTATCCAAGCGACAAGAATGTCCAACTGGTCTTGGTAGCGTTGGCGGCCGCGGCCTGGGTAGACTTCAGCAGAGATGTTTTTGCGACCAACCCTACTGAAGATATCGTTGAAGTCTATGATCTCATGGGGCTCACCTCCGAAGGGAGCAGGCTGCCTTTTCGCATGGTGCACGGATTACTCGCGCTCGGAGGCGCGATAGAGCTTGGGCGGGGAATTTATCGCCTCTTTAGAAGCGAGGAAGAGTATCGTTCATTAGAGATTCCGGCCGAGGTGCGGATCAGTCCGAAATATGTGGGCGTGGCCTTGCGCTGGTAGCCTTTCCTTGACACCAAGGAGCGTCAAAGGCTAAACATAAAGGCTCTAAAAAAGGGGAATACCGATGTCGGTGAATAAAGTTTTAATCATTGGTCGTTTAGGAAGCAATCCCGAGGTTCGTTTCACTCCTTCTGGTGCGGCTGTAGCCAATTTTAGCGTTGCTACGAATGAAAGTTGGAATGACAAAAGTGGACAGAAGCAAGAACGAACCGAGTGGCATCGTGTCGTTGTTTGGGGAAAACTCGCGCAACTTTGCGGTGAGTATCTTGCAAAGGGACGACAAGTGTATGTTGAAGGTCGCTTGCAGACCAGGCAATGGCAAGACAAAGATGGCCAAACCAAATACACGACTGAAGTGATTGCGAACACCATCCAATTTTTGGGAGCAGCTGGTGAGCGTGGCGCCGCTCCTTCGGCGCAAGCAGGCGGTGGAAACAAAGCTTCTGATGACTTTTCACAAGTCCGCATGGAAGAACCTTCGTTTACTGAAGAGGACATTCCCTTTTAATGAAAACATTGATCATCATCCCGACCTACAACGAGATCGAAAATATCAAGAAGTTGACTACTGAGGTTTTTCAACAGGTAGACAGCCAGACTCATATTCTCATCGTTGACGACAATTCTCCTGATGGTACGGGAGATCTAGCCGATGTTCTGGCTTCGTCGAATCCTCGCATCCATGTTTTGCATCGTCCGCGAAAACTAGGCTTGGGAACCGCTTATGTCGCGGGCTTTCGATATGGCTTGGACAATGGCTTTGATGTTTTTTTTGAAATGGATTCAGACTTTAGTCATGATCCAAAATATCTTCCGGTATTTCAGCAAGAGATCGAGCGCTGTGACGCCGTTATTGGTTCACGTTACATCACCGGCGGCGGAGTGGTGAACTGGGGCTTAGGGCGTCGCGTGTTGAGCCGGGGGGGAAGTTTGTACGCAAAGTTTTTATTGGGGCTTCCTTTTCGAGATCTTACCGGAGGGTTCAATTGCTGGAGACGCTCGGTCATTGAAGCCATCGGCCCGAATACGTTGAAGTCTGACGGGTATGCCTTTCAGATCGAAATGAAATACAAGGCCTATAAGAAGGGTTTTAGGCTCAAGGAAGTACCCATTGTTTTTGAAGACAGGTATTTAGGCCAATCGAAGATGAACAAGAAAATCGTCGTTGAAGCCATGTATCGGGTGCTTTTGATGCGTGTAAATGACCTTTCCATTCGAAAGCTCCTGCCAGACTTCAAAACCTCGTCATCCTCAAAAAGCGGCTAAAGCCGCTTGGAAAATTATAAAACTTCAGAGTATTTTGTGTTCCGTCCTTGACTCCTATCCTGACAATTTTACAATGATACTTATGTCGCGACTAGACCGAATAGTTGGGGTGTTTAAGAAAACTGGAATCGTTTCACTTCTTGTAGCGTCGTTTGCAGTGTCAGCGTTTGCACAAGAAGTCTCACCAGTGATTCTTGTTGATAAGAAAACAAACCAAATCCATGTCGGCAATTACAAGACGGATCAAATCGAGGTTGTGAAAACTTTTCACACCACGCTCGGTAAGACCAGGGGCGATAAAGAGGTTGAGAAGGACTTGAAGACTCCTGAGGGCATTTACCTGTTCACTGCGAAATTAAGGCCTCCGCAGATCAAGAAAAAATTCGGGAAAATGGCAATCATGATGAATTATCCCAATCCCATTGACTTGATCGCGGGAAAGACGGGTTTTGACATCATGTTGCATGCGACTGACGAACCTGCGCGTTTATCGAAGGATCTCGATTCAGAGGGCTGTGTCGTGGTCTCGGACGAGCAAATCGAGGAGATCTCGCAGCACATTCGCCTGGGCATCACGCCGATCATCATCTACGACGAGTTGAAACCAGAGTTCTTAAAGGCAGACTCGAAGCCCGAGCTGCGGCAGGCGTTTCAGAAGTGGTTGACGGCTTGGAATGGGAAAGACATCGACGCGTACATTGGCTCGTATTCCGATAAATTCGTGTACAACGGCATGAACCTGAGAAAATACCGTGAGTACAAGGACTCGCTCAATAAGAAGTATTCAAAAATCCAAGTAGAGGCCGAGAATATAAGGTACTTCTTTCATCCTAAGTACGACGTCGTGGCTTTTATTCAGAACTACCAATCTGAACTCAGGGGCGGTGGAAAGGGGTTCAAGAGCGTGGGCACGAAGTTCCTGTACTTCGTAAAAGATGCTGGCGGAGCCTTTAAGGTCGCCAATGAAAGCTATACCAATCTTCGCTGAACCCGGCGCCGATCGACGCTAAAAGTTCCGAGGGCGAATCCTCTTGAGCATGTTCTTTTGACGGTCGATGTAGTTGGGCCGTTCCTCTAGGCGGATCACTCCTTGGCACGCTAGCCTGCGAATCTCTCCATGAGCTCCTCCTAATACCTCTGGGTTAAGGCAATTGTTTTCAAAGGGCTCATTCGGGCTTTCGACGAACTTCGCCCAATTTTTTGCGGCAAACCGATAAGTGAAAAGATCTATCCGGGGCGAGGGTGCGGCGTCCATGAGAGCGGAATACCGATAACGATTCGCAGAGCTTGGGTCGAGGCCGTCATAAAACAATCCGGAATAGAAGAGGAAAGACGGACTCGCAGGAGGCAATGCCAGTGCGTGAACGCCGAAGTCAAAAGCCTGATTGGGCCTGACTTGAGACGAGTAGCGGGATGGCGGTTGGACTGAGTACGATCCCACCTGAAGTCCTCGCACAAGATCAAGATGTTGCACCAGTGGGCTTGAACCGTAGCCAAAAGCTTGCGTTCCATCGCGGCTCAGCTCGAAAGCGCCGGCGTAACCATACCGGGTAAACGGGATGGATTGCACAAAACGTTTCTGCCTGAGATCGAATCGTGACAAAACATGTTGCGATCCCACCGAAGCAAAAATCCAAATTTCAGGGCTCGACGGCGCGGGTTCAAACTGCAAGGGGATTTGGTGAAGAGGTGCTTCCGTTTCGAGTATCCCAGTTTCAGAATCGAACATTTCTAAGAGCGCCAAGACTCCAGCACCCGGATTTCGTTTTTCGAGCAAGACAAGTATTCTCTCTGAGGCCGAGTCATAGCGCAGGTTGCGGGGAATATGGCTTCGCGTGGAGTCGTAGGGCCAAGACACAGGAAAATGTTCGATCCCTTGAGAGGTGATCTGCGAGATATTATGAGTGGATCCGACGCCTCCAGCGATGCTTCGATGCAAGATCGCTAGCCGGTTACAGTCAGGGCTTGCGCTGATTTCACTGATGACGTGATCACCGATGGGAAGAGTGATGCGTCTTACGACAGCATGCCGATGGGTATCGACGACGTGGATGTATGAGGCAAGAGCAGTGTCTCCTTGTGAAACGGGATAGACGCTCATTGCGACGAACGCGAGATGGCATGATGGCGCATAGTCAAACGCTGCTGCAAGCACGACGTCTTGCGAGCTTCTGGTGTTTCGGATCGTGGTGAGGATTTGCTTGCGACTCAGATCTAAGACACTGAGATCCCCGAATGATTCATCGCCGAGATAAACAGTGCCTTGGTAGTGACCACTTCCCTGGGTTTCGAGTGGAATATTAGGTCCCGGAAAAGGGTCCGGGGGTTTGACCAGGCCTACGGCAGAGGCCAAGGAAGTAAGCGTGAGACTCAAAAGACCTATCCTTGCTAAGGTCTGTAAGAGACGGTTTATTAAAGATTTTCCCTTGCCCCTTTCCATTCCTACCTGCACTAGTAGGAGGCCCAGCTCTTGTCAATTGAGGTCTCAGCGAGAGAGTAATTGACAATAGACATCGGGATTAGCGTGTTATATACTCGGCGCATCATTTTTTTGTGAGGTGACCCATGGTCCGATCAACGACGGTGTTTTGTACAGTAATGGCCGTATTGAGCTTTCATTCGATCGCCTATTCCCAAACGAGCGGAAGAACTGAAGCCGAAGCAACGGTGAGTGCCATGCCTGAGCCGATGAGCCCCAAGACTGCGATTGATCTGCATGTGGGTGGAAGTTTTAACACCAGCAAATATTCGGATGAGGTCGTTCGACCGACGGTAAAAAATCAAAATGATCTCATGCTAGGAGTGGGCTTGGATCAACACTTGGTTGGCGAATTTTATTTTCGACCGGAGCTTAACTTTGTTCGTTATAGTTCAAGACTTTCGTACAACGTCCAATTCCCCAGCGGTGTCAGAGCATGGTCGGGCAATTCTCCACAGAACCTCGACTATCTTGAGCTTCCTCTCTATGCAAAGTGGAAGTACAACGCGGGCTCATTTCGTCCGTTCGTTTTAGGCGGAGCGTACGCAGGTTATCTTGTGAATGAAGCTCACATCCAGGCGTCAGATCGAGATCGTAATCCGTCTGTAGCCTCAAATCGCAAGTATGAAGACTATTTCAATCGCTTCGCCTTTGGCGTGAGTGGCGGCGCAGGGCTTGAGTATGCGCTTGATTCCACAAAGGCGATCTTTGTGAATGCACGTTATTCTCATGGGCTTTCAGACGTGTTTCGTGATTTGCAAGGTGCAAGCTTGAAGAACCGCGCAGTGCAGACGATTGCCGGTTTTCAGCTAGGCCTTTAGGCACTTGCGAAACCAAAAGCTCCGCTGGTAAGACTATCGATGCATGACTCACAACATCGATACAGAAGTTCTCGTCGTAGGGGCTGGCTTGCTGGGTTCAAGCACGGCCATGCATCTGGCTTCGATGGGAGCACGCTCCGTTGACATCGTTGATCTTGACCTTGAAGGAATTTTCAGCTCATCCGAATTGAACGCGGGCGGAGTGAGGGCTACTTGGGCCAGCCCGATCAATGCTCAGCTCTCAAGAGTTTCAATCGATTATTACGAAAAGATCGCGGCAGAAATCGGCTTTCGTCAAAAAGGGTACTTCTGGATGTACTCAAAAGAGGCGTGGCCAAACGCCCATGCACTGCTCAAGGAGAATAAAGACCTGGACTCGCTTCGCATCGAGTATTTATCGCCTGCGGAAGTGACCCAAAGATTCTCATTTCTCGACAAGACGGATGACCTTGGCGGAGCCACCTTTTCGCCGAAAGATGGCCTTTTAAACGCCAACCTCTTGAAAAACCATTTTCGAAACCGCGCCCGCGAAAACCACGCCCGCTTTCACAACCGGGTTTGGATTCATCGAGCGGAAGTGTCAACTGACCAAACCATTGAGCTTTGCGCCTGGGTCTGGCCTGAAGCAATGAACCCAGATGAGATCAAACGCATCCTTACAATCGAACAGAGCGCTGGCGAATGTCCTCGCGGCGCCAAGGCGGTTAAGCTACGAGCCCAGAAGATCGTGAACTGCTCTGGGGCTTGGGCAAAACGTTTCGCCCAGTCGATGGGAATGCGATCGGTGAGCCAAGCGGTAAGAAGACAGGTGAGCGTATTTGAATGCAAAGAGGTGGATCTCACGTCCTATGGAATGTTTGTCGATGCTTCAGGTGTCTATTTTCATCCAGAGGCGAATTACATTCTAGCGGGTTACGCGGTCCCCGAAGAACCTGAAGGTTATAACTTTGATTACGAAGGAGAATCTTTTTTTGAACAGTACATCTGGGCGCCGCTTTTCAACCGCTCAACAAAGTTTGAGGCTTTGAAACACGTCACCGGTTGGGCTGGACTTTACGAAGTGAGTCCTGATCGCAATGGCATTGTGGGACGAGTTGCTGGTTTCGAGAATGTCTTTGAAGCGCATTCGTTTTCGGGCAGGGGAGCGATGCAATCGTATGGAGCAGGCCTTGGCCTGGCGGAATTGATCGTTAAAGGAAAATACCGAACGCTAGATCTCAGCGCCATGAGTGGTTCTCGATTTGAGTCTGGAAACACCCTCACCGAGGGCATGCTGATCTGATTTTTTTACGCGCTTTGAGCCGCCGCGCCTCGGCTTGCAGTGATCGCACTGCCGATAGAGGCGACCATGATGCAACCGATGGCGATCGCTTGAACGAAAGAGATGTCTTCATTCAAAAGGATTTTTCCGATGATCGCTCCTGCAGCGGGCTCCAAGCTCATTAGGACGCTAAAAGTTTGAGTGGGCAGCCGTTTGAGAGCCTCCATCTCAAGCGAGTAGGGAATGGCGCTGGAAAGCAGGGCCATTAACAGTGCCGTTGGCAAGACTGACAGAGCCAAAGGGGTTGCGCCAGCGCTTACTAGCCCTACGGGAAGAGTGAGTAGCGCCGCAATGGTCACGCCCCAGGCGGTGGCGAATCCTCCGGGCACTGATGAGCCGACTCTTCTTCCGCACACCATGTAAAGAGCCCAAAATACGCCGGCAATGAGGGCGTATAGAACTCCGATAGGATCGAGCGGGTCTGAGAGTTTTGAGTGAGGCAGAATGAGGATGATGCCTAGTAACGCAAAGACCGCCCACAGGTAATCTATCTTTTTTCGGGAAGCGAAAACTGCCAAGCCCAACGGTCCAGTGAACTCTATCGCGACGGCAATTCCCAACGGAATGCGCTCAATCGCCAAATAGAATGTGAAGTTCATCGCGCCCAGCGATGCGCCGTACACCAAGAGCGATTGTTTTTCTTTTCGCGTGAGTCTTTTCCTCCATGGCCGAAACACGGCGAGAAGCATTACCGATGCAAGGCAAAGCCGTAGCACGGCAGTCGTGGGTGCGCCAAGCACTGGAAACAAGAGCTTTGCTAGTGACGCGCCCGATTGTATCGACACGATTGCGACGAGAAGAACAAGAACCGAGAGAGCAACCGGACCCGGGAGTTTAAAAGAGTGTTTCATTAGTGCACTGGATGCGAAGTGTACAATCGTTAGTTGCAGCTTGTCATTACCTCACTCGCCAAGAGTAAAGCCATGTTTTCTTCGCATTTAAGAAACTGAAGCGGTGTTCTGGTGCAGAGCGAGGTTTAAAGATGCTCTGTAACTCTTACAAAGTGGTCAAAACTTCGACACTACGATATAAATGAGCCATGCGGAGAGAAGAATACCTGAAACGCTACGATGACCGCCTGGTTCTTGAAGAACCCTTGTTCCATGTCCCTCTGAGAAAAGAGTACCTGCTCAAAGAAATAGGCCGCGGCAAACGCGTGCTCGACCTTGGCTGTCTCGGCGGTCAGTTCTCGAGACTCATCCAAGAACAGAACAACGAGGTCTATGGCGTTGAAGTGAATCCTCGGGCGGCTGAGGCCGCTCAGTCGCGCGGAATCAGGGTCAAAGTCTTTGATTTGAATGATGGAATCCCGTTTGAAGACGAATTCTTCGACGTGGTGAACGCTACGGATATCCTAGAGTATATTTTTGATACAAAGTTTCTTCTGGAAGAATGCAGCCGTGTCTTAAAATCCAATGGCACTTTGCTTTTCACAACGCCCAATCTCAATTCGCTCTCGAATCGAATCCGAGTACTCACTGGGGGTTACCTGGGTTTGATGGGGGCCTATCCTGAAGATCATTTTGGCGAGCATATCCGGATTTTCAACCTCTCAAAGCTCAAAGAGCTTTGCGAATACACAGGTTTTCGGGTTGTGGACGTGCGCGGAGTGCCGACTCTTACCAAGAATCTTCTGGGGTACAGGGTATTGCGGCCCTTGATCCGCGCGATGCCCCAGTTCGGTGAACTTCTCATGGTCAAAGCCAAAAGGGCGGACGAAACCTAAAGCCTGGCTCGGGGTGAGCCATCCCGGAAGAGTTTCTGTCGAAATACTAAACACAATTTATTTACAAGCGCTGCACGAGATCAGGTGGCATGGAGCTTGCTTTTAGAGCGGCAGAGCGAGGTATTGAGCTTATGATGGTGCCTATGATCGGATTGACTATTTTCGTGTGCATTCTGGTGTTTGGATTCTAAGGAAAAAGTCCTTATTTTTCGCTATTTGAGCAGGCAGTAACCCAATGCGGCGCAACCCGGGGCAACTAACTAGATGTGCGTGCCGCCGTACCTCCATTTCTCCCTCATTTCTTTCCTCAAACCTACCGAGAAGTGTGAGAGGCGGTTTAAGCCAATCACAGAGAGTAGGGTAAGCAAGAATGTCCGACAGCCTGAAAAAGTTCGGCAAATTTTTCCTCTTAGATCGAATCGCGCAAGGCGGCATGGCGGAAATCTATCGCGCCCGCATGGCTACGCCAGACGGTGGCGGAAGGTTGATCGCCATCAAGCGCATCATCGGCAACTACTCGAGGAATCAAGAGTTCGTGACCATGTTCCGCTCTGAGATCAAAACCACGAGCGGATTGACCCATCCGAACATCGTGCAACTCTATGACTTCGGCGAAGTAGACGGGATGCAATACATCGCCATGGAGTACGTCGATGGCAAAAATTTAAGGCAGTTCGTGAGCCGTTTTACTGAAACACAGTCGCGCTTTCCAATCGAAGCGAGCGTCTACATCATCGAGCAATGCGCTCTGGGCCTAGCGTATGCGCATTCGTACAAGGACAAGTTTTCTGGGAAACCATTGAGCATCGTCCACCGTGATGTGAGCCCTCAGAACGTATTGATCTCATACGACGGCGCGGTGAAGGTGATCGACTTCGGAATCGCGAAAGCGGTGACCAACGTTGATGCAACTAGAGCGGGAGTCATCAAAGGCAAGCCTTCTTATCTTTCTCCGGAGCAAATCTCTGGCGATACACTTGATGGCAGGAGCGATATCTTCGCCCTGGGTGCGGTCTTTTGGGAGCTCTTGACCGGACGGAAGCTTTTTTCGGGTGAAAACGACTATGCAGTCATCAAGCTCATCGAAACGTGCTCGACTCATGTGAAGCCGCCCAGCATTTACAATGCCCAGGTTCCCAAAGAACTTGATGCCATTGTGCTGAAGTGCCTCACCAAAGATCGTGATCAGAGGTACGGGTCGGCGGAAGAGCTGCAACGTGCCTTGCACAAACTTCTTTATCAGTATGCGCCGGAGTTCAACCCTGCTGATCTCGCGTATTATGCGCGAGATCTCTTCAAGAATGAGATCGTTGAAGACAGGAAGATGCTCTTAAAACTCAATGAGAAGGCGGAACAGTTGCTTGGTGAAGCGACGACGACCGGGATTGGCGGGCCTGAAATACCCATTCCGACGGATGTCGAGGATAAGACCGTGACCGAATCAAAGAGCAACGATACCAGCTCGCAAAAACGACGCAGGGAAGAGAGCAGCAGCTTTCGCATGGTCGATTTCAAGGACAAGGTCAAGGCGAAACCCGTTACTTTGGACACACCTATTGAACTCAATCAGATGACAAGCAAGGCTTCGGCGGAGGGGCGCTACAATCCGGCCCCTGGAAGCACGAGGTTTTTGCAAACCACGCGAAACACATCTTCGGGGCTTGCGCGCCCAGCGGATGGCCAAGGATCTCGTTCACCCTTTGCTTTTCTTATACTTTTAGTCGCAGCTTTGGCTGGGGGTTATTGGTACTACGCTGAGAATAAGACTCTCAGCCCGGCCGGCGCTCACGGGCAAAAAGATACAAGGCCGATCTTGGCGCTCAGGGGCAACATCAAAGCCGCGACGATCTCGATCGATGACAAGCAGGTTGCCAGTGAGTTTCCGGCTGAAATCCGCAACCTTCCCACGGATAAACCTTTCAGACTCACGGTATCGGCCAATGGTTATCGCAAGTTCACCGAAGAGATAACCATCTCGACAGGAGAAAGCAAGTCTTTGTCGATCAATCTTGAGCGTGCGGATGCGGCTGGTTCGGCTCCGTCGCCCTCTCCGGACGCGGATCTTGAGAATACGGTCGTGTTGCGGTTCAACGTAACGCCGATTGGCTTAGGAACGGTGATCCGAGTCAGCGGGCAAACGCTTGATTCAAGCGGCATCACAAACGCTCCGGTGGATAAACCGCTTGAAGTCATTGTCGAGCGTGATGGCTTCAGGACGTTTGCCAAGACGATGACGATAAATTCGAAGAAAATTTCGGATGCAAAGGAATATACGATCGATGTGGCCCTTGAACCCGCTAAGTTTGGTTATGTGACCATAAAGACCACGCCAAGCGCTGACGCGCTGATCAGCATTGATGGCATCGAGCAACGCTGGGCCACTCCCATCTCGCGTAAACGGGTTCCGGTGGGCACTTATCGCGTGCGCCTCGTGAACGCCGTCTTAGGGATGGAAAAGGAAGTGAAGTTTACCGTGAAGGAAGACCGCTTTACCAATATTGAAGAGCGTCTTTTGATTACCGACGACAATGCCCGAGAGCCAAGTTCTCGCTAACGTTCGTACTTATAACCTACGCCATAAACTGAAATGACGTGTCTTGTAAGCGGGGGGATTTTCTTGCGAAGCGCTCGAATATGAACATCAATAGTGCGCTTCTGCGTCCCTTCCGCCGATCCACGCCAAACCTCTTCGATGATTTTATCGCGAGGCACTACTTCACCGATGTTTTGGACAAGAAGCCTTAGGATATCGAATTCGGTTTGGGTGAGGACAATGGGTTTGCTCGCAAAGAAAACCTCACGCGTATCGAGCACAAGCTTGAGGTCCCCGTGCAAAAGCACTTTGGGCTCAGTTTGTCTGATCGCTTTTTCCCGTAGCCGCACCTTCACTCGCGCCAAGAGCTCTTTGTAGTCAAAGGGCTTGGCCAAGTAATCGTCAGCACCTAAGTTGAGCCCGTGAGTGATGTCGTTCACCGTGTTCTTCGCGGAAAGAAAGATGATCGGAATGCCGCGAGTGGCTTCTTCCTTCCGCAAAAGGCCGCAAGCTTCGAATCCGTTGAGGATGGGCAACATGATGTCGAGGATGATGAGATCAGGCCTCTTGTTTCGCGCGTAATCAATGCCTAAGACGGCGTTTTCCGTGCAATGCACATCGTATTCGCGCGAAAGAACCGTCTCCAGGAACTGCCGCGTATCTTGGTTGTCTTCAATTACAAGGATTCGAGCTTTTTCCATAGAGCGGGATCTAACTCCCTATCTGCGCAATGCGCTAAGACCTCTGCTTTCAATACTTGAAGTCTATCGGAAATACTGGTGGCATCAAAAGGTATTTTGCGCGTTAAGAGGTCTTGGATAATTTGTTTTTCAATTGCCGAAAGGGCCGTCTTGAACTCAACATTCTTTGATTTCAGCTCATTGAGGGTTTCCGCCGATGAATTTGCGAGCAAGCCCTGAAGGGTCTTGTTTTCTTGCTCAAGCGCCCGGATCGCCGCTTCAATTTCTTCATCGGTTTTTTCGCTGGCTTCCGCAGTTGGCTGCGGTTTTGGAGTCTCGTTGGCCACGGTATTTCACCTCAGTTCTTCGTCAAGAGCCCTTCCTGAGCGAGAAACCCCTCAAGCGAAGTTTCAAGCAGTTTTATTTTCTTCTGGATCCCTTCATCTTCGTAGCCGTGGCGCTGCTCTTTTGAGAGATGGCGCTGCTGGGCCTGCAATAGGTTGATGCGTCGTTCGAGTTCTCTGTTTTCTTTTCTTAGTTTTGAAATCTCGTCCGCCTTTCGGCTTGCTATCTTGGCCTTCAAGGATTTGTTTTCGGCCTCGAGCTTGGCGAGATAGGTCTTGGGGTCACCGGCCTTAGCCGCCGCGGCTGACTTAATGCCGACGCCGGTTCGCGATTTGCCGGCTTCTATCAAAGCGGCAAGAGCGGCTTCCCGAGTGCTGAAATACTTGATAGGCGGGGGATTAGCGAAACTTTGGATCGCCTGTTTCACCATTTCGCCCTGGCCGACCAGCACGATCTGTCCGTTCAGCTCAGTGGCGATGAGGTGCAGGTTTATGATTTCTCGTATGACGTTGAGCTGAATGCGGTTCGCACCGACGAGGTTGATGATGATCCTGTTCTTCCCTGATTTGAGCAGTTTTCCTATTCCCGCCCGCAAGACGTCGGCATTGTGAGCGTCGACGTCGTCAAGCACGTCGAGAATCGCGATATTCTTTTCTTGGCTTAGCTTTAGCCGCACTTTTCTTCTTACCGTTTACAGAGGCTTTGAGCGGTAGAAGAGAATCCTCATGATGTCTCGCCTGGTAATGATGCCGACGAGTTTGTTCTCTTCATTCACCACCGGAAGCCTGCGCACCTTTCTTTCGACGAAGTGTTTCAGGATGTCAGAGAGTTTCGTGTTTTCAGAAATCGTCGTGACTTTTTGGCTGAACTTGATGACCCGGTTGAGGTCTAACGGACGATCGCCTTCTTCCTTTTCGACGATTTTGATGATGTCATATTCCGAAACGACCCCGACGAGGCGTTGATCCGCATCGACAACGGGTATGCCGGTTATCTTGTTGTTCACCAAAACCTTGATTGCTTCCTCGATCGTCATTTCGGGGTGCCCAATGATGAGCTCAGTCGACATGATGTCTTTCGCGCGGGTGATCATTTTACGTCATTGCCTCCGATGTGACCTCTTTATCGGTTGTCGCTTGAAAGTATTTTATGACAAAGTGATACAACTTCCAATGCCCTAAGCGCGGGGCCTTGACTCAGGCGAGCATTCAGCCTCACACTATAAGGGTAAATGGATCTCACTATAGATTCCAAGCTTTTCAATGAGTTTCATTCAACGGTCGTGGCCGCCGTGAACCTTCCGATCACGTCGAGGAAGATCATCGAGGAGTTCATCGATATCGACGTGACGGCAGAGGCCGTGGCGAAAATAATTCAGAGAAATCAGTACTTTGAATACGTGCTCGTGAAAGAGATTCAGTCTCTTGGGCTCAAAGAAAACACGCCTACTTTAAGGGCAGCTATTTCCCTGCTAGGCATGCAACGCGTGCGCAGTTTCGTGTGTGCTTTGCAAATAATGCGAAGCGTTGCCGGAAAGTATCCTGAAATCGATGCTTCGGGTAAGTTGAATTTCAAACCGTCTGAGTATTTGCCCTTTGCCCTGAAAACGGAAGAGTACGTGTCCGTCCATCGTACTGAGTACCCAGACACCTGTTACGCGGCAGCCATGCTCTTTGATGTTCTTTTAGCGCTAGGCAGGGCGAAGCTTGAAAATCCCAAGCCCTTTGAGGAACATATCTCGGAAGTCTACAAACACGGGATGAGAACCGCGAAGATCGCCACTGAGATCGCCAAGACGACAAAGAAACTGGGTTTCTCAAAATATATTTTCTCGGCTGGGCTGTTGCACGATATAGGGAAGGTCGCATTGGATTTTCTCTTTCCCGCCGGAAAACCCAACGCATATGCGAACTTTCGCGCGGAGATCGCGAAAAAACCGACCAATAGGGAAGTCACGCACTTCCTTGAGGCAAAACGTTTTGGCCTTCCGCACGAGTATTACAGTTCGCAGATCGCTTATTTCTCGGGCGTCTTCAAGGATCTTGAAAAACCCCTCTTGTTCCACCACGACCCTTATCTTGCAGGATCGGCAAATAAGGAGCTTGCCCAGTTTTCGCATCTCTTGGCACTAGCGACGAATATCGCAAATAATTTCAGGGTTCCTAAAGACGCAAATGATCCCATCTATGACAGCTGGTTCACGGCCGAAGTGAAGGGATTCAAGGTTGATAAGAATACGCTTCACATGACTCTGCTGAAGATGGGCCGGGATTCCTTCTAAAGACTAAGCCGCTTTTTTCGTAGGTTTTGACGATCGGATTGGCGAGGCCGCAGACATCATTTTCTTGTGCTCGCGGATGAAGACTTTGACGAATTCAGGGTCAAATTGAGAGCCCGAATAACGATCAAGCTCTGAGTATGCCGCTTCCACCGGAAGAGCTTTGCGGTAGGGCCGTGTTGATGTCATTGCATCGAAGGTATCACCCACGAGGATGATCCTCGATGACATCGGAATTCGATCTCCGGAGAGTTTGTCGGGGTAGCCTTCTCCATCCATGCGTTCGTGATGATGGCGCACTCCGGGAACGACATTTTTGAACGCATCGATGATACCGATGATTTCGCCGCTTTTCACAGGGTGTTGCTGGATGATCTTGGTTTCTTTAGCGTCGAGCCGGCCTGGTTTCAGAAGCACGCAATCCGGGATTCCCACTTTTCCGATGTCGTGAAACAGGGCTGCAAGCTCGAGGTTGTTCATTTCGCTGTCTTTTAAATTCGCGCCTCGACCGATCATCATTGAGTATTCCATTACCCTCATGCTGTGGCCGTAGGTGTAAGGGTCTCTTTCTTCGAGACAACGCAACAGGGCTTTTACGGTTTGGTTGAGGAGCTTGCTATACGCGAGTTTAAGATCTTGGTTTTCACGAAAGATCCTGTAAATCAGGCTCACGAAAGCGGCCTGTTCGACGCTCATGGCCTCTATCTGGGAATGTGAGTGCGAGTGTGTTTCATGCGAATGAGAATCTGTCTTTTCGTCAATCTTTCGGCCACGGGGATTGTCGACGACGAGTCTTGGTTTGAGCGTGGAAATAGAGCTCGCGACAGACCGAGATGTCGGTTTTCGTCTCAATTTTGACACCTACTTGAATCCCCCTCGTTTCCCAATAAAACCGGTCGATTCTACTCTCAAGCCTATCGGTAATACTGAAGACGTCCCTTAATATTACCAGAGTTAATGCTTTGCGCAAAATCATGTGATTTTTGCACCGCTTGGAAGTGCTTGAAAGTAAACATGTTTTGTTTACTTAATGTTTTTCTATAGGGTGCCGTTAAGAACTTGAGGGTAAAAACCCTTTTTAGGCGTTTCGCTTAAACATTGGCAGAGCACGGAAGGCAGCTTTAACCATGGAATGGAAAGCGCTCAACCACAATTTTCGGCTTCAAGGCGCCCATCTTCTGACCGCCGTAACCCTTATAGCGCTCGTGTTTTGCGCCTTCTCATCGCCTCAAGCCTATGCAAACAAGTTCAATACCGAGGTGTCGTCTTCGGCCCGCGCTCTTGGCATGGGAAACGCGGCAATAAATACCGAGCGCGGTCCATATTCGGTTTTCTACAATCCTGCGAACATTTCCGCCAAAGACACAGGCAATCGGATTCAGCTCGTGAATTTTCAGCTCGATGGCAACGCGCCGCTGGTCTCGATGGCAAGTTCGGGGAGCATCCCCAAAATCAATGACCTTTCCTCACTCTACGGCGACTTGCGGAACAACCCAGACACTTACGTGAGCGGAAGGTATTCGGTCTACCCCAACGTGACTTTGCGGCAATTCAGCTTAGGGATCCTCTACGAGGTCAACCAAGGGGCGGAAGTGCGCAACAGCGATGGCGCGCTGCGGGTTCGAGCCCGGGACCGATTTGGACCCATCGGCGCGGTCTCTTTTCGATTGTTCAAAGGCATCTTCCGCATCGGAGCCTCAGCGCAACTGCTCACCGTTGGAGATGCGGATTCGCTTCTTGAGCCGCCGATCGCTCAGAGCTCGCTTGATTTCAAGAACAACATAAACTCTGGATCAGGCCTTGTGACGAACGCTGGCGTTACCCTGACGTTGCCTTTTCGGTTCCTGCCCAGCTTCTCGGTCGTTGCCAGGAACATCGGAGGCACTCGTTTTACGGCTCCTCCGATGATTAGTTTTGGTAGCGGTCGTGATGTAGCGCCGCAACCCATGACATTCGATGCGGCTGCTTCCCTCACCATCTATCTTGCGAGAAGGCTTGAGATGAAGGCTGAGATCGACTACCGCGATTACTCGAATAAACTCTCTGGCAGTCGGTTCAGGCACGTGTTTTTTGGTTCGGAACTTATTTTTTACGATCTCATGAAACTTCGAACCGGGGTTGCCCATGGGTACATTTCGTTTGGTTTTGGCATTGGCACCCCAAAGGCAAGCCTTGAGCTCGCGCTTTATTCTGACGAGAAGGACGATAGGCTTCGAGGGTCGCCGGACACGCGATACGTTCTTCAATACAGCTGGGGGTTATTCAAATAATGATTTATCAGAAGATCGCTGTTTTCACCGAGTCAAGTGAGTTGTTTGGCCGCATCAGACGCATCATCCCGAATGAGTTGGCTGAGGTTCGCCATATCCTCAAGGCGGATGGGCAATTCATTCCGCCCGCCATCCATATCGCCATCGTTGATGGCGCATGGCCGAAGTTTGAGCAATTGATCGAGGCCCTGACAGCCCAAGCCGCTTACACGATCCTGGTCGAAGAAGAAAAACGTATAGGCGATCACGTGCCCGAGTCTCTTGCACGTGGCTTTGTTGATGATTTGTTGCTCGTTCCGATTCGCCCTGTCGAGTTGCTGAGCAAGATAAAACATGCTGCGCACTTGAGCCGCGTTCATGAGGTCGCGTCGGTGAATGTGAACCTCAAACAATTGATCGAGAAGTTCGAAGAAGACTTGCGTACGACGCGTGCCGTTCAAAAAACGCTGATTCCTGAGAAGTTCAATGCCGTTCACGGGCTGAAAGTGACTCACAAGTATCTGAGCGGCCTCAAGAGCGGCGGCGACTATCTTGATTTTTTTGAATTCGAAGACAATATGCATGTAGGAATCTTGATGAGTGATTCCAGCGGATACGGGCTTTCATCCGCGTTCATGTCGGTAGTGTTGAAGCTGGCCTTGAAACTTTCGAAGGAAGAGGCGCGCAGCCCTAGCGCGACGGTAAAGAAGATCTTTGAAGAACTTCAACTAACGATGAAGCCTACGGAGAATCTTTCGTTGTTTTATGGAATCTTGAATCGTAAAACCTTCGAACTCAAGTACACTAGCGGCGGGACGATCCAGTTCATTCACCAAGGCGATGCGCATAAGCCTCGCGATCTCAGCTCGAAGACGGCGGCATTCGTTAAAAATGTAAAGCCAGAGTTAAGGGATCAAACTATTGTGTTGAATCCGGGGGATCGCATGGTCTTGTTCAGCGATGGATTCGCCGAGGCGTTTGAGGACAAGAGCCGTCTCAATCAAATTTTCGACCGTTCCCTCAAAGAAGAAGCCATTGAGCTGATCAATCAATTTGCGTTTTCGATCAAATCAAAATTTTCATCCGACGATGATATGCCAAATCAAGATTGTTCAGTCATGGTCATTGACGTTGAAAAACGAATGATGCGACTTGCGAAATAGGAAAATAGAATTCACGCGAAAGCAAGCAAAACCGTGACCCTCTCATTTCAAGAGTAAAAACCATTTGCATCTCATAGAATGTTGCCGCATAACTAAAAATATAGGGTTTGCAATGAAGAGAAAGGGGGACATACCCATGGCTAAAAAGAAAAAAGCAAAGAAAAAGGCAAAGAAGAAATAATGCTTAAACAGTCTGGCGGCTCGCTGTAGTCTGCTGCGTTTTCAAAGCAGATTTCGGTGAGCTGCCAGACTGTGACTAAACCTGCTCTAGCGCGTTCTTCAAATCTCTCTCAAGGTCCGCGACATCTTCAACTCCCACTGACAATCGAACCAAGCTGTCTGAAATCCCAAGCGCTCGGCGTGTTTCCGCCGGGATCGATGCGTGTGTCATGATGGCCGGATGGTCTACAAGCGATTCCACTCCGCCCAAACTTTCAGCCAGAGTGAATAGTCGGCAAGCTTCCAAGAACCTTCTGCAGGCCTGAAGATCGCCCTTGATGAAAAAGGTGATCATTCCTCCATGCCCAGAAGTTTGTTTCGCCGCGATCTTGTGTTGTGGGTGCGATTCAAGGCCCGGATACAGAACCTTCTCGACTTTAGGATGCTTCTCCAGCCATCTCGCCAAGATCGTGGCGTTCTCTTCGTGTTTTTTCATCCTGAGATGAAGGGTCTTCAATCCTCTGAGCACCAAGAAGGAATCCATCGCACCCAAAACCGCTCCGGCCGCATTTTGATGGAAATAAAGCTTTTCCGACAAGGTTTTGTCATTGGCCACCACAAGTCCGCAAACCACGTCGCTATGGCCATTGAGGTACTTCGTGCCCGAGTGCAAAACAAGATCTGCGCCGAGCTCTAAAGGCTTTTGGAAGTATGGGCTCATGAAAGTATTGTCTACGCCGACTAAAGCGCCCTTCTTGTGCGCCAAACGAGAGATTTCGGCGATGTCCGCGACCTTCAGCAGGGGATTCGTTGGGCTTTCGACCCACACAAGCTTGGTGCTGGGGCGAAAGGCGTCTTCCGTTTTTTTGAGATCGCTCATATCGACATAAGTGAACTCAAGGCCTAGATTCCGAAAAATCTTGTCAAAAATCCTGAAAGTCCCGCCGTAAACATCATCTGAACACACGATGTGATCGCCTGATTTCAAGGTGTGCATCAAAGTAGTCAGAGCTCCGCAACCTGACGCGAATGCCAGTCCGTACTTGCCTGATTCCAGGGAAGCGACGCAATCTTGCAGGGCATTGCGCGTCGGATTGTGCGTTCGAGAGTATTCGAAGCCGCGATGCTTGCCAGGAGACTCCTGCGCATAAGTTGATGTGAGATAGATCGGCGTCATCACGGCGCCAGTCGCGGGGTCGGGTTGTTGACCGGCATGGATCGCTTTGGTTCCAAATCCGAAAGTAGAAGGCGTTTCTTTGCTCATAGAAAATCTCCAAATCAAGGCGTGGGTTGGGGCTCGTTAGAGTTTCTTACGGCTTCCCAAATAGGTGATGAGATCAATCTTCGAGATGATGGCGAGGATCGATCCATTTTCGCGCACAATAGGAGTGAGACCGGCTGCAACCGATTGACTTACGCGCTCGATATCATCATCGAGCGAGACGGTCACAAAGGAAGCCTCGGCAATGGGTCCCACTTTGTCGGTGTTCTTCACCTTACCGACATAGAGAGCATTCAAGAGATTGTTTTCAGAGACCAATCCCGAAATCTCAGATCCTTTTACGACCGGGATCTGGCTGATGCCTTTTTCGCGCATCAGGTGAATGATCTTTTCGACCTGGTCGTCTGCGTTCGCCGTGACGATCGCTGAGCGGGACGGCGGTTGAACCACTGAAATCAGATCGCGCACGCTTCCAAGTCCCTCTTCGAGGAACCCGTTTTCTCGCATCCAATCGTCGTCAAAAACCTTCGACAGGTAACGGTTGCCTGAATCTGGCAAAAGGACCACGATCAACTTCTTGCCTTTCACCTTGCGTGCGTACTTGATTGCGCCGCAGACCGCTGCTCCTGCGGAAATCCCCACGAAGAGCCCCTCTTGCAACAAGAGCTTTCGGGTCATTTGAAAAGATTCTTTGTCTGTGACTTGCATGATGTCATCGATGAACTTGAAGTCGTAGTTCTGCGGAATGATGTCTTCGCCGATCCCTTCAATTTTATAGGTGTGTGCGGGCACCATTTTGCCTGTCTTAAAGTAATCGTGAAGGATCGATCCGATCGGATCGACTCCGACGATTTGAACGTTCTTGCTTTTCTCTTTGAGGTACATCGCGGCACCGGTGATGGTTCCTCCGGTTCCCATTCCCGCGACAAACGCATCGATTTTCCCGTTCGTCTGGTTCCAAAGTTCGGGTCCCGTGGTTTTATAGTGAGCCTCTCTGTTCGAAAGGTTGTCGTATTGGTTCATGTAAATCGAGTTTGGCGTCTCTTGGGCAAGGCGTCGACTGACCATGTAATAGGACCGTGGATCATCGGGCTCTACCGCTGTCGGAGTGATCACAACCTTCGCGCCAAAGGCCCGCAGATTACGGATTTTTTCGGACGACATCTTGTCAGGCATGACGAACACGCACTTGTAACCTTTGACGGCAGCAGCGATCGCCAGGCCCATTCCGGTATTTCCGCTCGTGCCTTCAACAATGGTTCCGCCGGGCTTGAGTGTCCCTCGTTGCTCGGCGTCTTCGATCATCGCGATCCCGATGCGATCTTTCACTGAACCTCCCGGGTTCGTGAACTCGCACTTCGCAACGATATCGGATTCGATGCCTTGGCAAACCTTATTCAGTTTTACCAATGGGGTGTTGCCAATCATGTTCAGGACGTTTCCATGGATATTAGACATTGAAAGCCTCCGGATCTTCACAAAGGAGTACCGGTCTTGTTTAAACTTCGCAAGAAGCTTATGACCTGGAAGAAAGACCCTCGACGCCTTCGATCTCAAGGCTGATCGCTGAAGCCGAAAGTTGCGCAATCGTGCCATAGACCATCTCAAGTTCAAGGTCGCGGTCTGCGCCGTGTTTGAGGTCGGCTATGCAGAGCTTCTGAAAAACCATGCCTCTGCTGTTGAGGTTGTCGACTTTGCCCCTCGAGGGGTTTTTTCTCAAGAATCCCCCAAGCAGGTCATGTCCTAAAAGATAAATGACGGGCTCTGAATAGACGCCGTCGAGCTGGAACCGGGTGGGAATTCCTTCTTGAACGATCACATCATGCACTTGAAGTTGGTTCTTGCCGACCGCCATTTTATTGCGTTCACGGCGATTAAGTTCCAAAAGCTCTTTGCCAGATTGCACACGCAAGATTCCCATTCCGTAAGTGCCCGCGTTATTTTTTACGAAAACAAACGGCTCTTCCTGAATATTCCTCTTCGCATATTCTGATCGCATTTGTTCAAGCGTTGCGTCGACGGCTCGTGCGATGCGGTCCATTCCCAAGTGTGCCTGAAAGTCGACCCCCTCGACGAGTTGGGTAGTGACTTGAACGTGCCAAGCATCGCAACCCGCGGCCTCGGCGAGTTCGCCGGCAAGTTTGTTGTAATGCACGAAGAAGTCGCTCTTTTTTCGCGAGTGCCAGCCCATTTTGGGGGAAGGTTCGATGGGTTGCGAGAGTCGTTTTAAGATCTCGGGCAATCCTGAGGAAAAGTCATTGTTCAACAAGATGAACTCAGGCTCAAACGGTGCAAAAACCAGTTTGTCCTCTTTCCGCGAAAATGGGTGAGCAAGCACCTTGCGTTCATCTGTAGTTTGCAGTTCGACAGGATCTTTAGAGCTTTGAGTGTCTTCCGGTAGCCAGCCGATCTCAGTTTCAATTCCAATGCGACGGAAGAGTTGGCGCAGCTCATAAAGGTTGTCGACGTAAAAATGATTGCGGGTATGCAACTCGGGCAAAATGGCGACGCGTTTGGGAAGAAATCCCAGATGGCGCTTGAGCAAGGGTTTCAAGAGCTCAGTAGAATGCTCAAGATCTTCAGAGCAGATATTGTTGAATCCGGCTGGATAAAGGTTGGCGTCCACCGGTGCGAGCTTGAAGCCCGCGTCGCGTATGTCGATTGAAGAGTAAAAGGGTTCGAACCGGCTGGGAGCGCGCTCGCCGAGCCAATGCAAAAGCTGGTCTTTCGTCGCAAGATAAGATTTTAGATGAGAACGAACGCACTCAATCGTTGCAGTTGCCATTTCTACACTTCCTTAGAGGGAGAGCACCCTCAAAATATTTCATAGGCACCGCAAGCGTCGAGGTTGCGGTACTCTCGAATATGGTCTGCGACTGTCTTTTCAATCAGTCCCGTCATCTCACGCTCATAATAAGCCCGCTGCTCAGGTTTTTGAACACGCCTGGCCGGAGGCGGCAAAGGGTTTCGCAATCTCAAGGGAGCTTCCGCCAGAGCGCGGTACGTTCTCACAGCCTGAGTGCGTATTTGCTCGTCTTTTGCTTCGACGACTTTACAGTAAAGCCGCTTCGATGAACTCACGCAGCCATAATAGCCTTGAGCATATGCTAAAAATTCAGCTTCCGAAAGGCGCTCGGGCGCCGGAAACTTTTGTTCGCACCTGAACGCAAGCACTTCAATGCTTCTCCAAGCCCAATGGGCGGTTAGAGTTTTCAATTCAGAGCCGGTTGACTCAAGTTTAGAGAGTTGGTTGATGCGGTTTTGCGCTTGGTTCAAGGCCTCAGTCGCACGAACTTGATCTTTCAGGGATGCAAAAACCCTGGCTCTCAAGACTAAAAGCCGCACCTCTTGTGGCAAGGTCGGTTTTACTTTCGAAGCTTCGGTGCCCACCGCATTTCGAAAGCGCTTCAATCCCACCTGTTTTTCGGCCCGGGCGCTAGGAAAAATTTCGTAAGTGAGGGCAAGAGCCTCGTCGGGTTTACGGTCTCTTAAGAGGCATTCGGCAAGCAAGAGACGGGCTTCGACTGCCAAAAGCCCATCTTTCGGGGAATGCAGGATATTTTTTAGAGGATCATAAGCTTCCTTGGTTCGTCCCAAATGAAACAAACTTAAGGCGAGATTGTACTGCGCTCGTTCGAAATCAGGAGTCGCGGCGTAGAGCCCGACGTAGGTTTTCCACAGCTCGGAAGCTCGGGTGTAAGCCGCTTCTTCTTGCTCTTTTAGCGCTTGATTAAAAAGTTCAGCGGCTTTGTCGTCGTCTGTAGCTGAGTGAATGCGTTGTGGTGGCAGTTCGTGAGGTTTTAGGGGTGGCAAATGAGGGTACAATACGCGTGCACTACGAGCGTAATCTTGAGGTGATCCGTCGGTATCAGATGCAACCTTCGCAGCGGTCCATCCTTCGCGTTCTTCAATCACTTCATCTTCAATGTCGTCTTCGACATTAGTGGCATGACGAGAGCGTGTCCAAGAACAAGTGGAATTGGTGAAACTTATGAGAACTATGAATAAAAGCGCTTTTAGAAGAAACCACCTGCTTGGATGAACGTTCATACCAATACTGTAGCGAAAATCAGGGGGGTAACCAAATGTTTAAAATAAGACCACTTGTGTTATGCGTTGCTTCATGTTTAATTCGGCGACCGGTTTAGTGGAGAATAAGAGAACGATACTTAAGGGTAGTTTGAGTGCATCTGAGAGTCATCTTTATCTGCTGGGTCTTGGTCTGCCTTTGCGCGTTTTCGGCCGTTGCTGAAAGTGCAGATGCCCTAAAACAACATTCCCTCGCAGCCAAAGCGGCTGAGCCAGAACCTGTTACGATCATCGATACCGTTCCCTGGTCTGAAGCCATCGTAGATCAGCGCTTGGAAGAAATTCGCGCATTTGGGCTTGAGGTCACTGAGATCACGTTCTACCGCAAGGGAGAGATCTTTCCAGAGGAACTTGAGCTCTGGATGCGTTGGAAGCACAATGCTGGCATCAGTGTTCGGTTTGAAACCGTGAGCGACGCTCAGTTCGATCGGCTGGTTCAGGAACAGGCCGAACTTTATGCGAATGAGGCGCCCCTGTTTCACGAAAGGTTGCAGTTTCAGCGCCCTCGGGGCGCGAGTATCCCTTACGATGCGCATACTTTAAGGGAGCATTTTCGAAACGCAGGCGCAGTGCTTCGCGATCTCTTGCGTCTTTCCAACGGAGTCAACTGGACCAAATTCAAGGTTGAGCGCTCACGCGGAATGAAGACTGCTGAACTGGCAACAGCGTTCGCCAAGGCTGCCTTTTTAGCCAAAGTAACCGAGCAAACATTAAAGACGAAGATCGCGGAAGGAAAGATCATCAATTGGGAGGCGCCAGCGCTTTTTGGCGCTCTCATCAGCATTGGCTTTGATTACTGGCAGCAGGGAAACAGCAGGTTCAAGGGTCAGGGCCGAAGTTACAATCTTGAGACGAAACAGTTCGAGAAAGGGATTTTCTTCCACTTGCTCACGTCATACTCGCAGTCGATATTCACGCGTCAGCTCTTGGGTTACGTCGCGTTCGTGTTCGCTGGAGTTTATGTCCCTCCTATGGGCGACATGATTCATGCGTTGGGAACAAGCACGCTTGGGCTGCAGAGCCGGTTCCCATTCGAATTTCAAATCGAGAAGGCCAGAAAAAGATGGGAAGGCGAGAAATGGGGGCAGTGGAAATCATTCGCTTCATTTGCGCTACTTGCATTGGTTTTCAATTCGCTTTCAGTCATCGATCAGTTTCAACACGGCACTCCGGCTTTGCACATGGATGCGCTGCAATTGAAACTGTGGAGCTTCGCTTTTGAGTTGGGTCCTATCGATTTGACCTGGGGAAATCTCGCGCGCCTCACGGTAGCGGGAGCTGGCGCTTGGGGAGCGGCTAAGCTATACAACGTCACCAGTGCGCGCAGGAAGATCTTGAAGGAGCGCGCTCAGGCGAAGCGAGAAAAAAGGCGTGGACCGAAAGAGTGCGAAGCGCTCATGACCATGAAGTTTAAAAGCAATGTGACCAAACAGGGGGAAACCGGACTAGGAGGAAAACAAGGTGCAATTTACCTTTATGAAGGCCCCGGCGCCCCAAAAAACGTTATCCAACCCTCGACAAATTGAATCTGAATACAAGCATTGGCGGCTTCGTACGATGTACGCCATGTTCGTCGGCTATTCAGTTTTTTATTTTGTGCGCAAGAACCTCTCGGCGGCCACTCCGGCCATGCTTACTGAGCTGAGTTACACGAAAACCGAGATCGGTTTGATCTGGTCAGTCCTGTACCTGACATACGGTGTGAGCAAATTCGTGAACGGGATCTGGGGAGACCGCTCGAACCCACGCTACTTCATGGCGGTGGGACTGCTGTTGTCTGCGCTGACCAATATTTTTTTCGGGATGAGTTCCTCCCTCGTCGTGTTCGCTATCTTTTGGGGCCTCAACGGTTGGTTTCAGGGAATGGGCTGGCCTCCTTGCGCAAGGCTTCTCACGCATTGGTACAGCGCAAACGAACGCGGCACAAAATGGGCGATTTGGAACACCTCGCACCAAGTGGGCGGCGGATTGATTTTGATTTTAGGCGGCTACCTCGTTCAACACTACGGCTGGCGTTCTAGCTTCTATGTTCCCGCGGCGCTCGCATTGGTGTGCGCTTGGTTCTTGATGAACCGACTGCGTGATACGCCCGAATCACTGGGTTTGCCAGCGGTTGAGAAGTTTCGGAATGACCCTGAGCCGGATCAGATCGTCGTGGAACAGGGAGCTTCTACAAAAGAAATTTTGTTCAAATACGTCCTGGGCAACCGCGCAATTTGGTTTTTGGCGCTGGCGAATTTTTTCGTTTATCTCGTGCGCTATGGCGCGATGGACTGGGCGCCAACCTTCCTTGTCGAGGTCAAACACTCAACGATCGCCAAGGCGTCGATGAAAACGGCGATGTTTGAGTTCTTGGGCATCGCGGGCGCGTTCTTGGCAGGCTGGCTCTCAGACAAGTATTTCAAGGGCCGTAGATCGATCGTAAACGTGCTTTACATGGCGGCGCTCGTGTTTGCGGTCGTAGAGTTTTGGATTATTCCACCGGGCAATCCGATGCTCGATGCGTTGGCTTTGAGCGCGGTTGGGTTCTTGGTCTATGGCCCGCAAATGCTTGTAGGGCTTTGCGCCGCAGAGCTTGCTCCTCGGCAAGCAGCGGCGACTGCGACCGGGTTCACGGGGTTTTTTGGATACTTGGGCGGAATTGCCTCAGGACTCGGAACAGGAATTGTCGTGGATCGCTACGGTTGGGACGGCGGCTTCTTGTTCTTCATCGCCGCGGCATTATTGGGGACCCTGTTTTTCTTGGCGACTATTTCGAAACGCCGAGTGCAATCGCAAGCCGGGCCTGAATGGTCTGCAGCGACAAAACAAGTGCCGAGCGAAGGCTAGAACTGTTCACACAAGCGCAGTAAGGCCGGCACTGAATGTACGTCTGAAGGCTGTTCTTCAATCATGAGGACGTTTGATTCCCTTCTTGAAATCTGTCTCAAGAAGAGGGCGGCATCGAGCTCATGTTGCAAAGTGGCATGCAGTTGGGCAAAACTTTCTTTAAGTACTTTGAGCTCTTCCGGCGATGCGACCGGATTTTTTTGCGTCGCCAAGATCTGCTCTATTCGCGCTGACGGTGAAGGCGTCTGAACCGCGGACTCAAGTGAAAGCCCCAGTCTTTTGCTGAGCACGCGGTTTACGACGAATCCCCAGAAGTGGTAGCCGCGGTCACCAATGAGTCGAACGAAATCTTGAGTGTCGACCTTTGAAAGACGCTCAGGACTTGTCACCATGAGAAAGGCCACATCGGATTGGTGGAGCAGTTGACCTACTTTCTCGAGGTTTTCTTTAAACTGGGTGCGCAGCTCAAAGAGCGCGGTCGCGAACTCAAAAAGCTCAGCAATGAAGCCCCGTCCTGTGAGTCTCTCTAAGATCTCAAGCAGTTTTTTGATCCCAGTCGCCAAGATTTTCGCACCCGGATTGACGAACCAACGCATGATCTGGTCATCGAAAAAATCAGCGAGCATATTGGGCGCGTCAAGAAACACGCGCGTGTTTGCGCTCGGCGGCGTGTCGAGAACGATCAAGTCAAAGGTTTGATCTTGAGCAAGTTCATAAAGTTTTTCCATCGCCATGTACTCGTGAGCCCCGGCGAACTCGCGGGTGAAGATCTTGTAAATCGAGGTTTTCAAGACCCGTGCCGCGAGGTTCTGCTGGTCTTTGGCCATCGAACGCACGAAATGCTCAAAAGTTTGCTCAGAATTGGGCATGACGGCGTAGAACTTGCCTTTTACGGTCTCGCCCAAGTTTTGCGTCAAATCGGTGGGCGTCGAACTCAATCCCTGAAGCCCTAATGAAGTCGCCAATCGTTTCGCGGGGTCAATCGTGATGACCACGCTTCTCTTTCCCATTTGAGCAGCACGAATTGCAAGTGCAGCGCTCGTGGTTGTTTTGCCGACGCCTCCGCTTCCGCAGCATACGATCACCCTGTTCGAGTGGATGAGCCCTTCAATCGCTGAAGAGTTAGCCGACATGCGCGCTCCCTGGATTTGGAAGGATCAGCTCGGTGATGCGGTTTGAGCGCTTCTTGAATTCAAGATCAGAGGCTTCCTCTACCTCGAGCCACGGCTTGATGTAGGGCGACCACGATTCTTTCAGGCCAGCAAGTTGCTCTTGCTGCTGTCTCTCGCGGTGAATCAAATAATCGAGCGCGCGCCAGAGTGAAGAAGAGGCTTCTTCCTTTGAAAGTTCGGACCATCGGTTCGCGTAAAGGGACCTGGCTTCCGGAAGCACACGAATCAGGCGATTCACCACCAGCCACGAGGGATTCGTGGGCAAGAGTTTTTTTAGGTCTGCTGCCAACTCAAGGCTTTCTTGGATCGGCATTTCTTCTGCCAATGTGACTGTCACAAAAGCGGTCTCTTGCGCATTGCCGAAAGTCTCGATCATGTCTTTCGCATCGCGGTAGATCGGACCTCCCGGGAAAAGCTCCGCAAAATTGAATGGCGTATGAATCATGGTGAGAGCGTAACCTGTGCTCGGCATGTCAACCACGACATGGTCATAGTTCAAACGCTCAAACCAAATCTTTCCCAAGACCACCATTTCTTTTACGCCGGGGGCCGCTCGTTCCATGTATTGGATG
Source organism: Bdellovibrionota bacterium (assembly GCA_040754655.1). GTDB lineage: Bacteria > Bdellovibrionota > UBA1018 > UBA1018 > UBA923 > JBFMCE01. Next base: position 18,389 of record JBFMCE010000012.1, on the reverse strand, counting down.
ATTTTATTGCTCAAAAAAGCTTTATAGAGGCTCTTGAGCTTGAGTTTTAAAACGATGTATTCGCGAAAGCATTCCGAGGCCTTGAGGGTGATCTCGTGCAAGTTGGGCGCCGTTTCGATCAAGCGTTGTTCTTCGTTGTTGAGTTGAAGTACATGGCAGAGCAGAGTCTTCTTGCCCTGTGAGGCCAGGTATTGGGCGCAGGCCTGGGCAACCGTGGACTTGCCAACCCCACCTTTTCCGGTGATGAAAATCAGGTTTTTGGAAAGCCAGCCGGTTGGGTTCATGAATTCAAAACCTTTAGCAAACTTTATCTTGAATGCATACCCTCTTCGGGTTCACAATAGAGCAACAAAGGAGAATTGGGACAGCTATGAAGTATGCAATTCTATCTGCGATTGTTGGTGTCGGGGCGGTATTGATTTTAAATGGTTGCGGAGGACCCAAGGCGTTCACCAAAGGTGAATACGATGATCCTACTCGCGTTGAGCTTCTCGACGATAAATTCAATGAAGCAGATATGCAGCAAATGGCAGACACTGTGATCAAAGCGATGGTCGCGTGCCCTTATGTCGCGAAGGCCCCCAAGCCTCCGGTCGTCATCGTTGAGCGCGTCCAAAACCGGACTCAAGAGCACATCGACACTGTTTCGATGACCGATATGATTCGAACTTCGCTGATCAAAACCGGCAAGGTTCGTTTCGTGGCGAAAGAAGAGCGCGGTACGGTGGAAGAAGAAATTCAGTACCACGAGAGCGGAGCGGTTGCGGGCCCATCCGCCAAAAAGCGCGGAAAACAAACTGGCGCCGACTACATCTTGAGCGGCGCTTTGGCGACAAACATCCAAGAGGTCGGAAGCGACAAGCTGATCTATTACAAACTCACGATGAATCTTACGAGCCTCGAGTCGACGACGATCGATTGCACTGAAGAAAAACAGGTGCGTAAGAAATACAAGAAACGCTCCATCGGTCTTTAAGGCAAATGCGGTTTGAAATCTCGGGGCAAGGCTCAAGAAGCAAAGCCACAAGTCACGGCGGCTCAAGCTTGGCGCTTGGGTTTTGCCTGATCCTCGTCTTACTTATCTTTGGGTGTAGCAGCTACACCTCAACCACGCGTTCAGCTCGCGATGAATTTTATTCGGGCAAATACACCGACGCCGCGAAACGCCTCGAAAAAGGCGCGCATGAAGATGGCGTTGATCAACTGCTTTACCTTTTTGATCGCGCGACCGCTTTGCACCACGCAGGCGAATACGAAGAGAGCAATAAAGACTTTCACCTGGCAGACAAGCTTGCCGAGATCAAAGACTACACAAGTCTTGCGACTGAGGTTGCGACACTGGTGACCAATGACAAGATCATTCCTTATAAAGGAGAAGATTTCGAGAAGACGTTGATCCCGCAGTACCTCGCCTTGAACTACCTCATGCTGGGCAAGCACGAAGACGCATTGGTAGAGTGTCGGCGGGTGAATCACAAGCTGCACCTGATGATCACTCAAGGCCAACGCAAGTACCAACTCAATCCGATGGCGAGTTACCTGGCGGCGATCTTGTATGAAGACAACCGTGAGTGGGACCATGCCTATATTGACTACCAGGCTGTGAAAAAACTCTTGCCCGAGCTTTCTTATTTGCGCGAAGACCTCTATAGGCTCGCATGGCGGAACAAAATCCGAGAAGACATGCAGCGCTGGGCCGAAGAGTTTGGTTTAAGCGCTGAAGAGCAAAAACGCATTCGAGACACCGCCAACAAACCAGAGATCATCGTGATCATCGAAAACGGGCGATCCCCTGAAAAGCAGCCGCACCCCACGTGGACCGCACTTCCAAGATACGTGCCTCGTTACAATCCCGTTTCCCAGCTTGAAGTGACCGTGAATCAAGAAACTTTGGGGCTTTCACAAACGCTTTTTGATGTTGAAAAGACGGCGATCCAAAACCTTGACGATAAATTCGCTGGGATCCTCGCGAAGAAAGTCGGCGGGGTAGTGGCTAAGGAAGTAGTTGCGCACCAGATCGGCAAACGCACCGATCCGATCATTGGGGCGCTTGCGTGGCTTGGCATGCATGCCGTAAATCAGGCTGACCTGCGCAGTTGGCTCACGCTTCCCAAAGACTTTCAGATCTTTCGGGTGCGAGTTGAGCCTGCCGAATCGTATACGATTCGGATCAGGCCCAAATCTTTTGATGACCGCGAAGTCGCCAGCTCATCAGGAGTGATTGAGAAGATCGTGCGGTTTGATCCTTCCCGAAAGGAAAAACGCATCTTCGTACCCGTGCGGGTGATGTGAACGGGCACGGAAGCTCTCCCAGTTCAATTCCCATAAATAGCCGTGGCTATTTTCCGGTCCTGGCTTGACTCTAAAAGTACTCGTCATTAGACCCTCATTCGAGAGGGGGTGAGATGCGAGAACGGGCAAGTGTCAGAAGACGTTCCTGCCACGAAACAAAGATAGAGGCCATAACCCTGGCGGTTACTGCATGCTTGGCAGGTTTTCTTGCTTTGCAGAGCCTTGCCGCTGAATCTGACCGTGCTAACCCGCTCACGCCAGGCTCAGGCAGTGCAGATCTTATCTTTGCTCATCCCGTCGATGAAGACACGGGCTCACGTCGAAATACAGACTCTATTCGTGCTGTGTTCAGCCTTGATCCGGTGCGTGTAGATACGGATATCGCTGAAATCACATTGCTGCCCATCGAAATGGCGATCTCTGTTCCGTTAAGCTCTCATCAGACCGAGGTTACGCGGTATCGGGCTACGGCTCTTCGTGCTCAGTTCGCACAAGTCACGGCAAGTGTGGTGAGTTGGTATAAAGATCTGGATCAGGGAATAGAGCAGGGAGTTGATTTCATCGGATTGCGAGTACCGATTCGGATCTTGTCTGGTGGTGAGGTCGTCGTGATGCCAAGTGCCGAGTTCGGGGTGCGTCGTTACAATGCATCGGTAGCGCAGCAAACCGTTCATGCTTCCTTTTCACTTGAAGCAAGGGTGCTGAAGCAACTTTTCACCGACTGGTTTTCAGTGGGGGCGATGGGACGCGTGCGGTATGTTTTTCAAGAAGAAGACCTTTCAGGCCATGACGAAGGCGCTATGGGGTTTTTCTCATTCTTATTAAGTCCAGATCAAAAGTTTTATTTGCGGGTTTATGCGGGCATTGATCACCAACCGCGCCGTGAGCTCTTTGGTCTCCCAACTCTTTATGAGTTTTTTGGTGTGGGAGTCTTTGGAGATTTTCCGAGATAAGGCGCAGTCTTTTTTTGCCTTAGATGCACCATGTTAACAGTTGAGTTCGCCCGCAACCGAGGCTATCGTAACGGCCATGTCTAAACCGCACTTGGTCACTAACAGCAACAAAACGAATTTCCGATTGGCTCCCGAACTCTTATTGAAGATGCACAGTCTGATGGTGCGTACTCGAACTCTCGAAGAGCGCATGATCAAGATGTACAAACAGAACGATGGTTTCTTTTGGATCGGCGGCCCAGGTGAAGAGGCTTTCAATATTCCTCTAGGGCTGCTTTTCAAAAAAGGCCAGGGTCCTCAGTACGATTATTTCCACGGTCATTATCGCAGCACCGGGGTTTTAGTGGCGATGGGAGCAAATGCCTTGGATTTCGTTCGCCAGATGAAGAACACCGCTACCGATCCTTTCAGCGGTGGCAGGAATTTCATCGGTCATTCAAGCATACGAAAGTGGAATGTCGCGCCGATCAGCTCGCCCATTGAAATCCAATATTCGATGGCGCCGGGCACCGCACTAGCCAACAAACGCAAGAGCAAGGATGCATTGACGGCAGTGGTTGGCGGGGATGCCGGAACTGCGGAAGGTGACTTCGCGACTTGCCTCATCTGGAGCTCGCGCCCCGGCAATGAGCTCCCGATTTTGATCATTGTCACCAACAACAGCTGGGGAATTTCAACTGCGGCTGAAACCCAGCACGGAGACAAGTGTATCGCTGATCGGGGCAAGGCTTTTGGCATGAAAACCATGCACATCAATGGCCTTGATGCCGAAGAATCTTATCTGAAACTCAAAGAAGCGATGGATTATGTGCGCACTGAACGCAAACCCCTATTGCTGGAAGCGCGGGTTTCAAGGCTTTATGGCCATTCGTCTGCTTCAGGTGCCAATTTTGTGGCTCAGGAAGAAGATCCAATAAAAACTTTTGAATCCAGGCTCGAAGCCAGCGGCCTGATTTCGCGTGAGCAGATTCAAAAAATTTGGAGCAGCCAGAATGAAGAGATGCTCGCTTACGCGAAACAAGTTCGCGAAGAGCCACAACCTTCTCCAGAATCGATTTGGGATCATGTTTACTGCGGTCAAAAGGGCAAGAAAGACAGGTATTGGTAAATGGCAACCATGGTACAGGCCATTCGAATGGCCTTGCATTACTGCGAAGAGAACCTGGGCGTAACCGATGTGTTCGGAGAAGACGTGGGCCCGCCGCTTGGCGGCGTCTTCACGGCAACCCAAGGCATCAAGACAGCGTGGAATTCTCCGCTCGATGAGCGTGGCATCATCGGTTTTGCCATCGGGCTTGCGATGGGAGGGCAGAAACCCATCGCCGAGATTCAATTTTGTGATTACATCTACAACACCATTGACCTGCTCAAAACGGCGGGCAACACGACCTGGGCCTCGAACGGCGATTGGTGCGTTCCTATGGTGGTGATGACGCCAGTGGGTTCAGGCATTCGCGGCTCGATTTATCATTCCCACTCGTTTGATGCGATGATGACCCATATCCCGGGTTGGAAGATCGTGATGCCGTCAACTCCGATCGATGCATACGGGTTGATGCTGGCCGCGGTGAAAGACGGAAATCCCGTGATGTACTTGAAGCCCAAGGCGCTGCTCAGGGTTCGTGGTGAAGAACTCATTCCGGGTGAGCCTACCGATGAGAAACAATTGCGTGAGTGGATCGACGCCCCTCTCGGCGACCGTTCAAGTTGGAAACCTCGCTGGCCAAAACTTGAAGACTATACGGTTGAAATCGGCAAGGGTCGGATTCGTCGCGGGGGCTCGCATCTCACGGTCGTGAGTTACGGACGCACGCTTCCGCTGTGTTTGCAGGCTGCTGAAAAGCTTGCGGCTGAAGAGGGCATCGATGCGGAAGTCATCGATCTGCGCTCTCTCTGGCCCTATGATTGGGAGATGATCTCTCAGAGCATTGGCAAAACGCGGAAAGTTCTCTTTGTGAATGAAGACACTGAAGTGACCAATTTTGGCGAGCACCTTTATCGGCGCGCAGTGGAAGAGTTTTTCTATCAGCTCGATGCGGCTCCGAGGCTTGTCGCAGGGGCGCACCTTCCAGGCATCGGTTTAGCCGACGCGCTTGAGATGGCTTCGGTCCCTCAATTGCCTTCGATCTTGACGGCGATGCGAGAGCTTGCGCACGAGGTGCCTTAAGTCAATCTGCTTGATCTAAAGTGAACTAGAGTTGGGGGCTCTCTCAACTGATCAATAAAGGGACGAGAGCTTAAGTTGATTTTATTTATCAACAATGTTAATTGACCACGTCATGCGCCTTTATGTTCTCTTCTTCTTAGTGACGGCATCTTTTCTTGAGATCCCTTGGGCCTTTTCGTCTGAGGATAAGATGCCTCCTGGTTCTTCAACTCCCGATGAAAAATGCACGAATATCCTAAAGCTTTCACGTACTCAAAATCGCTCAGTCGATGAAGTGATTAGGCTTGCGCGCTCTGAAATGCCTGAACACAACACCGTGACACGCCTTGAACTCATAGAGGCTGCTAAACACACTTTTGAGAAGACGCTTGAGCGTAAACGAGCGGCGGCGGGGTCGCAGCCCACGCAAGAACAGTTGCAATCCTTCGAAGAATCAATGGCGCGGGTAACTCTATTGGTGAAAAAAGCTGACTCTACCGATACTGTCTTAGAAACCTTGGTTTCAACGCTTCACCACCTGTATCGCGAAACAAGAGGGCGTGCTGAAAGGCGTTTTTATCGGAAACAGATCCCAGGGCTTTTAAAAGAAATCATTCAACATCCAGAGTTCGGCCCCAATGCCATGAGCGCGCTTTTGTCAGAGATCCAAAGGCCATTTGCCGCTGATATGTTCGCGAATCCAAAGGTGGTTGAAGAGCATTTGGGAGTATTTTTAAAAAGTCCCATTCTCAAGGAATCAAACCTCGTTAAAATACTCGATATCTTGGTCAAAAGCACCACAATGCCGAACGTCGTGAAGGCAAACTTCCTGATGCTTTGCCTGAGACGCATTGAGGGCAATCTTGAAGCTTGGTCGAAGTTTGTTTCTACCTTACGGGCCACTTTTGAGGCGCTTCCGAATGAGGTCAGGCTTTTTCGCCGGACCATTGTTATGGCAGAGAAGCTTGAGGTCAAAAATTCTGAGATGCCCAAAGTCGAGGACGCCTTCTTCGAACTGATGACTGCCCTGGTTTCAAGGCGCCATACCCTAGAGGCCACCAATCTTCTCGACCTTGCGCACGAGGCCGTCTCGTCGCGTTGGGCTGGCTCTGACACCTTAGACCTTTTGGCAAAGAGGGCGGTTGAGTTTGCACAAAGCGGTTATTGGGAAACTACTGAAGCCTTGATGTTCTTAGAGGTGGTCGACGTTCGGGCTGAAGTGACGGGCGATCCCGTTCTGCGCTCTCTGGTCAAGGGCCTTAGGCGAGAATTGAAGAAAATTCAGCGGTAATAAGGGCGGTCATTTGTTTGGAGAAGGGCTTCGCGGATGGGACGTGGGTGGGGTGAGAACGATCCCGGTAGCCTGCCTCGTGATGGTTTAAGAATTTATCTATACCATGGCTGTGTAGTCAGAAAACACGGCGCACGCCGAGTTGAGCTCGGCCCATCGCCACAGTTCCCCCATTATAACTGTATTTTTAAAGACCCTTTTAGTTCAGTGTACTCAATGTTCGCGCGGTCTCAATACACGCGGCAGCTGCTTCGCGGCCCTTGTTGTGCGCATCACGACGAGAGCGGGCAACGGCTTGTTCATCGGTATAGGTCGTAAGAATGCCAAAGGTGATTGGAATCTCAGTCGCGAGCATCGCCTGCATGAGGCCAACGGATGCGCCAAGACTGATGAATTCAAAGTGAGCCGTATCACCTTTGATCACCGCACCCAAGCAGATGACTCCTTGGTAACGCTTGGTGCGCGCCAATTTTTGGGCGATCAAAGGAATCTCAAATGCGCCAGGCGCCTTGTAAAGATCAATAGTCTCTTTGGCAAAGCCCTGCTCAGACAAGTACTCGAAAGCTCCATCCGATAGCCCTTCAGTGACATCCGGATTGAACCGGCTTACGACAACCGCAATTCTCATTTCACACCTCTAAGTTAGTGACCGGAAGGTCTTTGAGCAAGTGCCCCAGTTTGTCGCGCTTCGTGAGCAGGTAATTGAGGTTGGCAGAGGTTGCTTCCGTTTCAATGGATACGCGTTCGATGATCTCAAGCCCATAGCCATCAAGTCCCACAACCTTTTTGGGATTGTTGGTGAGTAAACGGATCTGATTTACGTGAAGCTGCTTCAAGATCTGTGCGCCGATGCCATAGTGCCTGAGGTCGGGTTTAAAGCCCAAATGCTGGTTGGCTTGCACTGTGTCCATTCCGTGGTCTTGCAGTGCGTAGGCGCGAATCTTGTTGAGAAGGCCTATCCCCCGGCCTTCTTGCGAGCGCATGTATACGAGAATCCCGCGTCCCTCACGGTCGATCTGCCTCAAGGCTGAGCGCAATTGTTTTCCGCAATCGCATCTTGCCGATCCCAAGGCATCGCCGGTGACGCATTCTGAGTGCACGCGCACGAGAGGCGCGTTTCCAGAAGCGTTTAAGTCTCCTTTGACCAAGGCCAGGTGTTCGGTGCCATCGACCAAACTCTTGAACCCGATCACTTGAAATTCGCCAGCCTCGTCAAGTGGAAGCTTGGCTTCACCGACTTTTTCAATGAGCGACTCGCTCGTCATGCGGTAAGCGATGAGATCTTTGACGCTCACGATTTTAAGGCCGTGTTTTTCGCCGAACTTTTTCAGGTCAGTCAGTCTTGCCATCGTTCCGTCATCATTCATGACTTCGCAGATGACCCCGGCTGACCTCAAACCCGCAAGCCTTGCCAGATCAACGCTGCCCTCGGTTTGGCCAGCACGCACTAGTACTCCGCCCTTTTGAGCGCGAAGAGGAAAAATATGGCCTGGTGTCGAGAGTTGATCGGGCGTTGCATCTGGTGCAACAGCAACAAGAATGGTGTGAGCGCGGTCTGCGGCTGAAATACCGGTGGTGACGCCCTCACGGGCTTCGATTGAAACGGTAAAGGCAGTGCCGTAGGGGGATTGGTTTTTCGCCGCCATCTGAGGAAGTTGCAACTGATCGACAATCTCAGGAGCAAGTGCCAGGCAGATAAGGCCTCTTCCTTCTTTGGCCATAAAGTTAATCGCTTGAGGAGTGACTTTTTCCGCTGCGATGACGAGGTCCCCCTCGTTCTCGCGGTCTTCATCATCCACAAGGATGATCATCTTGCCTTGGCGGATATCTTCAATTGCTTCGAGTATTGTATGCATCTGTTTGAACCAACCTTTGAACATATTTTGCTATCACATCTAGCTCTAAATTGAAATCCTGACCAACTTGCTTTGAGCTTAAGGTGGTGTGTTCCCAGGTGTGTGGAATGATGCGCAGGGTTATGCTCTTGTCTTTGATCGTGTTGATCGTAAGGCTGATTCCATCGAGTGCTACCGAACCCTTTTCAACAAGAAAGGGTAGCATTCGGGGCGGTACTTCAATTTGGATCTCGCGGCTTTCGCCGGCTGGTCGTACACCAATTAGTTTGGCCAAGCCATCGATGTGCCCCTGTACCAGGTGACCGGAAAGCCGGTCTTGCAGCCTCAGGGCGCGCTCAAGGTTGACGCGCGAGCCTTTTTCAAGCCGGCCTAAGTTTGAGCAGCTTAAGGTCTCAGAGCTGATGAAAAACTCGAGCACAGCCTTGCCGTGCCCCGGTTTCTCAATGCTCACTACGGTCAAACAAACTCCGTTTATAGCGATGCTCTCGCCCAAGACTGCATCTTCATAAAGGCAGCTTAACCAGACGTTGACTTCGCCGCTGTCGTGCCTGGTGAGAGACGTTACTTGGCCCAAGCCGCTTACGATTCCGGTGAACATGCGCGCTCCCTGATGAAAAAGTCTTGGTCTTCACCCGCAATTCCAGAAAAGAAAACCAAGCGTTCGTCCCAGGCTCCCTCTGAGATCACCCACTGCGAGAGCTGGGGACCAGCCTCGACCAAAACCCTGAGTGCTCCTTTTTGACCCAGTTGTTCTAGAGCCTCAATCGGATCGGAAGCCAGTTCGACTTCGAATCCCAAACCTTTTTGCTGTTCCACCCAGGAAGAGGGCAGTTCGGTTCTCTTACGGCTTAAAACGATCAGAGGGCGTTTCTTTTTTGGATGATCCTCGAGGTGTCTTACGTTGAACAGAGGTTGGTCTACGAGCACTGTTCCGATTCCTGTCAAGATCGCGTCACATTTCTTTCGTTCAAGGTGAGCTTCCTTCAAGCTTTCTTGCGATGTGAAGGTCTTCATCCCAGGCTCAGGAAGCATTGAAAGAGTTCCATCTTTCAAAACTCTGTATGCAAGTTTGTGCACGATCCAAGGCAGTCCTGTGGTTTTAAGCTTGAGGAAAGGCTCAATCAAGTTCAGGCAAATCTGTTTGCCAGTGCCTTCGATTACTTTGACTTGGTGGTGTTGAAGCTCGAGCGCCCCACCACCTGCGACCGCTGGATTGGGATCCTCAATCCCAAAAACAACACGTGTGACGCCAGCCTTGAGAATCGCTTCGGTGCAGGGCGGGGTCTTGCCATGGTGGTTGCAGGGCTCAAGTGTCACGTAAAGAGTTGCACCTCTAACAGCTGCTTCGCCATGAAGCTCTAGTGCTCTTTTAATAGTGACCACCTCGGCATGGTCAAAACCCGCGCGCGCATGAGCGCCTACAGCCAAGATCTTTCCATCGCGCACAAGGCAAGCACCCACCGGTGGATTGGGTGCCGTGGCACCGATGAATTTTTCTGCCTCATATGCGGCTAGCGCCATGAATACAGCGTCTTCTGAGCGAGTGGTGTCGAGAGTCATTGTGGTGGGGTTATACCCTAATCTTGGGTTTAGGGCTATGGGGGAGGGATGCGAGACCGAAACCCAATACGTCGCTTTGTTGTGGGCCTAGGCCGTTGCATTAGACGCGTGAGGGCATACCTTCTTGCTCAGTAACGACTAACGCAGATGTCTGCGACCAACCCGAGTCGGGCAAGGTCGACGCCAGGACGACTCCGCTCTTTAAAACCTCATTCCCAGGATCATTCACTTGGGCTATCGGTAGAAAGCAATGATACGCGCATTTTTCCAATCAAAGTTGTATGCGAACTTTTGGCTCTTCATACTGAAGTCGGCTTGTGCCGTAGGTTTGTCTTCTTCATTGGCAGTGACCATTCCTACCGTCGTAGTATCTAGAAGTTTCGATCTACCGGTCGAAATGCCGGTTTCCGTGTTTTTCGTCGGCGCAGCTTACGGGTTTGTACTGTCGATCGTTGGATTTTGGGTTGTGTTTGCGCTTTTGAGACTCAAGCTACGTGTGCCCTTCAATGCGCTTGTTTTGCTTGTTGGAGTATCGTTAGCGGTTGTAGCTTTGGTCCATTTCTCTTTAGCTTTCTCTGGTGAGGCGATGTCGATGCCTTTGAATGTGGCGATCTTCTTCCCCGTGGCCCCTGCGCTTATTTCTTTGTATTTCTTTGTCAAATTTTGCAGAGCCCACCTGAAGCCATTCGTGTGAATGGATTTTTGGCTGATAAGCCTTGCTGGGATTTACTGTAAAGTGTATGCATTTACACCCTATGAAAACCGCTGTTTTGTTTATTCTCTTGTTGACCTCACTTAGCCTCTCGCGGGCAAATGCCGACCATCTGACCCTTTGCAATCGGCTTCTCATGGCTTACTCGGAAGATAGCATTCAGATCCCTGTGTTATGGACGAAGATTGAATTGGCATTGCGCGCAAAAATCCGCACGGGTTGGGTGAAACGAGGTATCCCAGAAGAGATCGCAGAGACGGTGCTTGAGCATTCCCAGAAGGTCAGGCGGGCAGCGCTTTATTACAGTATTCATCATGCCGGGATAGACGTGTTGCGAGCAGGTTTCATGGCATTGATTCATGACCTTGCAGAAGCAATAGCGCCAGACTTCACGCCCGACGCCAAGATCACTAAGGCGGAAAAACACGCGATGGAGAAAAGAGTTTGGGACGAAATCGTATTAGAGATTCCAGAGGCTGCTCCTTTACGAGAGCTCTGGATGGAATATGAAGCGGCGGAAACGCCTACCGCCAAATTGGTAAAACAACTTGATAAACTCGATGCTGCCATCCAAGCGCTGAAATACGAAAAGTTAGGGCATGAAAATGTTGTGGATTTTTATCCAGATGCACGAAAGAAGCTCTCAGATCCCACGCTCGTAAAGATTCTGGACCTCTTGCTTGAAAAGAAATTTCCCCTCGTAAACATCTATGACCAGTACTTCACCTTATTGAAGGTCAATGGAGATAAGGTGGCCTTTGAAATGGCTATGGAAGAAAAAACACAGCAGGTCTTAAGGACGAGAAACGAAGCCAAAGGGCTTTGATTTTAGTGGCACTTAGACGCTTTGAGACTAGACTTCGCCCGGCCCGCCTGAAGTGTCTTTGTTCGCTGTATCTTTAAAATATATAAAAAAAGTTCAGCGACAACATCAGGTATGTTCCGCCGATGCTCAAGCCCGGGCTTGAGTCGGTCACAGTCGCTGGGTCGGTTTTTCCGAAGATGTTGTGAAAAGAAAGCGTTGTTCCAAATTGAAGGTGTTTGTCTAGCGCCAAGTTCAGCGACGTTCCCATATCAAAACCCAAAGTCGTGACAGAGCCTGCTTGCTCGCCGATGGTTTCATCGACCATGAAAAGCCCAAATCCGGTGAAAGCGTAGATGACGAGCTTATCGACGTAAGCAAGGTTGATACGCAGATTGGGCGTGAACCCTTTGATGTCGAGCGAGTTGTCGCCGGTCGCATCAGAGTGGCTGCTCATGCTTAGAGTTGCAAGAAGCCCAAACATCGCGCTCGCTTCGTAACTGTAGGTAAGCTGGTAGCCAAGCGAGTCTGAGAAGTTTTTTGCAAAATCTCCCATCAGCAAGACTTGTCCCAGGCCAAGGCCTACGCCGTGTTCGCCAGCGGCCGCATGGGCATCGTTGCGCGAGGGGCCTACGAATGCCGTCAGCGTCGCCAAAAGAAAAAGGGCAAGGAGAGGTTTTCTCCGTTGCCCTTTGTTCTTAAAAATTCTGAATCCGGCCCCCACCAACATACTTTTAGTATGACTTAAGCGCGGACCGAGAACAAGAATTACTGATTCACCACGCCCGAAGCGGTGCGAGCGACCTCTGCCGGAGGTTCAGCATCAAACTTCTTGAGCTGAGTCGCCAAGTTGTTGCGGATATAACCGCTAAACGAACCATCACCAGCTCGAATGATTTCTTTGAGCATTTCCACTGGTACGGCATTTTTCGCTTTACGCTCAGATTCATACAAAAGCTGGGTAAGCGTTACCGCAGTGATGTCTTGTTTGCTCTTGTTGTCGATCACACGAAGATCATCGCCGTTCTTAATCATTTGAGCGATTTCGTCAAGTGTTACGTAGCAGCTTTGATTGGTGTCGTAGAGCTTACGATTCTGATATCTCTTAATGACCTTAACTTCTTTCATTGAAAACCCCCCTCAGACTGAATAATTCCCCACTTCTTTTCTAAACCCGAAAACCAAGACGGTGACCAACCGGCTGATTTCCATATTTAACGACCGTATTTCGAGGACGTCGGCCCAATCCTAGGCACTAGCGGTAAACCGGCACCCTAAAGTGCCCGAAAGATTATGTCGACACATCTGGTAGATGGGGAATGGCCAGATGAATCTACCCCCGAACAAGGTCTTTTATAACCGCGTTAAAAAGACCATGTCAATACGGTGAGCCAAAATTTGGAAAACATCTGGAAAGGCCCTAGCAGAGCCAAAAGAAAGGGATTTGAGCGATGAGAAGATTCTCTGTTCCGGTTAGTCAAGGGCGAAAAGTCCTAATGCTAACACAGAGTTTTGTGTGCGCAGCGTTAGTGATTGCAGGGTGTTCTACCGCCTCGCGCGGACCAGGTCCCAGCCGTGTTACACCGGTAGAAAATGCCGAGCAGCTGGCTCCCTACACCATGAAACCAGAGTTTCCTTCCGAGAAAAAAATTGATTCGGCTTATAGCTCAAACCAAGCGAGCTACCATTTTTCGATGGGACAAGCAGCTTCTCTTGAAGGCGATTCGAACAAGGCGATCGAAGAATACAAAATCGCTTTAATTTATGATGCGAATTCCGCGGTGATTCACACGAGACTTGCCGGGGAGTACGTCAAGAAGGGCATGCTCACGTTTGCGATCGAACAATGCAAGATCGCGGTCAAGATCGATCCGAAGTACGTCGATGCAAGGTTGTTGCTCGCAGGCCTTTACGCCTCAACCAAACTCGTCGCTGAAGCGATCGAGCAATATGATGCCGTGCTCAAGGTTGATCCGAAAAATTCAGAGGCCTATGTTTTCAAGGGCTCTTTGCTTTTAGACGAAGGGCGAGTCAAAGAAGCGATTGCCGTGTTGAACAGGCTCATCGCGCAAGACCCTGAGTATTACCTGGGCTATTACTATCTGGGTCGGGCCTATCAGCGGCAAGACAACACGAAAGACGCGATCGCGCAGTATCGCAAAGCGATGGCGATCAAACCAAACTTTGTTCAAGCGGGGCTTACGCTGGGCATTCTTTTGGAAGAGATGAAAAAGGTTGATCAGGCGGTTCAGGTCTATGAAGAGCTCTATGCCGAGACCGGCGATCTGCAGGCGGTGGCGAGGCTTGCGCAAATTTACATCGATAAAGAGAAATACGACCAGTCCTTGAAGTACCTGCTTCTGCTGAACGATGCCGACCAAGACAACCTGAACGTTCAAGTGAAGATCGGTTTGATTTACATCGAACAAAAGAAATACGAAAATGCGATCGATATTTTCAAGACCATCCTGAGCAAGAACACCGAGGCCGAGAAGGTTCGTTATTATCTGGCGTCAGTTTTTGAAGAGCTCAAGCGCTACAATGAAGCGATCGATGAGTTTCAGAAAATTCCGCCTACAAGCACGGTATACATTGATGCCACCATTCACGTTGCCCACTTGCACAAGACCCAAGGCAGGCCTGAAGAAGCATTGAGTTGGATCGAAAAAGCCATCAACAACAATCCCAAGGTGCCCCAGTTCTACGTATATAAAGCTTCGTTGCTTGAAGACCTTAAACGCGTAGATGAGGCTTCGGCCGTGCTTGAGAAGGCAAAGGTCGAGTTCGCTCGCGATGAACGCGTGCTTTACTATTTGGGCTCTCTCTATGACAAGCAGGGCAAGCAGGATGAAGCGCTCAAGGCCATGCAAGAGATCTTAGAGCTCAATCCTGACAACGTTCAGGCGCTGAATTACATCGGCTACACTTATGCGACGCGCGGTGAAAATTTGGGGCAGGCTGAGCAGTTGATACGCAAGGCGATCAAGTTAAAGCCGGGCGATGGTTATATCCAAGACAGCTTGGGTTTTCTTTTGATGGTAAAAGGAGATGTCCGTCGTGCTATGATCGAGCTTGAAAAAGCATTGAAACTGCGGCCAGACGAAGGCGTCATTTTAGAACATCTTGGCGATGCTTACCTGCGCAGCAATTTAAAACAGAAAGCATTAGAGAAGTATCTTGAAGCGGCACGAATGTATGCAGATCCGGCAGAGAAAGAGAAAATCGGGCGAAAGATCGATGAACTGCGCCGAGCACTCGGGCTTCATACCGAGAGTTCAGCCAAACCTCGCCAACCCGCAAACGTATCGCGCTGATACTTCGAGGCCTGATCGACCCCCGTCGTTTTTCTTTTCCCTCGTTTTCCTCTTCACGCTTGCTGCGAGTCTTAGTCAATTTGGGTGCGCTCGAAAGGTGCGTCCTTTTTCTTCTCAACAAGCCGTAGAGTTTTTAGAGAAACAATCGGCTTCCATTCGAACCGAACGCGGTAGGGCGTGGATCCGGATGCGCTCTGCCGATCAGAAGCTTTCTTTTCCGGCGATCATCGTCATTGATCGGTCGAATCCGGTGGCGCCGCTCTTGCGAATCGAAGCGATGGATCCTCTCGGAGTCACGCACGCGTTGATGCTGCTCGATTCAAATCGAAATTTTCTCTCGATCGATTTCGATCAGAGGCGCTATTTTTCGGCACAAGGTACATGGTACGGGCTGCCTCTAGACCAGCTACCAGACCTCTTGTTGGGGTTGCTTGCGCTGCCAGGTCATCACAAGCTTGAGCAATCTGATGAACAGGGTTTCAGGGTTTCTTCTGATCACGGCCGTTTCCGGTACGAGATCACGTGGATCGACCCGGGGCCGCGCATGGCGCTCAAGAAGATTGATGGCGAGATTGAGCGCAAAGCGGGCCGCAAAGAAAAATACATCGTCGAGTATTCAAAATATCTCGACGTTCCCGATTTTTATTTGCCGCAAGAGGTGAACCTCAAGAGTTATTCCCAGGCATCAAAGCCTGAAGACCAACCCGATCTTGAAGTGCATATCGCTTGGCGAGAGCGTCGGTGGAATGAAGAGATACCGGCTCAGGTTTTTTCGCTCTCACCAGATTTTTTGAGAGGGTTTTCGAAAGAATCGTTCTAAAACGACAGGTCGATTAAGCGTTGTGCGTGAAGGCTCTACGTGCTACGCGTTAGTGTAAGAGTTTAAGTAGAGGACTTTATTGGCGAATGCCCTGTTATTCTTCTTATACCGTGAGACATCTCGTAATTGCAGTGCTGCTCGTGGTCGCGGCTCCAGCTTGGTTTGGCTGCACTCGAAAACGTGAGCTCGGAAATGTGGTGCGCGTTGCATTGCGAGACAAACCTCGAAGCCTAGATCCAGCCATTGCCCATGATTATTATTCACACGTTCTGCTGCGAAGGGCTTACGAAGGATTGGTCCAGTATCATTATTTGAAAAGACCATATGAACTTGAGCCCTTGTTGATCGAAACAATGCCTGCGGTTTCTAAAGATCAGAAAACCTATACTTTTCGGCTCAAACAGGGCGTGCGTTTTCATGACGATAAGGCGTTCAAAGATGGCAAGGGCAGGCCTCTTCGCGCTCAAGACTTTGTTTATTCTTTTAAGCGACTGGCCGACCCAAAGGTGGGTTCGACGGGATGGTGGATCCTTGACGGCCTCATTGTCGGATTGAATGAATGGCGAGACCAAGCCTTAGAATCAGGACAAACCGCTTATGATGCGTCGGTTGGAGGCCTGAAGGCGATCGATGACCATACCCTGCAGGTCCGGCTGACCAAGCCTTTCCCCCTTTTCCTACATCGTTTGACTATGCCCTATGCCAACGTCGTGGCTAGAGAGGTGGTCGAGTTTTATGGGAAGGATTTTCAGAACCATCCCGTCGGCACAGGTCCGTTTCGCCTGACGAACTTTACTCAGAATCAATGGGTCTGGGAGCGTAATCCGTCTTATCACCCCCAGATCTATCCAAAGGAAGGATCCGAGGGAGACAAAGAACTGGGCTTGCTGAAAGACGCAGGAAAACCTATCCCCTTTCTCGATAAGATTATTGATGACATCCTGATCGAAGACCAGCCGACGTGGCTCAGCTTCATGAAAGGCGACCACGATTATTTGATGCGCATCCCGAAAGACAATCCGGCAGCCGCTATTTCAAGCGATGGAAAGCCCTCGAAAGAGATTCGCGACAAGCATATCCAACTGCACCTTACCCCGTCGGTGGCCTTCAACTACATCGTCTTCAACATGGAAGATCCCGTCGTTGGCGGCGAGAAGAATAAGTTTTTGCGCAAGGCGATTTCGCTCGCATTCGATGAGGCACCGGCGATTGAGAAGTTTTATCTCGGGCTAGGGTTGAAGGCCGAGTCGCCGATTCCACCGGGAATTTGGGGGTACGATCCGAATTATAGGAATCCTTCGCGCCAGTACAGCTTGGTCAAAGCAAGAGAGATCCTGGCAAAAGCGGGCCATGCCGATGGCAGAGGAGTCCCTGAGCTCACCTATGACGTGCAAACGGGGCAGGTCTACCGCCAGCTTGGAGAGTACTTCCAGCGCTCAGTCGCCGAGCTTGGGATCAAAGTGAATTTGAATGTCGTACTGTGGCCTGAGATGATGAAACGGGCTCGTCAAAAACAAGTCCAGATTCTTGGGCTTTCTTGGGTGTACGATTACCCTGACGCCGAGAACGGGTGGCAACTCTTGTACAGTCGCAACGAAGCTCCGGGGTCGAACCTCGCGAACTATGAGAATCCGAAATTTGATCGCCTCTATGAGCAGGCGGCCGTTTTGCCTAATGGGGCTCAGCGCAAGGCTTTGTTCGTCAAGATGAGAGAGATGCTCTCAGAAGACGTGCCTTGGGTTTTGACGGTCCATCAGAATGAAAGCCGTTTGTCTCACGGGTGGACCCACAATCTTAAAATACATGCATTTGAACATTGCGCTGAAAAGTATCTTCGAGTTGACTTGGACGGAAGGAACCGGGCCCTGCGACATGGAATAGGGGTTTCAGAGCCATGATTGCCTATGTCGCAAGGCGTCTGATCTATACGATTCCGATCTTGCTGGGTGTATGCCTCATCATCTTCACTTTGTTCAATCTTGTCGGTGGCGATCCTACCTACCAAATGTTGGGAAAACACGCCTCCCAGTCGCAGATCGTGGAGCTTCGCCGTGAGTTAGGCCTCGATCGCCCGAAATACGAGCAATTCTTTGATTATGTCAGGCAAGTCGTCACCTTCGACTTTGGTCGAAGTTACACTTCAAAACAACGCATCTCTGAGATGATCTGGCGCGGATTGCCTGCTTCGCTTTCGCTGGCGATTCCCGCTTTCATCGTCGAAACTTTTTTGGGACTCGCGATCGCGCTGTTGGTGGCTTTTTTTCGCGGCAGCCTGTTTGACCGCGGCGTGGTGATTCTTTGCGTCGTTGGGATGAGCATTTCGGCGTTGGCGTATATTTTATTTGGCCAATACGTCATCGCCTATTGGTGGGATTTGGCTCCGATTTCGGGGTACGATCAAGCGATCCCTGAGAGGTTCAAGTACATCTGGTTGCCTGCTTTGATTTGGGTGATCGTGAGTTTGGGGATCAACGTCAGGGTTTTTCGCACCTTCATGCTCGATGAAGTGAACCAAGATTACGTGCGCACCGCCAGGGCGAAGGGGCTTGCCGAGAGGGTAATCTTGTTTCGGCATGTCTTGAAGAACGCGATGATCCCAGTGATCACGTATGTCGTCATTCAGATACCCTTTTTAATGACGGG
>JBFMCE010000011.1:0-49660 GCA_040754655.1 Bdellovibrionota bacterium | reverse complement strand
ACTTCGCGACGGCCTTCATATGATCTTCATAAGTGGAAGAAAACTCATGAGTGCCGTCGTTGTGGGAAACAAAATAAAGATAAGTCGACTCGACCGGATACAGTGCGGCTAAAATAGCTTCCTTGCCCGGATTTGCGATGGGTCCTTTAGGCAAACCGGAAATCTGGTAGGTATTGTATGGCGTCACGGCATCAAGGTGCTTTCTTGTGATATTTCCCTGGTAGTTTTTGACGCCGTAAATCACGGTAGGATCACTCTGAAGACGCATTTTTTTCTTCAAACGGTTATGAAAAACCGATGCAATCAAGGGCCTTTCGTGTTTCGCGCCCGTTTCCTTTTCGACGATGCTCGCCAGGGTAATAACTTGCTGCTCGGTCATTCCCAGCTGAGATGCCCGCATTTCAAGCTCGGGAGTGTAAACTGCCCTGTACTTTCTCACCATTTTTCTGATGATCTCTTCCACGGGTTCGTTTCGGAGCACGGAATAAGTGTCGGGGAAGAGATATCCTTCAAGACTGTGTGGAGATTTCGCAAACCCAAGGCCTTTGATGAACCGCTTGTCTTGGCAAAGTGATTTGAAGCTCTCGGCCGTTCCCGGACGAATTCCCTCTAAAACCTGTGCTATTTGAGCGATCGTATAGCCTTCGGGCACGGTAAGCGGCAAACCGAACGAGATGCCTGACATCAAAATGGCCATCACCTCGTCAGGAGTCATTTTGGTTGAGAAACGATAATCACCGGCCCTGAACTTTTTACTTTTTCCTGAAATACGGCTGTACCAGTAGAAAAAACGAGAATCCGAGACCACGCCGAGGCTTGCGAGCTCTTCGGCAATGCGTTGGGCGCCAACCTTCGGCTTCACCTCATAATAAACGGTGCGAACGTTTTGCGAACTGCCAGACGACAGTACGAAGCTAAACCACTTGTAGACCACGCCTGCGACGGCTGCGGTGATCAGGAAAAGAAGAACCGATATGAAGGCAATCCCACGATCTCTGTTGAGTTTCACAATTTCATTCTATAGTTTTAACTGACTGTTGACAACGAACAGAAAAGCCGTTACCAGTAAAGCTTCCAAATCACCTTTATACCTGCTTGAGCCATGAACTTATAATCCTAATCATTCCTTTACCAATGTCACAAATAATAAGTAATCAAGGAGCCTAAATGCACCTCAAGGAACTGAAAGAAAAGAAAATCGGCGAGCTCGCGGAAACTGCAAAGCAGCTCGGCATCGAAAACGCCTCTGGTCTCCGCAAACAAGAACTCATCTTCGCCATCCTGCAAAAAAGCGCTGAACAAAACCAAGCTATTTATGGCGAAGGCGTGCTTGAATGCCTGCCCGATGGATTCGGTTTCTTACGCTCCCCCGATTATAACTATCTGCCAGGTCCTGACGATATCTATGTTTCTCCCTCGCAGATCAGGCGCTTCAACCTGCGCACGGGCGATACCATTTCAGGACAAATTCGCCCCCCGAAAGACTCTGAACGCTACTTTGCATTGCTTAAGGTTGAGAACCTCAACATGCAGGACCCCCTGGAATCCAAAGAGAAGATCCTGTTTGATAACTTAACGCCGCTCTACCCGAATAAACGCGTGCGAATGGAATTTGATCCAACCAATTATTCCACACGCATCATCGATATGTTTGTTCCGCTGGGAATGGGCCAGCGCTGTCTCATTGTTGCCCCTCCAAGAGCGGGCAAAACAGTGCTTCTACAAGACATTGCGCATGCAATCACCGCGAACCACCCTGATATCTACCTCATCGTTCTTCTCATCGACGAACGTCCTGAGGAAGTGACCGACATGCAACGCACCGTAAAAGGCGAAGTCATCAGCTCGACCTTCGATGAACAAGCAAGTCGCCACGTGCAGGTCGCTGAAATGGTTCTTGAAAAGGCCAAGCGCCTGGCTGAGCACAAACGAGATGTGGTTGTACTTTTGGATTCGATTACCCGTTTGGCTCGTGCCTACAATGCAGTCGTACCTCCGAGTGGCAAAATTCTGTCGGGCGGCGTTGACTCAAATGCCCTTCACAAACCAAAGAGATTTTTTGGTGCGGCGCGCAATCTAGAAGAAGGTGGCAGCCTTACGATTATTGCTACCGCACTTGTAGATACAGGCTCACGTATGGACGAAGTGATCTTTGAAGAATTCAAAGGGACAGGCAACTCTGAAATCCATTTGGATCGTAAACTGATGGAGAAGAGAATTTTCCCATGTCTTGACGTCAACAAGTCAGCGACCCGCAAAGAAGAGCTGTTACATGATAAGGATTTTCTCAATAGAATCTGGATCTTACGTAAAGTGCTTCACCCTATGAACTCTATTGATGCGATGGAGTTTGTATTGGACAAAGTGGCACGAACAAAAACAAACAGGGAATTCGTCGAGGGCATGAATAGCTAAGCCAAAGTTTGCTTGAGCTTGGCTTGCAACCCTACGAGAATCTTGATAAAAGCCATAGGCTATTCGACAAAGAAAAATTGAGGAGCAGTTTTAATGAAAGCAGGAATTCATCCGATTTATAAGGAAACAACCGCGACTTGCGCCTGCGGAAACGTGATCGAGACGCGTGCTACGAAGGAAGATATTAAGGTTGAAATCTGTTCAGCATGTCATCCTTTTTACACAGGCAAAGCGAAACTCATTGATACCGCTGGCCGCGTTGAGCGGTTCATGAACAAATACGCGAAGAAGAAAACGAAGTAAGAACCTACTTCGAGGCGAGAGGCTTGGGCGAAAAACAGTACACCAGCATTGGGGGACAAGCTGTAATCGAAGGCGTGATGATGCGATCACCGCATTTTCTCGCCATTGCCGTGCGCAAGCCGAACAATCGCATTCTTATCAAAGAACAACCTTGGAAGGGATGGGCAGACCGTTTCCCGTTGCTTAAAAAACCCTTCCTTAGAGGCGTAGCAACTCTTCTAGAGTCGATGGTCAATGGGATCGAGGCGCTAAGCTACTCTGCGAACGTCGCTGTGATTCATGATCCTGCGACCAAAGACAAGCCCGAAGAACTTTCAACCTTTGCCATCTTCACAAGCATCTTTTTTGCCTTTGTCATGGGAATGGCGCTGTTTGTTGCGGCTCCGCACTATCTCACTGTGTTGGTGGGCAGAACGGGCTTTTTTGAGGCAGGCGTGCAGAGCCCGCTCTTTCACTTGATTGATGGTTTCATCAAAGTGGTTTTTCTGGTGACCTACGTTTACGTGATCGCCGCGATGAAAGACGTCAAACGCGTTTTTCAGTATCATGGCGCTGAACACAAGAGCATCTATGCTTTCGAAATGGGAGAAGAACTCACAGTTGCCAATGCGCGCAAGCATTCCACCTTGCATCCCAGATGCGGCACCTCATTTTTGTTGTTCTTGCTCATCATCAGCATTTTGGTTTTTTCGTTCTTGTTTCCGTTGATCAACGCCACCTCGCTCAGCCCGAATGCGATCGTAAACCACACGCTTTTGGTTTTGATCAAGATCGCGCTCATGCTGCCTGTGGCCGGGATCAGCTACGAGTTCATCCGGTTAAGCGCCAATAAGATGAACAATCCCATCTTCAAGATTTTGATTTTTCCCGGGCTTGTTTTGCAAAAGCTCACCACGAGAGAGCCTACTGACGAACAACTTGAAATCGCCCTGGCTTCGCTCAAGCGGGTCTTGCTCTTGGAAAAAACACCTTCAGCCATTTCCGAAAAAGAGATCGAAATCTCGTCTCTTTCTGATATTGCTCGTGTCGCAGCCACTGTGACTGAGTTTCCAGGTTAGCTGCCGCGGAGTACCCAATAAATGTTTGCTAAGTTAGAGGAAGTCGAAAAACGCTTTGAACTGCTTGAGCAGAAGCTCTCTGATCCAAGCCTTGGCTCGAAGCCGCAGGAATTCCGAGCATTGTCGAAAGAGCGTTCGGATATCGCCGAACTTGTCGATGCCTTCAGACGGTACAAGCTCGTCTTAAGCGAACTGGAATCGAACAAACTCTTGCTCGAAGATAAAGACGCTGAAATGCGTTCGATGGCCAAAGAAGAACTCACGCGCCTTGGACAAGAAAAAGAAGTTCTCGAGGTTGAGCTCAAGAAACTGCTGCTCCCCAAAGATCCAAACGACGACAAAAACATCTTATTGGAAATCCGCGCGGGAGCAGGCGGCGATGAGGCGGCTCTATTCGTGGGTGAGCTTTATCGGATGTACGAGCGCTACGCCGGTGAGCACCGCTGGCGGGTGGAATTGATGAGCGCTATCTCTACCGGCATCGGGGGTTTTAAAGAAATCATCGCGATGATCAGCGGTGAGAAGGTTTATAGCAGGCTCAAGTACGAGGGCGGTGTGCATCGGGTGCAGAGGGTTCCCAAAACCGAAGCCCAGGGCCGCATTCATACCTCTACTGTGACCATCGCTGTTTTGCCTGAGGCTGAAGAAGTCGATGTGCACGTCAACCCAGCTGACCTGCGAGTAGAGACGTTTCGAGCTGGTGGCCCGGGCGGCCAGTCGGTCAATACGACCGACTCTGCGGTACGCATCACCCACGTGCCCACGGGGCTCGTGGTTTCGTGCCAAGACGAGAAAAGCCAGCACAAGAACAAAGACAAGGCGATGAAGATTTTGCGAGCAAGACTTCTCGAGGCTGAACAAGCTAAGGCTCAGAAGGAGCTCTCAGACGCCAGAAAAAGCATGGTCGGCACCGGAGACCGCAGTGAACGCATTCGCACTTATAACTTTCCCCAATCTCGTCTTACGGACCACCGCATAGGTTTGACGGTCCATCAGCTGCCCGAGATCATGGAAGGCAAGATTGATGTCATCATTGAGGCGCTGATCACCCACAACCAAGCCGAGCTCCTCAAACAGCAAAATGCAGGGGGCGCATTATAATCCCTCCTCATGAACGCCGCATCTTAGAAGCCCATGTCCGGGGGATCAGCTTGAACCAGCTTGCTCTCCACCAAGATCAACCGTTAAACGAATATGAAGAGCGAGAGCTCAAGAACCTGATCAAACTTCGTGTGCGCGGACTGCCGCTGCAGTACCTTACGGGTTCGCAAGACTTCTTTGGCAGAGGATTTTACGTGAACACCAGCGTTCTTGTCCCGAGACCGGAAACAGAAGGCTTGGTTGAACATGCACTGAAAGAACTGAACACCCGGTTCGGTCATCAGGAAAGTCTTAAGGGCTTAGAGTTTGGCGCGGGCTCAGGATGCATTTCAATCACCCTTACTCTTGAACGCCCAGGCCTTAAAATGTGGGCAACCGACAGCTCTGAAGAAGCTTTGAGCGTATGCCGCGAGAATTCAAAAAAACTCTGGGCAACCAACGCCGAATTCATTCCCGTTTCTGCTGAGCCGCGGCTCTGGGAATATGAAGGGCTGCCAGAGTGCGACTTTCTCATCTCGAATCCGCCTTACTTGCTTTCAAGCGATGAGATCGCCAACGACGTCCGCGACCATGAACCACCTGAAGCCTTGTATGCTCAAGGCGAAGATGCAGTGTTTTATTACAGGTTTTTGGCCGAGCTCATCAAGGCCAAGGTCCAGCCAAAAGGGTTCGGGCTTTTTGAGCTCTCAGAGAGTAGAAGCGCTGAAACCAGCCAGGTCTTCGCAGACAAAGGCTATTCGACTCAGATTTTTCAAGACCTCACGGGCCGAGACCGGTATATTCTAGTGCATGGATAAACTCGTCATACGCGGCGGAAGAGCTCTGCACGGCCAGGTACAAATCGGCGGAGCAAAAAACGCGGCCCTTCCGATTCTTTTCGCCACATTGCTGACCTCCGAGAAATGCAAGCTTTCAAATGTTCCCACTCTGGCTGACATTGACACGACCGTAAGGCTTCTCTCAGAAATGGGGGCCAAAGTCACCCACCACACCGACAAGCATGAAGTCGAGATTTCCGTACCTGAGCTTTTAAGTTTCGAGGCCTCATACGACCTTGTCAGAACGATGAGAGCCTCTGTTTTGGTGCTGGGCCCGACGCTAGCGAGGTTCAAACAAGCCAGGGTTTCACTTCCAGGAGGGTGCAGCATCGGAGCTCGCCCGGTCAATCTGCATCTCACGGCCTTAGAGAAGATGGGAGCAAAGATCTCGCTGGAAGGAGGCTATATCAATGCTTCCGTAGACCATCTGCGTGGCGCGGATATCACCTTCGACCAGGTCTCGGTTGGCGCCACCGAAAACACCTTGATGGCAGCGACATTGGCGAAAGGAAAAACCGTCTTGAGAAACTGCGCTCAGGAACCTGAGATCATCGACCTTGCGGTTTTCTTGAAAAAGCTCGGAGCAAAGATCTCGGGCGAAGGGACTTCGGTCATTGCTGTTGAAGGAGTCGAGCAATTAGGCGCTGCCCGACATTCTGTGATTCCCGACCGAATCGAAGCGGGCACCTATCTTGTCGCAGGCGCGATCACTCAGGGCGAGGTTTTCCTACCCGATGTTCCTAGCGAGCTTTTGGAAGCGGTTCTAGAGAAGTTGCGTGAAATCGGAGCCGAGGTCATTGCAACGCCTCAGGGGATTCGTCTTTACGTCTCAAAAAAGCTGAAGGCTGTCGATCTTTCCACTCTCCCCTTTCCTGGTTTTCCGACCGACATGCAGGCGCAGTTCATGGCTCTTTTAAGCGTGGTTAGCGGCGATTCGTTGGTCACGGAAAATATTTTTGAAAACCGTTTCATGCATGTCGCAGAACTGATGCGCTTGGGTGCAGACATCAATGTCCAAGGAAAAACGGCGCTCATTCGAGGCAAAGCCGGAGCCGTGAATGGATTGAGCGGCGCGACCGTGATGGCTACCGATTTGCGAGCCAGCGCCTGCCTTGTGCTTGCTGCTCTGGCGGCCCGGGGAACGACCGTAGTTCGCCGCGTTTATCATCTTGACCGAGGCTATGAAAAGATGGAGATCAAGCTTCGAGCGCTGGGCGCTGATATCGAGCGCGAGAAGGAGTGAGAGCAATGAGCGATTGTATTTTCTGCAAGATTCAATTGGGTCAAATCCCCGCGAAGAAAATAGCGGAATCGGAGTTGGCCTTCGCAATCGCGGATATCTCTCCGCAAGCACCGGTGCACGCGCTCGTCATTCCCAAAAAGCACGTTGCGAGCCTCAATGAGATGGGCGCGGAAGACAGAGAAACGATTCTTCCCGACTTGTTTGCGCTGGCAGACAGGATTGCAACCGAAAAAGGGATTCGCGCGCAAGGATATCGCACCGTGATCAACAACCAGCTTGATGCCGGCCAAACCGTATTTCACCTGCACCTTCATGTGCTTGGCGGAGCTAAACTAAAAGGCGGCTTCGGAGCTTAGGGCACGTGGCAAAACCAAGAAGGAACCTCTTCATTCTCGTAGGGATTTGCCTTGTTCTCCTTGGCTTCATCGCTAAAAACCAGTTCTTCCTCGCAACCCACAAACCGTTCTGGGATGACGAAGCGATCGGCATCAATTCTTCTTGCACCGCACCTTATTTTACCCTTCTTTCAGGAGGCGCGCCAAGTCAGTGCAGCCCGCAACCTCTCTACTACTTGCTGAACAAATGGACGGTGAGCAAGTTGGGCTCATTTGACCACGGTATTCTTTGGAAGCTTAGACTTGAAGGTTTGATCGCCTCGACGCTGCTTATTGCGGTTGTGTTTTTATCGATCGGAATGGGCTTAGGACTACCTTGGGCGCTGCTCAGCATCGTGTTGATGAACAACCAGCCCCTCTTTCATCAATACGCAGCGGAAACCAGGCCGTACGCCGTTTGGCTTTTCTTCTTCGGTGCCACCACACTCTTGGGTGCGCGGCTGAGTTCCAAGGGCTTTTCTGGGATAAGAAATGTCGAAAAAGGGACATTCGCGGCCCTTAGCCTTGGCCTTACCCTCGTCGCGGGGCCTGGAATGTTTCAAGTCTTCGTCACAAGCTTCTGGTGCATGGTTTGTTGGCACTTTTTTTTTCGCGAAGAAAAAACTTTTCGCAAAACAAAAGTTTGGATGAACTTTCTCGCTCCACTCGCCTTTGTGAGCCTAAGCATCGGGATGTTCTACAGCCTCAAATCGTGCAACTTTACTGATGCGGGCCCGTACGACCTTTTGCTCACCAAGGATTTTGGCCTAATCCGCTCGGTGTGGGCTTTATTTTGGCCTTCGGGCTCTTTGATCACGGTCGGATTCAACGCGCTGGTCGTCTTAGGGGCTGCGTATCCTGTTCTGGCGTATCCGAAACGACGCGACTTGAGCTCATCAGAGAAATTTGCCTTTTCA
Source organism: Bdellovibrionota bacterium (assembly GCA_040754655.1). Taxonomy (GTDB): domain Bacteria; phylum Bdellovibrionota; class UBA1018; order UBA1018; family UBA923; genus JBFMCE01. The sequence goes on along the minus strand of JBFMCE010000011.1, from coordinate 41,431 downwards.
CTCGCTGTAATTTCAATTTTACAACTTGGTCTTGCGGTGTTCTTGGGTCTTGCAGTCGCGTTGAAGCATTATTACTTCGTACAGCGCATTTTCATCTATCTGATCCTCTGCAGGGCGTTTCTAGCTGCAGTAGGAGGATTTTACTTCTATCAGATCGCATTAAAAACCATCTCGAAACATTCGCGTCAATCGCTCCAACGGGCGTTTAAGACCACCGTTCTTCTTGGCGCATCTTCCTTGGCAGCGGCGTCTCTTTTTCGACTGCCGCAGTTGATGCGATCGATGGGAGAACCCAGACTCGTTCAGACAGGATCAAGCCCGCGGGCCTGCGGCTTAAAGCTTGGGAAAAACCTTGAGTTCTATGCCCATCCCGAGAATTTCGCCGATCCCTATCCGTTGAACTTCCTTGCGATGTTAGAACAGGAGATCAAACAGTGCGGGCAAGAAGAAAACAAGAGTCCCCAATATATCGTGGCTCTAAAAAAACATGAAGCGACGCCGGATCGTTATTATGCGATTCTGTCTTCCCCGCCCCGTTCTGAAGCCACTCCGCTACTGGTTTGTGGGAGGCCGGTACGGGCGGCAAACCATGGCCTTTAAGAATTCGCGCAAGCTCTAGGGACAGCGGTAGGTGACGAAATAACCCTCTGCATCTTTTAAGATGGCCTTACAGTGTCGAAAGGCCGGATTACCGACGGCGTTTCGAGCGACGACAATGACTCCATGATAGGGTGAAAACTCTTGAATGTATCGAGACCCGCGAAAATCGAAACGGTCTTTGAATTCGAACCAATACCTCATGTCCTCAATGACAGTGATCTTCTGATCACCCACCAGAGCCTTAGTTTCGCCAAGATACCGCGAGAGTTTTGCGGACACCGCTTGGGTACCCGTTGGACCGCGGTATTTTATGGCATGATGAACAGAGATGAGCGCCTCTACTGCGATCAAGCTGCACAATATGAGGGTCGCGGCGATGCGTGAGTAAGACTTGCGGATCGCGACCAACCCGCTTATCGCCGCTGCCACGAAAAACGGGATCATCTCAGCGATCTGGATATCGATCTTATCGGGCACGATCACCATGTAGGTGAATACGCACCCTAGCGACAAGAACCCAAGCCTTTTGGGTAGACCGCTGAAGCGCCAAGCGCTGAACGCTGAAATCAAAAGGACGGTGAGATAGAAATACCAGCGAAAAACCTTCGCCAAAACACTCCCGCCAACTTCGATGAGTTCGGTGCCCCAACGCAGAATAATATCGGCCTTGATCGCTTCTAAGATCGAAGTCCTGATTTGATACTGTTTAAAGACTTGCAGCTGTTCTTGAGCGACCTTGTACCCACCCACATCATGGATCTGAATGAAATAAAAAGCCGCAACCGCCAGGATCGATCCCACAATGTAAAAGCCCAAGGGCTTCGGTTTTTTGCGCAATGCCTTGAGCCAAGCAAACCCAAAATCAAACGTATTGAGGACTGCCGTGACAAGGCCCGTTCCATGCGCCAAGACGAACCCGCCATTCAAAAGGCCGCGGGTAAACGCAAGCCTCGCGTCTTGAAAACGAACGACGATGTAAATAAAAATCGTATTCATCAAGACAAGCGTCGCTTCAGGCCGAAACACATGGGAAGAATAAAAAACGCGCTCGGCGGATGCAAAAAAAAGCGCACCTACCCATCCTGAGATGCCCAGCCTGCGCGAAATGAAGTACCAGATGAAAACCGCCAGCCACACCAGCACAAAGGAAATGCTGCGCGCCGTGGCCAGAGAGTGGCCCGTGAGATGGCCCAAAGCGCCAAAGATCGCCGCGCTGACGCGAGAGTTCCACGCATTTCCCAAGGCAAAGGGGCCCGCGCTTTGGATGGAAGGCGATGAAAACTTGCCCGTTGTGACATATCCCAAACCATAAGCCCCGTAAAAACCTTCATCGTCATAGGAATCAGGAAAAGTGACGAGCGAGTTCAGGGACAAGAAAAACAGGGCCAAGAGCGCGAGGAAAGCAGCGGTTTGAGTGGATTTGTTTTTAAGCATTTTTAACGAACCCTTGCCTGGTCAGAGGCAAGCTTGGTATATGTTTGGGATCTAAGCCTATAACCAAGGATTTAAGATGTCAGCAAATTCCGTAACGGCCTCGATAAAGGTTCCTTTCAACAAACCTGTGGTCTTAGACCGGCAAGAGGCCTTGCTCGCGGAAGCCATTCGCAATGGGCACCTTTCTGGAAATGGCCCCTTCACGAAGCGCTGTGAACAACTCTTGGAGAAAATCGCCGGAAAAAAAACTCTTCTCGTGAGCTCGGGCACGCATGCTCTTGAAATGATCCCTTTGCTTCTTGATTTGAAGCCTGGTGATGAAGTCATTCTCCCAAGTTACACGTTTTCCTCGACGGCCAATGCCTTTGCACTGAGAGGCGCAGTCTTGCGATTCGCCGACAATGACCTTTTCGGAAACATCCTGCCCTCTGAGGTCGAACGGCTTCTTTCAAAAAAGACGAAAGCCGTGATGGCCGTTCATTACGCCGGAGCTTCGGCAGACCTGGATGCAATCTCAGAAATCTGCGCAAAAAATTCGGTTCCCCTGGTGGAAGACGCGGCGCAAGCTATTGGAGCGAGTTACAAAGGCCGCACACTCGGAACGATCGGGGAATTGGGTTGTTATAGTTTTCATGAGACAAAAAATGTGACCTCAGGCGAGGGTGGCGCGCTGATTCTTGGGAATTCAAAGTTCCTTGACCGCGCAGAGATCCTTCGTGAAAAAGGCACCAACAGGGCTCGTTTTTTTCAAGGCCTCGCAGACAAATATACCTGGGTTGACATTGGATCGAGCTATTTGATGTCGGATATGAATGCGGCGTATCTTTACCCTCAACTTGATGATTTGCCCCAGATCACGAAACGAAGAAAACAAATCTGGGAGGGTTATAAAACGTCGCTCGCGGCGGAGTTCGCGGAATTCGACATCCGCGTCCTTGGAACCCCGGCTCACAATACGCCGAACTACCACCTTTTCGCCATGATCATGCCCAACCATGAGCTGCGCACCCGTTTCATCAGCTTTATGAAATCAAACGGCATCATCTGCCCGTTTCATTATGTTTCTCTGCATACCTCGCCGTTTGGCGCTCGCTTTTATAGCGGCAGGCCAGAACACTTGCCCGGATGCGAAAAACTCTCTCAATCTCTGGTGCGCTTTCCTCTGTTCTACAACCTCACGGAAGAAGAGCAGGGTTATGTGATCGAAAAGGCGCGAAAATGGCTTCTCGAAGAAAAAATTAAACCACGCGGGACAGGTAAAGGTCATGGCGACGAACCCGCATATTAGCATCGTTGTTCCGGTCTATAAGGCGGAGAATTGCCTTCAAGAGCTCTACGCGCGCTTAAAGAAAGTGCTTGAACCGATCAACCCCAACTTTGAAATTCTCTTTGTTGAAGACTGCGGCGGCGACCGGTCGTGGAAGATGATTGAATCGTTTTCAAAGACCGATTCCCGGGTGAAGGGGCTTCAGTTCAGCCGCAACTTCGGACAACACTATGGAATCACCGCGGGACTCGACCATTGCACGGGTGATTGGGTTGTGGTGATGGACTGCGACCTTCAAGATCCGCCGGAAGAAATCGCGCGGTTGTACGCAAAAGCGAAAGAAGGCTTTGAGATCGTGATCGCGCGCCGGATGGATTCTAAGCAACCTCTCTTCAAACGCCTTAGCTCTCGCGTTTTCTACGGGATTTTTGGTTATCTGGCGGACTTGCGATATGACCATCGGGTCGGGAACTTCCGCATTTTGTCTCGTAAGGTCGTCAATAAATTCTCGCTGTTTCGCGAAGAACTCCGTTTTTTTGGCGCGCTCATCAACTGGATGGGCTTTTCAACGGCCTATGTGGATATCGAGCATGCGGCGAGATTCGAAGGGAAAAGCGCCTACACTTACCGCAAGCTTTTCAATCTTGGTTTGGAGACGATTTTAGCGTACTCAGACAAACCGTTGAAACTGGCTGTGAAGATCGGATTCATGGTCACGCTTTTCTCGTTCGCTTTCGGGCTGTACGTGCTCTACCGCGCTCTTTTTCAGGGAATTCCGGTTTCAGGATGGGCGAGCTTGATCGTGTCTCTTTATTTCCTGGGTGGGATGACGATCGCGATTTTAGGCGTGGTGGGAGTCTATCTTGGTAAAACTTTTGATCAAACCAAGGGCAGGCCTCTGTATTTAATCGACAAGGCGACTGCGAACATCAATGAAAAAAATCCTTAAAAATACCCCTTGGGACGAGAAAGTTTTTGGGTTTCCGACTTACGAGCTTTTGAGCACGGAGGAAGAGGCGCTCACTGAGATTCAAGATGTCGCTGGCCACGTCTCGGTGAAAGTCGACCCGCAGTTTGATGTCAAACGCTTAGTGAAACACGGATTTTACTACTGCGATACATTGATCAACCCTCATTGCGATGTTGATCGATTCAAACCTCTGACAAACCCTCAAGTGAAGTTAGATCGTAGCATTGACTTTAAAAGCCTTGATCGCGTTTCAAAGACAGCATTCACCCACGGACGTTTTCACCGCGACTTCAACATCCCGAAAGGCATGGCCGATCTGCGCTACAACCAATGGTTCTTGCAGCTGGCCGAAGAGGGAACAGTTTTTTCTTTGCGCTTCGAAGATACGCTGGCAGGCTTCTTTGGCTATACTGAAAACCGAATCGTGCTACACGCCTTAGATACACCTTTCCGAGGGAAAGGGCTGGCAAAGTATTTCTGGAGCCTCGCCTGCGCCGAGCTCTTCAAAGCTGGGCACCACGAGGTAGTTTCTTCTATCTCGGCTGATAACATGGCCATCTTAAACTTGTATGCCACGCTAGGCTTTCGATTCCGGAATCCCCTGCTGTGCTACCACCGGTTCAAAAGCCAATGAAAATCTTGATCATCGGACATGAAGGTTATCTTGGCGCAGGGCTCTTTAGAGCGTTCTCACGTCAAGATCATGAGGTGCTCGGCTGGAGCCGTGCCCAGGATATTGCATCGCTTGAGCGCGACTACCTCATTAAAAATCAAATCCAAGCCGTGATCAACTGCGCCGCCGTTCAAGACAGGGTTTCATCAAGGTACCTGGTCGGATCGCCATCGGATGCAGTGAACGTGGCGGGTGTGCGCCATCTTGTCGAAGTTTTGCGAGACCTTCCGATCAAGCTCATCCATTTCTCAAGCAAAGATGTTTATGGAACTCCATATCGGCTAGAAGACCTAAGCGAGGAAGACGACCGGTACGTGCCCAAACATCTGATTTCAGACTGCCAGCCTTTCGCGCCAGAAACGGTTTACGCCAAAACGAAACTCATCAGCGAATTCCTAGTTGAAACCCTGGAACTCGCTACGGTCGTACGCCTCTCGTCTTGTTACACCGACTTCGACCACTACCGCGGCCATTGGGTGATTGCCATGATCAAAGCCATGCAGGCTGGCAAACCCGTCACCGTCACCAAGAATGGCAAGCAGTTCAGGGATCTCTTGCATGTCGATGACCTTGGGCGCCTGGTGCAAATCATCCTTGAGGGCAGGCACGGCGGCGTGAAGGTGAATGCCGGTGGCGGCCTTGAAAATACAGTTTCGCTTTTAGAATTCGTGAAGCTTGTGAACCCACGCACCCAAGTGCTCTACAATCCCGAAGGCGGTGATTATGGATTCGCGTTCAAGAATGATCTTGCTTGGGAGCGTTTTCGGTGGCGGCCTGAAATTTCGTTCCACGAAAGGCTGCCGCTGCTTCTGAAAAACATCGCTGAAAGACGAATTTCCTAAATTCTTTCCTTTCCCTTCGTCCCGCGGCGAGAAAATGCGAGCAACGGCACTCCGATGGCAAGCATCAACGCAATGACATGCCGATAGATCCAAGCATCAAGAGTCAGCCCCACTACCGCCAAATAAATCAGCAAGGCTTGCGCTGCCCAAGGCCAACTTGCCCACGCCTTTTTTATGGGCCTCACGAGAAACCACAATAGCGCAGCAAAACCCATCACGCCTGTTCGCGTGAGAATAAAAATATAGGCATTATCGGTGTGATATGGAGCAAACCCTAGGCCTAGTAGAAAATAATCAGGCCTGGAAAGCAAAAGCTTAAGGTAGGCAACCCAGGGGCCAAAACGAAAACGCAGGTCATTGATCTTGGCCCAAGCCAAGGGATGATCCGCTAAAAGAGCGATCGCACCTGATGCTAAAACACCAGCCACGGCGATCAAGAGGCCTCTGCGCAAACGCAAAGGCAGGCGTGGCGCAAGGCTTACGACCGCCACAAGAAGCAAAACCAGAAAAGGCGTAGCTGTTTTCGCCAACGCAATTCCCAAAACCACCGAAACCAGAGCGGAAACCCAAAGTTTTTTTGGAAGTCTTCGGCGAAACGCCATGATGAGTATCGAACTCAAGGCCAGCGCCACCGCTGATTCCACAGGCGAGCGAAACGGACCATGCGCCCGATCTCGCCAATGGTCTGCATTGCGCTCGAAGGAATATACTTCCGCCAAAAAGTCGGCCCCCTGCAAGCTTGCGCGCTCGATCACCATAAATGCCACTGCAACGATCACGCTCACTGCCAAGATCTTTGAGAGCTTGACGAGGGTTTGCTCGGCCTGTTTGGCGTCTTTTCCCCCCAATTTTCTCGCACTCTGAAAAAAATGATGCACAAATGCGGCAGCAGAAATCCAAACCACAAATCGCAGCGCGACGACAAACTCGCGGAAGGGATTGAAGAGATCCGACTCTGAGAGCTTAAAGTAATAAAGCCTCACGAACTCTTCTGCGATTGATGGTCGAAACATCCCATGCGCGTATGCCACCAAGACCACCAAAGAAGAACCCCAGAATACTTGCCTAAGCCTCTTGAGCGCAGGGTCTCTGTCAAACAACTTTCTGCGAAACTGAAAAACGGCGAAGCTCACCCATCCCAAACACCATAGGTCTGCAGCAAATAAGAACCGATTGCCCAATGGAAGAGGCGGAAAGAAAAAAGCCAACAGAAGCTGACCTGCCAAAGCCCAGAACAACCATCGAGGAAACGCCACTTTGGGTTACCTTTCTTTTGTTTTGCTCAAAAGGCACTGCTTCGCTACGGCTGCCACAAAGATAGGATTCGTTTTGAAATACCTCGAAGCCAACCGGGTAGGCTCTTGAGAAAGCCGGTGTAGCCATTCAAGACCAGACTTCTGCATCCACACCGGAGCTCGCTTCTTGGTGCCTGCCAAAAAATCAAATGCCGCGCCCACCCCCAACAAAACCGGGGCCTTCAAATGAGGGCGAAGCCGATACATCCAGGTTTCTTGTTTCGGGGCGCCAAGTCCTACCCAAACCAAATGAGGCTTGGCCTCATCGATCTTTTGGCAATCTTCAAGCTCATCAGAAGTAGCGGGCGCGTCGATCGCCTTCGACGGCCGCATCGGTGGTGAATAAAAACCCGCAAGCTGAGCATCAGGAGCAAGCTCTCGCAAACGCACCTCTAACCTCTTTAACACCTCAGGAGTCGAGCCATAGAAATAGTGCCGCAGGTGTTTTGCTTTAGGATCAACTAGAATGGCCTTTAAAATATCGGGACCGCTTGCCCTGCCATGAATCTTAGGACCGCCTAAAAGCTGAGAAGCCCAAATCAAAGGAACTCCGTCGGCCGTCGCAAGTGTAGCCTGATTGGTGACGTGGGCGTACTGGGGATCGTCTAGTCCCATCACGACGGTGTGCACATTCGAGACGCAAATATAGTGTTTTTGCCCGTCTTGGCTCAGTTCACGCAGCTTCTCGACCGTCTCATCCAGACCGTAAGTCGAGATCGCCGAACCTAAGATCTTAACCTTGTGAGCGTTCTGCATGAAGAAGTTCTGCCAATCCCGTACGAAGATCCACTTGCGGACTCCAATTCAAGATCTCATTTGCCCGGCCGATATCCGCACGCGAGTGCACGACATCACCTGATCTCGGAGGCGTGTTCTCGATCAACAATTCTTGATTCGCCGCCAATGACATCTCTTCCGCCAGGCCTCGAATTGTAATCGACTTTCCCGTTCCCAGATTGATTGCATTCGCGTCACACCGGCTTTCATCAAGCGTCAGCGCCATGCGCAGGGCTCTCGCCACGTCATGCACAGAAACAAAGTCGCGCGTCTGCGCGCCTCCACCATTGAGTTTCATGGGCTTTCTTTCTTTGATGGCGGTGGAAAAAATCGAGATCACGCCGGAATACGGAGACTTGGGATCTTGCCCAGGCCCAAAGACATTGAAAAACCGGAAAACCACCGCCGGGATCCCATGATTCTGGTGGTACAAGCTAATCGTGTGCTCAGACCCCAGTTTTTGCGCCCCATAAAACGACGGAGGCCACGCAAGCTGCGAAGTCTCGCTGCGCGCCTCGCCTTCTTGGGTAAGATTTCCGTAGACGACACTTGATCCGGCGAAAACCATTCGAACGCGTTTACCGCGCTTTTGGCTTTCAGATTTCACCGCTTCCAAAACCCTGCAAGTGGCAAGCAGGTTTGTTTCATAACTTTCAATGGGTTGCTCCTGGCACAGCGGGACGCTCACCATGGCAGCAAGGTGATAAACAGCATCGACGCCATCAACCAGCCTAGAAAGATCTTTTGGGATGCGTACGTCGCCCTTCTCATATTGCACCCCTTTTACCGGGGTCTTCGCGCTAACAAGATCGAGAACCCGAACTTCGTGCCCCTCTTGAGTCAGCTGACGACAAAGATGAGTGCCAATAAACCCAGATCCGCCCGTAACAAGAACTTTTGCCATGTTTTGAACCGTAACACAGGTCGTTTAGAGGCAAAATCCTATTTTCTTCTATTCCAGGCCAACCAAAGCGGGCGCAAGAAACTCGAAAAAGGCGAACGCGCCAATCCTTTGATCACAATGATTCTCAGTCTTTCAAGCTTGAGCCAAACCCAATTGATCAGGTTGATCTGCTTCGGCAGGAGCGCCTTCACATTTCGATGCACCAGTTCAAACTCGGCAAGTACCTTTGCGTTATTGCTCGAATTGCCGCCCATATCATATTCAACCAGCGTCTTTGGAAGCGATGAAACCTTTACTTTCGCCTGGTAACAACGAAAGTGGTGCTCATAATCGCTCACCAAATGATAACGCGTCGAAAATACTCCAACGCGTTTAAAAACTTCCCTGCGATAAAGCAAGGCTTGATGACAGACCCGATTGTGCCCCAAAATCCGCCATAAAAAGGAAGATCGAAGGCCTTGCGTGTAAAGGTAGTTTTGCTCGCGATAGAGCGCCGAATCGGCATAGACGATGTCAATAGAAGCATTCGTCTTGAAGAGCTCTAACGCCTTCATGAGCGTTTCGAGAGAATGCAACCGGTCTCCGCCGTTGAGAAACCAAAAAACCTGGCCGCGAGCCACTTCGATCCCTCGGTTAAATGCGGCGTAAATGCCCTCGGCCTTGGTTTTGACGCGTACTAAAGGCCATTGTTGCGAGAGCTCGCTTAAAGGCGGGTCGTTTAATTCGGCGGAAGAATCAATGACGACATGCTCCCATTCCAGCGGCGAACTGAGCAGTGGGGCCAAAGATTCTAACGTGGACTTCAGGCCGTCGGGGTCTTTATAACTGATGGTGATGACCGAAAGAACGATGTTCTTCACTGGTTGAATCCAAGAGCATTTTGCAGCCCCAACCCATCTTTCATACGGCAGGCCCTAAAGGACAAACTCCGCCTTCTTCGCATCATTGTAAAACATCTTCACGGTATCGAGGGAAACATCCGCCAAAGAACGCCCGTGCAGCGAAAGTTTTTTGATCAAATCATCCGTCATCGTGATGATCTGGCAACCGCACGCCTCTGCTTGGTAATAATTCAGAACTTCGCGTGGACTTGCCCAAAGGATCTTCGAGCCTGGCTTGGACGAAAAGTCTCTTACCGCCCTGCTCATGACTGGCATCGGATCAACACCTGTATCCGCGATCCGACCCGCAAAAACAGAAATAATGGCATCATCATTGGGCCTGATCGTCTCACGCAGGGCATCCAACTGCTGCTGAGTCAGTATGGCCGTGATATTGAGTTTCAACCCTCTGGAAAAGAGTCTTTGAATCAACGGAATCGATGATTCTCCCTTGGTATTGGTGATGGGAATTTTCACGTTGACGTTTGATGCCCATGACGCGATCTCGAGCGCTTGTCGTTCCATCTCAGAAAACTCATCCGAAAACACTTCAAACGAAATAGGCAAAGCCTTGATCTCTTTTAAGACCTCTTTTGCGAAAGATTTGTAATCGCGAATACCCGCCTTGGCCATCAACGTTGGATTGGTGGTGAATCCTTTGACAAATCCTTCGCGGCTTCGTTTCACCATGTCTTCAATATTTGCGCCATCGGCAAAGACGGCGATCTTGGCGTTTGAAGCGCCGGCAGTACTCATAAGTAGAAAGACCTCATTTCATCGACAATGTAAGAGATTTGCTCTGAGCTCACATGTTGGTGCGCAGGCAGAGTGATGATCTCGTTCGCTTGTTGTTCCGCCCGAGGAAAATCACCCTTCTTGTATCCCAAGCCCTCTGCAGCCTTCTGCAAATGCAGTGGAAGCGGATAATGCACGCGGGCTTCAATGCCCTTGGACTGCAAGTGCTTCAACAGCTCATCCCGACGCTTCACGCTCACGATATAAAGCTGATAAACCTCGCGCATGTTCTTGGGCCTTGCCGGAACTCGTACGAACTCAGCCAATCCCTTCAACTCACGGTCGAGTTGCTGCGCATTGCGGATGCGTCGCTCAGTGAGGTCTTGAACTTGTGGCAACACCCGTCTCGCAACGACAGCCTGCACCGGTTGAAGCCGGTTATTGATGCCCCATATTTCGATGTGATCCCGATCCACCATGCCATGGTTGCGGTATAAGCGAATCCAATCATTGATCTTGTCATCATCAGTCACAATGATGCCACCATCGCCCCAGACATTGAGCGGCTTTAAAGGGTGCATGCTGAACGCATTGACATCCCCGAACGTGCCGACGTGTTTTCCGTCGATTCGAGCTCCAACGGAAGGGCATGCGTCTTCAACCACGTAGACGCCGTGTTTATCGGCGATATTCAAGATCGCATCCATCTCAGCGGGAGCCCCAGCCCAATGGACAGGTAAAATCGCTTTGGTCCTAGAAGTGATCTTATTCTCGATCTGAGTGACATCAATGCTGTAACGGTCGTCACTGTCTACGAATACGGGCCGCGCGCCGGTGGCAACGATTGCTCCGACAGTGGCATAAAACGTATTAGCCACTGTGATGACTTCATCACCTGCTCCAATGCCCAGGCTCTTCAGCGCTAGGATCAAGGCGTCTGTCCCGGTATTCATCCCAATTGCATGTTTCGCGCCCACGTACTTTGCGAAGTCGCGTTCGAAAGCCTCTACATAAGGCCCGAGGGTGAACTCTCCCGAGGCGACAAGTTCTCTTAAGTCGCGAAAATAAGCTTCGGTGTCAGCGAACTGTTCAGCTAAATAAGAATATTTGACTTGCATGGAATCACCCTCTCATATCGGTCTTGTAAAATGAAGCCAATCCTTCGCGAAGGCTTGTGAACCTGAAGTCCGGGAAGGCTCTTAAAGTTTCGGTGATATCGAAATGACGATAGGTCACTGGATTCGCCCGTGGGCTGCACTCGATCTTCGTTTCATTTCCCACGACGTTCGCCACCTGGCTGGCCACATCGAAAAACGAGGCGGAGGTGCCTGTCGCGAGATTCAAGACGCCTTCGCTCTGAAAACTCAAACATGCGCTAACGAGCCTTGCAGCGTCGTCGATGTAAAGATGGTCACGTTTCTCTTCTCCGCCGCCAAAAAGAGAAATTTTCTTTTCTTTCACGGCTGTTCGCAAAAATCGATTCGGGCCGTAACTATTGTGGGTATCGCCTGAACCATAAATCGCGCAGGGCCTTAAGACCAAATAAGGCGTCTTTGACTTTTGAGCCGCCACCTTGAAAACAATCTCTCGGGTGATGTGCATGGCTGCATACAAGTCGGTCGGGGTGCAGGGCGAGCCCTCGCGCACCGGATTGACCGACATATCGTACACGGCGTCTGAGCTGATGTAAGTCAAATGAGCCAAGGTCTTTTGCTCGATATATTCAGCCACGTTTTGCGCCATTGAAAGGTTTTTCATCAAGGTACGCACATCGCGTCCCTTGTCTGGCGTCAACGCCGAAGCCATGACAAGGCTGTCTTCGGCCTTAAGGATCTGCTTCAACTGATCGACCGACGAGGCCACCGAAAGATCGAGGTCTTTTGAAGAAAGCGAGAGGACTTCGGTTCCTTGCTGCCTCAGAAGAGCCGAGAGCCGTGTTCCAAGAAAACCACTTCCCCCCAAAAGAACGACGCGGTTCGGGTTTTGAGGTCGCTGCAATCGATGTTTCAACATACTCCACCTCGCTGTTCCAAAGCAGAACCCAATCGATAATAAGTAAAATCCAATTCAATGCAGGCGCGACGATCAAGCGCGGCGTAAGGATCGATCAGCACATCCCCATCCATCACTTGCCGCACTTGCTTGAGGTCAGCCGTGGAAAACTCTTTCCAGGGGGTCATCACGACAAGTGCGGTAGCGCCTCGAGCAGCCTCTACCGCAGACTCAGCCTGAGTGAGTTTATTCCCGCGCTGCTCGGTACTGAGCTCGACTTGAGGGTCATAAGCACGAACAGCGAAGCTTTTCAGCTGACCGAGCAAATGCAACGAAGGAGAATTCTTCGTCGACTTCGTATCGGGTTTATAGGCCAATCCCCAAACACCCAAGGTAGGGTTTTCGTTTTGAGACAAAACAGACCCGTGCAAAGTACGCAGCACCCAATCCAGCCGATGCCTGCTATTGGCGACCCACGCCTCAACCACGCCAGCATCGGTGCCATACTCGCGGGCGAGCTGACAGATCGTCGCAAGGTCGCGCTCTAGGTTTCCGCCGGCGATGCCAAGGCCAGGGCTAAGGTAGGAGAACTGGCCAATACGTTTGTCGAGTTTCAGCGCTGGCGCGATTTCCGACCACTCAGCCCCCATCTTCTCGCAAATCTCGGCAAGCGTATTGGCAACGCTGATCGAAGACACCAGGCACATATTGATCGAAATCTTCGCCAACTCGGCGCTCTCATAACGCATGGGAAGAATCGGGCATTCAAACGCTCTCAGAAGCTTCTCAAAAGTCGATGGAAGAGACTTGGCTGGATTCTCGCAACCCACGATATACCGCTCAGGGTAGAGAGCACGTTCAACCGCACGCCCAAAAATCAAGGTCTCAACCTGGTAATAGAGTGGGTTTTTGATCTTAAGCGCAAGCTTTCTGCTAAATCCCGGAGGAACTTGGCTCAAAACCACAAGAATTGTTTCTGGCTTGAGATAGGCCGCGACCTCTTCGATCAATCCTGTCAGCGGCCCCAGGTCGCTTGAGTTGTTTTGATCTGTCTTCACATCCAGCGAGACGTAAACAATCTCGCAGGCTTCAAGCTTCTTTGGATCAGAAGTAAATGAAATTTGGTTTTTTGATCTCGCGAGCAAATCGTCTAGTCCAGGCTCATGCACAGGAAGTTTGTTTTGCTCTAGGTTCGATGTGAGTTCGGTGGTCGGATCGAAACCCACGACCTTGAACCCTTTCGAAGCGATCGAAATACTAGAGACGATGCCCAAATGCGAGAGCCCTACGAATCCTATCACTGCAAACCTCCGCTCAACTCGTTTAGCACGGTATTGATCCAAAGATCGTTCTCAAGATTGGTTCCTCCGCTCTCGCAGAGTTTCTTGAAATACTCATACTCCAAGGCCCATGTTGGATCAGCGCACTCAAGCGTGACATGTTCTTGGTCTGGTTTTCCGCTGGGAAGCACCCTTTTCCGCAACGTAAACGTGCTGGGTCCCCACTTGCAAAGGCATTCGATATGGGCTGAGCCCTTCTCGGCGAACACATCCAGACGAAACGTGTTTCTCCAGGAAAGAAGCGTCGCCTCAAGCTCGACCATTGGAAAAGCTTCGGGCGTCGCAGCACACCCGAAAAGAACGTGATCGTAGGAGAGGTTCTCGAATCGATTGAAACTGAAGGGTTCAAACTTCGAACTAGGCTTGCCAAACAAGTACAAAACCATGTCGAGCAAGTGCGAACCGAGATCAGGAAGCACACCGGCGCCTTGATCCCTCCAAGCTGAAAGCTTCACATCACGAGCGGTGCCGTTGCCGTAAAACACCTTCGCAAAATAAACCTTGCCCAATGCACCCGAGTCGATGGCCTGCTTGACTCGCATGATGTGAGGTTCAAAACGGTGGTTGTAAGCGGTGTAACAAACCGCTCGATTTTTTCTAGCGAGCTCTTCCAACGCAAGAATTTGCGCGTTGTCGTGGGTCAGAAGAGGTTTTTCGACCAAGACGTGTTTGCCGTTTTCAAGCAAATAGCTCAAGAGCTCGAATTTCGCTTGATCCGGCGTGCAAACCAAAGCGCAATCAAACTGGTCGAGAGGAACGTCTTTGATGCTCTTAAAGCGGGCCTTGGGATTCACCGGATCTACGGCGGCAACCAGCTCGCCGCCTGCGATGGCGGCTCTTTTATTGCCTTGAATTCCCAGACCGACAACTATCGCTTTCATGAATAGTGAACGCGCTTCTCGTTAACATCGAGGATCTTGTGAATCTCTTCCGTGGTGATCGGAACGTTGCCGTCGCGCTCGCACGCAACTGCCGCAGCCATAGCTCCTAATATAGAGGCGATCACTTCTGACTTCGTCGCGATCATCGCCAACGTCGAGTAGGCTAAAAGAGCGTCTCCCGCACCCACGGCATCGACGATGCGTTCCGCGAAAGTGTCGACGGTGAAGAAAGCCCTAGGATCATCTTCACGGTGTCCTCGCTGGCGGTATGTGATCATACCCCGCTCGCCCAGTTTCAAGATCAAGCACTTGCAATTGGCCTGGCGGTAAAGATCAAGCGCCAGCGGCCTCACCACAGAATCTTGATCGCCCAACGCAAACCTGGCTTCTCTTTCGTTCGGGGTGATGAGATCAAAATTCTGAAAATCCAAGATATTTCCCCAACGGCTTGCAACCTGGCTATCAGCTACGCGCAGAGGCCCTGAAGGCAGAGCGGCAGTCAGATCTGGAATCGTAGCGCGACTAAAAATACCATGTCTAAAGTCGCTAAATACAAATGCGTCGGTTTGACTCGACGAGAGAGAGGTCTTGAACTTCTCAAGGATCTTCGTGGAAATCGGCCTGTTGTCGAGTTTATCGAGCTTGAGCAATCGATACCCGCCGGCGATGATCGCGTTCTTCTGGGTGGTGGGTCTTGTTTTATCGATGATCGCATCGCATTCAATGCCTTCTTTCTTGAGGTCCTCCAAAACAAAGTTCTTCAAAGCATCATTGCCAAGCACAGTCGTGAACTTGACCTGAGCGCCAGCTCTTCTCAAGTGTTTTGAAACGATCGCGGCACCACCCACGAAATCCACCTGCCGCTCGTACTTCACGCTAAAGGTCGGGGTCTTGGTCATGCCGCCGATCACCGTGCCATAAGTGTACGAATCGATGATCGTATCACCAAGCACATGAACTTTGAGGTCTTTGAACTTCTCAAGCGCGTTTCGCAAATCATCAAAAGTTACGCCTTCTTCTTTCATCAGAAGACCTAGCTTTTCTGATGCAAGCTTCGGAGGCGCCTGTTCGATGAATGAGGAAGATGAGAAAACAACGTCGCCTGGAGTGAAGATGACCTCACCGCCATAGGCTTCCAGGACTTGCAATTCCTCTGCGGTCTTGGGATGCAAACCATCGGCGTTGTATTCATAACCCTTGGCAAAATAATCAGGCTGTAAAAACCTGATATTCTCTAAGGGCGTGGGATTGGGATCAATGATCACATAATCCACGACTTCCAGAGCGGCCAAATTCATCGCCCTCAATTGCTCTGGCACGTAGGGCCGAAAGTTGGCCTTGCTGATATGCGAGTCGCTCGTCAAGCTCGCCACAAGCACATCCGCCTTTTCGCGCGCGTACATCAAGTGACGCACATGACCCGGGTGCACGATATCAAAAGAGCCATGGCACATGATCACGGAACGTTTGCGCGGCCTCGGGCCAATCACTTCGAGAAGCTCTTCTTTCGTCTTAATTTTCCGTCGATAATCTGAATTCTTCGTAGTCTGATCCATATCCTATTCCCTTGAAATCTCATTCCCTCGAAGACAATGCCGCAAACCAACCTGCCGTTGCTGCCTGAATCGATTCCTTGTCCCACAGCGGAGCATCTTGCCAATCTTCAATGTGCTCGAGCATTCGAGCCACGCCCTCTTCAAAAGGCACAACAGGCTTCCATCCCAGATGTTTTGTGATTTTGGTTACATCGGCCCAGGTGCAATCAGGTTCACCTGGCCTTTTAGGCACGTGAACAACATCGCCTTTGAGCAACTCTACCAACCTGTTAACCGCTTGCGGCCTGCCAGCACCAAGGTTGTAAACCTCGCCTTCAAAAGCCGACTGGGCCGAGAGCAGAAAGGCACGCGCAACGTCAGTCACATAAACAAAATCACGAGTCTGTGTTCCGTCTCCAACGACCGTGTAAGGTTTGCCGGCGAGCTTTTGCTTTAAGAATACCCCAAAAACAGCGCCATAAGCGCCAGTGGTTCGCACCCTTGGTCCATAGACATTGAACATGCGGATAGAATTCACGGGCAAACCGTAAACTTTTCCCCAATGAAACGCGGTCTGCTCACCCAAATACTTGCTTAGCGCGTAAGGATATTCGGTGAGGATCTCAGCGCCCTCGGTCGTAGGCAATTCCTTTGCAAGCCCGTAACAAGAGGAAGAAGCGGCATAAACAAACTTCTTCGCCTGAGCGTGCCGAGCCCCTTCAAGAGCATGTACCGTACCTTGCACGTTCACCGACATGTACTCAGTCGGCTTTTCAATGGAAGGAACGATGTCGCCCATTCCGGCAAAATGAAAGACGTAGTGGGCATCTTTGAAAAAGCTATCCGATGGTTTCAACTCCCTTAAGTCACGAGTATCAAGTACGAGGTCTGGATTCGACTTGTGATGGCCTAAATTCGATTTTCGGCCCGAAGTCAAATTGTCAATCGCACGAACCGAAAAGCCTTGGTCGAGCAAAAGATCGACCATATGGCTTCCGATAAACCCGGCTCCGCCGGTGACCAAAGCAACGGGTTTTTGTTTCACTGTATGGAAACCTCTTTCATCCTGCGAATATTGAAATACTTCGAGTCTTCCAAGCTGTTCGGCAGTTTGCCTTCTTTGAACGCCTTGCAAAGACCGCGAACCGCGTCTTCGACATTGCGGCGCGGGCGAAAGCCCAGCTTCTTCGTAATCTTGTCTGAGTTCACATGATAAGAACGCAGATCATTGCTGGGGCTGGTATCAATTTCAATGGGCGCCTTCTCCGGAAACTCTTCTTCAACGACCTTGCGCACCATCTGCGCGAGCTCTGCGATCGTATGGTTCTGATAACCCGCATTGAACGTTTCGCCTGCGATTTTTTCCTTCGGCATGTCTAAAAGCTGAACATACAGATCACTGATGTCATCGACATGGATGTTCGGGCGTTTTTGGCTGCCGCCGAATACCGTAATCTTGCGTTTGTTCACCGCCAGATTCGTCAAGATGTTGACTGAAAGATCAAGCCGAGTGCGGGGTGAATAACCACAGACCGTCGCCGGGCGTATGATCACGGTCGTGAAATCATCAGACTGGTGCTTGAGCAAGAGGGGCTCAGTCAATCCTTTGTATTTATTATAATCGGTGAGCGGGACCAGGGGATGATCCTCGGTCACCTCAGGCGCTTCACTGACGCCATAGACAGAGCTCGTCGATGCGTAAATAAAACGCTTCACGCCCGCCTTCTTGGTGGCAACCACGAAAGGCTCGAAACAGTCGTAATTGATCGACTTGCTGATACCGGAATCGAGTTCAAAACTGGGATCATTTGAGATGCAGGCCAAATGAATGATGGCATCCATTCCGTGCACGGCATCGGAGTACCTGCCAATATCGCGGATATCGCCTTTGATGACCTTCAGGTTGGGGTGGTTCTTAGGCAATCCCTCGTCACCGAAAAACATCAGATCGTAAACAGTAACCGCATGACCTGCATCCAGCAGTTTCGGAACAAGATTACACCCGACATAACCGGCTCCACCTGTGACAAGCACTTTCTTCAAGATGCGTTCCTCCAAAATTGTTTTCAAATTTTTAGCATAAGTCATTATCATTAGTCTCTGGCAAAATTCCTGACAAAAGGTACCAATTATGAGATGTGGGCCATTAAATGCAATCGCTGAAATTTGACGCAGTCATCATCGGAGGAGGCGCTGTAGGACTGGCTTGCGCCCAAAAGCTTTCTCAGGAACGGCTAAGCCAAGTTCTTTTGCTTGAACAACACGATCGTCTTGGAACCGAGACTACGGCCCGCAATAGTGAAGTGATTCATGCAGGTATCTACTATGAGCCTGGAAGCTTGAAAGAACGCCTCTGCATCGACGGCAAATACAGGCTGTATGAGTTTTGCGAACGCTTTGAAATCGCACATCGACGTTGCGGAAAACTGGTCGTAGGAACTGCTTCGGCCGATCATTCCGTGCTCGAGAAGATCCTCGCCAATGCCAAACGAAACCATGTGCCAGTTGAGATTTTTGATCGACCTAAACTCAAAGGCTTCGAACCCCGGATCGCCGCCGAAATAGCCGTCTATTCGCCGACAACAGGAATCATTTGCAGCGAATCCTACACTCAACGCCTTGCTCAGCTCGCTGAAGAACAGGGGGTCGTCATCGCACGCAGTAGCAAGGTGACGGGTTGGGAAAGAACGGCGAACGGGAATTTTCTTTTAAATATTCAAGAGCCCGCTTCCCAGACGATCAGCGTTGAAACCCCCATTGTCGTTAACTCGGCAGGACATGGGGCTCTTAAGCTCGCACAGCCGATTTTCGGGCAAAATCCCCCATTCACTATCAAGTGCGTAAGGGGCCACTATTTTACCTTGAGCCCAAAGTACACGAATGTGTGCGCGAACCTCATTTATCCGATACCCGATACCAAGGGCGGTGGGCTTGGCATCCATCTCACCTTGAATCTAGAGGGCATCGCAAGCTTAGGGCCAGACACGGACTGGCGTTTTGCCGATGCAGTCAATTACGCTTTCCATGACGAAGACCTTCCCACACTGAAAGAGAAGTTTTGCCAAGCCGCCACGCAATACCTTCCGGGGATTCAGCCAAGCGACCTGCAACCCAGTTTCGTCGGAGTAAGACCTAAAAGAGTCGATAAAGAAGGAAAAATGCTCGATTTTTACATCCAGGAAGAGTCTCGACGTGGATACGCGGGTTGGGTAAATCTCATTGGGGTAGAATCGCCCGGCCTAACGGCCTCGCTGGCCATCGCCAGTGAAGTTGAAAAAATCTTGATGACCTGATCCAAGGTTCGGCCTATAAATCAGGGATCATGACAACTTATCCAGAACGTTACCTAGACGAAGTCTCTCAAATCGCAAAAAAAATCAGCATCACTGAAATTGAAAAAACGATCCATATTCTGCAAGAAGTCTCGCGCAACCGCGGCAGGCTTTTCTTCTTGGGTGTTGGTGGAAGCGCCGCGAATTGCACCCACGCCGTGAACGACTTCAGAAAACTTGCCGGCATCGAGACTTATTCACCTGTGGATAACGTGGCTGAGCTCACCGCACGAACCAATGATGAGGGCTGGGAAACCGTGTTCGCGGCATGGCTTGAGACCAGTCGTCTTTCTAGCAATGACGCTGTTTTCGTATTGAGCGTCGGTGGTGGCAACAAAGAAAAAAACGTGAGCGCAAATCTTGTGTACGCGCTTGAATACGCGAAAGCTCAAAAAGCGAAGATCCTTGGAATTGTCGGGCGCGATGGCGGTTATACCGCAAAAGTTGCCGACGCCTGCATCCTCATCCCCACCTTGAGTTCCGACACCATTACGCCCCATGCTGAAGCTTGGCAGGGAGTGGTCTGGCATATGCTGGTCTCGGATCCTCGAATCCTCAAGAAAGCGAACAAGTGGGAATCTCTTGATACTAAAAGCCCTACCGCGCGCCCGCTCACATGAAACAGGCGGTTTTTCTCGATCGTGACGGAGTCTTGAACAAAACCCTCATTCGAGAGGGCAAGTCTTATCCGCCAGGTTCTTTGAGCGCATTCGAGTATTTGCCTGGCGTCATTGAGGCAGTTGAAAGCCTGCGCCGAGCTGGTTTTCTACTTATTGTCGTCACCAATCAGCCCGACGTCGCGACCGGAAAACAAACCCGATCCGTTGTGGAAGAAATTCACAAGAAAGTGCGCGAAGAATTGAAGGTGCACGACATCAAGGTCTGCTACCACGTCGATGAAGATCGGTGCGAATGCCGCAAACCCAAACCAGGGATGCTTTTAGATGCTGCAAAAGCCTGGAACATAGACCTTCCGCATTCCTTCATGGTCGGAGACCGCTGGCGAGATGTTGAAGCGGGCCACGCGGCTGGATGCCGATCGATCATGGTGGGCCGAGGATACGCTGGGGAAAAAAAGGCTTTTCCTGATTTTGAAGTGACCTCGCTCTTAGAGGCTAGCCGAGTGATCCTATCCTCTAGCCGGCGAATCGAGGTTGAACGTTAAAATCCTGCGCCCTACCAGGAACGCGGGATTGTCTAACGCGCGTTTTCCATCGCGTATGTACCAAGCGCTCTCTTTTCCGCTCAGCAAACGCCTGCGAACCTCGTCAGAAGCGAGAGCCTGAGCTTCCGGATTTCTATCGAGTTTCCAAGAAGGCAGGATTTCAGCGACAGGGTGTGATTGATCGGCTACGAATGATAGTTCAAGCAAAAGCCTGTCTTTTCCGCGGCAAAAACCACCCTTGTGATAGCAGGCCGCCGTATCTACCCAAGCTGCACTCCCCGATGGACCTTTCAAAGTTTCTACTTTCGCGTCAGGAACAAAGCGTCGCATATACTCTTCAGAGTGCCTTCCATTCTGCCAAACTGATTTAGATGGGTCATAACCAACGATAGGCACGGCGGCATGAAAAGAGATTTCATCAGTCCCGATAGCCGAAAACGGCCCCGAAAGATCATCAACATCGGTAAGGCAAAGGAAAAGTTTGAGGAGCTTGTAAGCGTCTCCGTCACGATGCCAAAGCTGGCTTCCTTGAGGATAAGGCCTGTCTTGACGATGCACGTTGTGCATGACAACCGCGTAGCTCAAGCGTGGAACCATTTGAAAGAATGGCAAAACGGTACCGAGCACTTTATCGCTGAGAGCAAACCTCAAAATTTCAATCTTAGCGTCTTCATCAAGGTGGGCATTGAGCACTTCGGTGAAAGCGTCTTCAGCGGGATTAGAGACTAGCCTCTGTTTAGACTCTTCAAGCAATTTTTGCGGGATTCTTTCGCGCAGCCAGCGGGCAAAAGAAACGAACTCAGGATCTGCAGCGACCAAGGCCATCGATCGCCTATTGAGTTCTGGATTTCCTGGGCCGGAAAACTTGCTCTTCAAGTAGAGGTTTCGGTCCTTGCGATGATAGAGCTGCAGCCAAACAAACTCAAAGAACGGAATCGAAAAACGCACAAAGACTTTCCATAACGGGTTGAACCGCACCTTCGCGAGCTTGGATTTCACGATCTTCTTAAAAGGGAGTTTTCCGCTCTGCGTTTTCATCGCGCCAAGAAACTTATCAAACGCCGAGGCCGAAAGAAAAGACTTATTTGATTTTTCGTACCTCCTCGGCTAATTCGTAACACCGGTGCCCACCCATAAACTCTCTCTCATTTACGACCATCAAATCTTTCAAGCCCAAGTCTATGGCGGGATTTCACGCTACTTTGAAGAACTGATAGAGCGTGCTGCAAAAACTCCAGACATTGACCTCTCGCTTTTCCTGGGCTTTCACATCAACAGGCATCAATTCGAACACTTTAGAAACCATTGCGGCAACTACTTTGGCGTTCGGGTGCCTCTTCTCCCGAAGGTGCAGCAAAAATTCATCTACCGGGTCAACGACCTGGCCTTCAAGCTCTTTGAAAAGAGGGCTCGTCCGAGGCTCTACCACCAGACCTACTATGGCGATCCCCTCCCTGGCTTCAGAGGAAAAAGAGTGCTTACGGTTCATGACATGATCCATGAGCTCTACCCTCGGTACTTTTCAAAATCTGACAGGACTAGCCAACTGAAAAAGTTTGCCGTCGCCAAAGCCGACATCATCCTCGCGAACTCTCAATCGACGAAGAATGACCTCATGCGGGTCTTTGGCACGCCTAAAGAAAAGATCGTGGTCACCCTGCTTGCCAATTCCTTGCGTGTTAAAGCGGCTGGCCACGCGCTCATCTCCGAGCCTTATCTCTTGTATGTGGGAAGCAGAGAGACCTACAAAAACTTTAAATTATTGCTTCGCGCCTATGGTGAACGAAAGGCTCTGCACAAGAATTTCAAATTGGTCTGCTGCGGAGGCGGCCGGTGGACGGCTGAAGAAGCGCAAATCGCAAATCGGTTTTCGATCTCAGACCGCATTAGCGTTTTAACCGGTGACGATCAATTGCTCGCGAACCTTTATAAGAATGCTTCAGCCTTTGTTTATCCGTCTCTTTATGAAGGATTCGGAATCCCGCCGCTTGAGGCGATGCATTATGGCTGCCCGGTTCTCGCCTCGAACACGAGTTCAATCCCGGAAGTGGTCGGAGATGCGGGCTACTATTTTAACCCCGAGAGTTTGGACGATTTGGCGGATAAACTCGAAAAGATCGTCACAATCTCGGAGGAACGCGAAAAACTCGTTCAACGCGGCATCGAGCGCGAAAAAAATTTTTCGTGGGACTCATGCTTCGATCAAACCTTAAGCTTGTACCGCGATCTTGCCTCGACGGATTGACTTGCAAACAGCGATCATCATGACAATGGCCGCGATCAAAAAGAGGTACCGGGAATAGAAGAAAAACTCACTCTTCCAGCTGAGGTAATTCAGTTCAACGACCCCATCCCCGGGAGGAAGCGGCACCAATAGCCCGTGAAAATTTCCTTCATATACTTGAGTCTGTTTACCGTTGACCTTGGCCTTCCAACCCGGGTCGAAATTCACAGAGGCATTCAAGTAGAGTGGCCCACTTGCTTGATAGTTCAGTCGCATCCAGTCAGCGCCCCGCTCGAGCCTGGTCAATGATCCTGTTTGCTTGGGGTGGGTCATTGGATCGGCATCACCTGAGCCCAAAGTCAGCCTAGGTTCATCGCCCTTTTTCACGTGGGTCACTTCGCCAAGATAACTGCTCACGTTTTTTCCACTTTGGTTCAGGCGAAACGTAAGCTCTTCCTTGTCTTCGTAAGTCGCGATCTCGCGGCTCAGCCAGAAAATAGGATGCGAGATCGAAGTAATCGCCTCAAAGGCCGCCTCGCTCAAGACATTCTTGTAAGGCGTTCCCTCAACCCCCCAGCCAAACCAATCCTTGGGAAACGATCGATACAAAGGCTCTTCCTTGTGCCTCAAGAAGGTGCCCTCGAATCTCGACATCGTATCTCTTCGAGAGATGTAGCATTGGCCGAACGTACCGCAAATCACTCGACGCACGAGCGACGGATCTGAAGCAAGCCTTCCTGAAAGAGGGGTCAAATCTTGCGCCTTCAAATTATAACGCTCGAAGAGGGCTTCCGGGGTCGTTCCTAATCCATAAAAGTTTACAAGATAAACTGATTGAGATGCCACAAGGACGGCCATCAACGCCATCAAGTTTTTTTCAAGCGCCCCGCCTGATTTCGCACCCTTGAGGAACAGTTTAACGCCGGCGACTATTACGATCGCGTCAACGATGAATGCGAGCCCCAACTCCCAAGGTTTAAGAGATGCGATAAGTTTGCTCTTTGAAAAGATGATCGGGAAAAGCAAGAGCAAGAACACGGCCGCGACGCCAGTCAACGCGAGCGCGAGCTTCAAGGTTCTCTTGATTGCCTTCGATCGCTGCTCCGGCGTCATCGTAAGATAAGCATCGGCTCCATACCCGCCCATCACCAGAAACCCAAAAACGGCGAATACGATGAACATCGAGTAGGTTCGAAACAAATCAAAGAACGGCAGGTGAAACATGAAAAAATAAAACCCGCTGATCTTCAAGGAAGCGAGGAAAAACAAAGCCGTAAAACCGCACCAGAAGATCCGAGCGCGCTTCATTCCGGGGCGAAAAGCGAAAATCATCGCAAAAACAAAAACAATCCATCCAAAAACAAAGGGAGGCTCATCAAGCTTATAGAGCCACATCCCCGTGTTCCTCAGGTAAAAATCGTGCCTCAAAAAATCGCGCAAGGCATCGCCAAACAGATCAAAGCCGGCGAAAAAACCCATTGGGAAGAACGAACCCACGAGCGCGCTGGGATGCATGAAGTTCGTCTCACCCGAGCCCAGGTCCGAAGCGGTGATCTTCAATTGTCCGTGCATTCTCAACGCCGGGACATACTCATCGATGGTCGTCTTCGCGATGCCCAATTGAACGGCCGCTATCGCGAGAATGAAAAACATTGGCAAAACAAAGGGTAAATTTCGCTTCCGGAAAACCACCTTGAACGTATCGGGGAAAAGACCAAGATAGAGAATCCCGCCAAAGAGCCCAACTGCCACCGGGTTATGGGGATGCTGATCCTGCGCTTCAATGCACAAACAGAGAATGGTCCCGCTCAGGTACAATAGACCGCGCGGTGAATGGCGATTTCGATGAAAGAGCGCCCCGCAAGCGGCTGCCCATGGCAAATAAAACACGTCGCTGATGGATTGATCCGTGATCACGCTCGACATCGCAAACCCGGCGAACAAGGTCGCGATGAACAAGAATATCGCCGCTAAATGTCGCTGTAACAAGATTCGGCCTAAAACATACATTCCAAAAGCGAAACCCAGATACGAAAACAACAATTGGATTTTCTGCACAACGACAGCCTGCGCCGCGGAAAGATCGAAACAACTCATGACGTTTATAGCGGGAAGCCGAAAAAATGACAGCAAGCTCATCGACATGACGTAAAGCAAAGTTGGCGAACCGCTATCCACGCCTCCGAGCCACCTGGGCATGCCACCACAAACCCCTTGCTCAGCGACTGCGTACGTCACCGGAAAGATATGATTCCAAGAGTCGTGATTAAAAACGGTTTTCAAGAAGAAGAAATGAAGGGCAAACCACAGAAAAAGCGCAAAAAAACCGACCTTAACAGGCATCGAGAAATGCGTTTTCGAAATGGACAAAGGCCCCTTTGGCATTGTAATAATCAATTACCTTTCTCATGAACGATCCGAAAGCAAAAAGATGGACCTTTTAAAAAAACTCTCTTTCATTTTCGATAGTCGCGCAAAGCGACAAGCAATCATTTTGTTGTTCTTCATGTTCGTGGGCGCAGGCTTTGAAACCTTGGGTGTTGGCTTGATCATGCCCTACATCAGAATCATTACGGATCCCGCCCAAATCGAGCAGAACCGCTACGTCTGGTGGTTGTATCAAAACGTGAACGCGCCTTCTCAACACACGTTTTTCATCTGGTGCGGGATTGGGATCATGGTGATTTATCTCATCAAGAATCTCTATCTCGCCGCGCTCTCTTACTTTCAGTATAAACTCGCCTTCGGCAAAGCAGTATCGTTGGCGCGCTATCTCTTCACCACCTACGTTTTTCAACCTTATCCTTTTTTCCTGAATCGGAACACCGCTCTTCTCCAACGCAATCTTGATCAAGTCGGCCGGATCATCGTGGGCGTCGTAATGCCGTTTCTTGTCGTTCTCACGGAATTGATGGTGATGACCTGCATAGGCGCGCTGCTGCTCATGGTAACTCCCGGCCCTGCGGTGGCGGCATTGCTTGTATTAGGTTCGAGCACAGTGGCGTTCTATTACCTTGTGAGAAAAAGAGTGAAAGCTTGGGGCCAAAAATCGCAATTTTACACTGCTGAAATCGCTAAGGCGGTTCACCAAGCTTTCGGAGGGATCAAAGAAACGAAGATTTGGGGATGCGAAGACTTCTTCGTAAAGGCTTACATGGAAAATTATGGCGGGGACATGAAGGTAACCCGCCATGCACAAACGGTGGGCCAACTCCCGCGTTTATTTATTGAGACGATCAGCGTGACCGGGGTCATATTGTTAATTCTCTTCATGTTGTGGCAACAGCAGTCTGCCGTCTCTACATTGCCGGTGCTGATTCTCTTTGGTTTGGCCATGTTGCGCCTCATGCCCTCTGTCACGCGCATTGTGAGCAGCGTCACGATGATGCGTTATTGCAAATCGGCCGTTGATATCGTGTATGAAGATCTCAAGTCTCTAAGTGATTTCAAATTACCCGCCGCGGTTCGGGCTCAACGCTCCGAGAAAGCCTTAAAAGATTCTATTGAGCTCAAGTCGGTTTCGTACCAATACCCAGGAACCCACTTCTTTGCTTTGGAAGAAGTAAATCTCACCATTAAGCGAGGTGACTCGGTCGCATTTATCGGGCCTTCGGGGGCAGGCAAAACGACGCTTGTTGACCTGGTCTTGGGGTTGCTGGAACCAACCTCCGGCCGCATCCTTGTGGATGGAGCCAACATCCACCAAGACATTCGCTCTTGGCAAAAACGCATTGGTTACATTCCTCAGTCCATCTATCTCTGCGATGACTCGCTTCGGCGGAACATCGCTTTCGGAATCCCAGACAATGAAATCGAAGATGCCAGGATCTGGGACGCGATTCGGGCGGCCCAACTTGATGAAGTCGCAGCGCAATTGGGTTCGCTTGATGCAGTTGTAGGAGAACGGGGAGTAAGGCTAAGCGGGGGTCAAAGACAGCGAATCGGAATAGCCCGGGCTCTGTATCATAATCCTGATCTGCTTGTTTTAGATGAAGCGACCTCTGCTTTGGACCATGAAACCGAGCTTGAGGTGATCAGGGCCATTGAACGGCTTAGCCAGGAAAAGACCATTTTGGTCATTGCCCACAGGCTCACCACGGCAAAAAACTGCAAGCGCCTTTACCAAATCGTTGACGGCAGGATAGTAGCCGAGGGAACTTATCGGGAAGTCGTGGGAGCGGTTCAAGCCTGATCAAACCCTTGAAACTGCTTGCCAGTCAAAGAAAGTAATATACCTACGATTTCCGTTAGGGTAATTTCTAGGTCATTATATGAGTACGTTAGCGCAACCTACACCGCTTGTGGATCGTCCAAGTTACTGGAATTTCGTCTCAGAAAACTTAAGCAAAAGCAGCTCGGTTCTTTTTGATCGCACGTATGCGAAAAGCGTTCTCATTGATAAAGACGATTTTTCGAGATTGCACGACACCGTTTTTAGCATCATCCGGCACTCTCTCGTTCTGAATCAAAAAGCAGATCCCAGCCAACTCGATTCAGCGCCTAAAATCTTGGCGATGGTTGATCAAACAGTTTCGTTGCAGTTGACAAAAAATTTGGCCCTCTATGTCGAATTAGAGGCGGCAGTTACCGAATGTCTGCTCAAATTGGGGGTCTTAAAGGGCATTTCCGGGATAGAATTCCCAATGAATGTTCGAGTCGCCCATGGGAACCCCCCGCCCGGCTATATGCAGAGAGAAGACGCAACCGATTATCTGCATTCGGATATTTGGGCGGACGAACCCAAAGATATCGTAAACGGCTTGATCTACGTCGACGGTGACATTGATGCGACTTATATGGAGCTGTATGACTGCCCCGAATCTCATGTGAAAAGCATTGAAAGTTATACGGGTGCATACAAGGGCGGCTCTAAGCTTGCGGCAGGATGCCCGCAGATTGATTATTCGCCGCAGAAGTCGCAATTGCTGCTCTTTGACGGGGTTTGCCCGCATCAAACCGTTCGAAAAGGAGGAAAAACGCGCGTGAGCGTGGATTTCCGGATTCGAAGAGCTGACCCGTACCAGTGCATTGATTCTCGCTGGGAAAGGGAGCGGGTGCCTTGGGGCAAATACTGGCATCTCCCCCAAGTTAAACGCACGAGCTTTGAGTCGCGCTGCGAAGATGAATTGAATCACTTGTTGAAGTCGCGGAATGAGGCCGCCTATAACGCGAGGAAGCGGTGGATCGTTAGGCTTCAAGCAAGTTCGTCAATATGATAAGAGTGGTTTTAAATGGAAATCCAAACTAGTTCGACCCATACCGTTGAAGGTTTATACGATCCTACTGAGAACCTCCTCAATCGGCTATTTCCCGCGCGGCAAATCAACAAAGTTCTGTTGGTGAACCCGCCGGACGCGACATCGGAACTCTTCCAAATCAGCACAGCCAAACGCCGTCGTTATACGAATTATCCTCCTTATGGGCTTGCAGTCATCGCTACCCACTTGCGATCGATCGGCGTAAAAGTGCAAATCCTCAACCTCAACCATTTAGTGATCAAGACGGCGGTCGAGTCGCCCCAAGACCAATTCCAATTTGATGAGACTTGGCAGTCAAAGATTCGGCAAACCATTGAAGAGTTCAAACCTGACATGGTGGGCGTGACCTGCATGTTCACCATGACCCACACGTCACTGAAGAGAGTCTGCGACACGATTTCAGAATTCAACGTGCCAATTTCGATCGGTGGCGTGCACATCTCTAATGATGTGAATCGCATCTTGAAAGACGTCCGTAGCGCGTCGATCGCCTTTTTGCGGGAAGGTGACAATGCGATCCAAAACTTCGTCAACGTCGTGAATCGAAAAGCACCGCTAAGCGACCTTACTCAGGTCATTCTTGTGGATCAAGACGCCTATTACCGCTTCGATGGCAATGCTCAGCCCACAGCCGAACAATTGAACTTTGTGCCCTCGCACGACTTGGTTGAAAACCTGAACGAGTACTCGGAGTACGGCACCGTTGGGGCTTTTTATTGGCTTCGTCCCAAAGGCACTCGTTTTGCCACGGTCTTGTCGAACCGAGGCTGCCGAGCCCGTTGCACATTCTGCAGCGTAAGGAACTTCAATGGAGACGGCGTCAGGCAACGTTCCGTGTCGTCAGTCGTCGATGAGCTTGAGCGGTTGCGAGACAATTACGGCATCCGCCACGTGATGTGGCTTGATGATGATTTGCTCATGAACCATGAAAGGGCGATCAGCCTTTTCAACGAGATGGTGAAGCGCAATCTCGGCATGACTTGGGATGCCACTAATGGCGTCATCGCTTTCTCATGCACTGATGAAGTCATATCCGCGGCGGAGGCGTCTGGGTGCGTCGCCGTGAACATCGGCATGGAATCGGGCAATGCGAAGATTTTGAAGGAAGTCCGAAAGCCAGGAAAAGTTGAGACCTTCCTGAAGGCCGCAGAGGTTCTAAAGAAACACGAGAAAATCCACGCGAGCGTCCTCTTGATGGTTGGTTTTCCGGGCGAGACCTTGAGCATGGCTCTAGACACCATCCAAGTCGCCAGGCAAATGGATCTCGATTGGTACCGCATCAGCCCGTTGCAACCCCTTCCGAACACCCCGATCTATGACTCGATGGTTGCCCAGGGTTTGCTTAAAGAAATCGATCCTTCCAAGACTGTGTTTCAAGGCGGCGCTTACGGACGTCAAATTGATATTGAGCAAGGCAGAGCGTTTGCCTCTCCGGATTTCAGGGAAGCTTTTGGAAAGATTCCCCTAGACGCGGTTCCTTCTCGAGACCAGATCACCGATATTTGGTTTTACATGAACTACCATTTGAATTTTCACAGGCTGTTTCATGAGGAAAGGCCCATCAAGATTCAACAACAGATGGCCAACCTCAAGAACCTCTCCGATGTGATCGCGCCCGAAAACGGGTTCGCATTGTATTTTCTGGGCGTATTGGAGTATCGCGTCCATGGCCGCATCGATCCTGCTTTGATTGAACGGCTTGAGAAAAGAATCGAGAGCTCGCTTTATTGGAAAGACCGCTTGGCGGCTTTCGGCCTGAAGGTGGATGACCTTAAGGCGCTAAAGTTTGAGAGCGCTCAGAGAATCCACTTGTAGTTGAGGCGGCTTCTCCCAGTAGCTTTCAAGGAACTTCTGGCCCAAGGTGCCCTTGCTGTCTAGCACCCTGCTTCCATGCCGGTACTTTTCAAAAACATCGAGATCGATTCCAAAGATCTTGTCATTGCCATGCAACGGATGGACTTCAGAAAAATATCCCCTGACCATCTCTTCTCGTTTACGAATAAACTCGATTTGAAGGGCGCTATACTCACGATCAGGATCTTGAGAGCGTTCAAAGGCTTCCATCACGGCATCGCAGATCTCATCTGGGGAGTTTTCGATAAAAAGATAGTCTTCATCAACCCCATAGAGCTGGTGCATCGAGTAAGGCTCGCCCATCTGCTCTTTGAGCGAAAGGAATCTTTGTTTTTGTCTTGAGTAAACATGCTTCTTGATCGCCAACGTGTTCTTGCGCGGAGTCGGGGTCATCACGGTTTCGGTTGACCCTATCGAGAGCGTCTGTTTTTGGAACAAATGGGCGATATCAATGGGGCCTGAGGGCATGCCCACATAGAATCGGCAGTTCTGGATCAAGTACAGATCCATGAGCTCCGACTTGAACTCTGAAAACGGATAATCGATCACACGCTCAAGCTTTGGCAGACGAGTCATCGTCTTGTCGCCAAGCCGCACAACCCAACCGCCCGCTTGAACAATGGCCTGCATGGCTTTGACCGAGAGCATGATATCGCCGTTTCTTGGGCTGTTCTTGTCAGAACGAAATCCTCCCTCTCTCACGTGCCAACAAACGTACCAGTCTCTCCCTCGTTCAATTCCCATTCTTTGAAGCGCGCTCCGTGCCCGAACCGCTTTTTTCGCGCGGATAGCCACTGACAGGGGTTGGTGGATTTGTTTCCCCCACTCATACGAACGAACGGTTTCCCAAGAAAAGGTTTTTGAGAGCGAAGGGTTCCAAAGGAGTTCCAAACCAAAGTTCGGCGTAAAAAATAAATGTCTATAACGGCGATAGACGAAACGCGGTCGTGAGCGCCGCTGACCACCAAAGACGTAAGCCAATCCAGACGCCGCAAACCGGGCAAGTCTTTCAAGGTTGACGGCGACATAACGCCAGAGCGCCGGCAGGTGGCCAAACAAAGCCGAAATTAAAAGGTTGCCTGTGATTTCCAGAATCTGTCGGCCACGCCCTAGGAAATGCGGGCTGTCCAACTTAAAAATCTCAGTATTCGCGATTTGGGGCAGTCCAAACAACGAGTAGCGCCTTAATAAAAGCAGTTTCTTGCCGCTGCGGCGCGCGTGGATGAGAGCGTAATAAATTTCTTCAGCCGTGTTTCCTATCGTCGACTCGCCAGTACTGAAAACAAAGAAAGAAGACTTCTCCCCGATCTTCATTATCAGTTTTCTCAAAGATGCCTGAACACCCATTCTCATGGCCCTCAAAAATGCCAATGGTACGCACAGACATCAAAAGGATACAAGAACCGGGGAACTTTAAGTTTAGGCAAGGCGATCGCCGGATAAACGGGGTAAAATGGAGAAACGTCAAATCGTTTCCTGTTGAATTTGGCTTCCGGAAAATGCTTCTCCCCTAGCCTGATCAGTTCGGTCTTTGGCCAAAAAAACATGTCTAATTTCTTTCCGAGCTTTTGCCTTGCTGCGTTCCAAACCACTTTCTCAGCTATTCCAAATGGCCACCACGGCGTCACCTCAAAGATAACCAGATCTCCGCCCGGGCGTATGACGCGGCCAAATTCGGCAAACGCGCTCTCAACGATCTTTCGATTTTCCGCGAGTTTCTTTCCGACCATGTGGTGAATGGAGTAAAAACAAATAATCGTATCAACTGAATCTTCTTTCAACGGCAACGCCGCAGCCGAACCATGCACCTTGAGGTCAGCGGACTTGTTGGCCCGAATCGACTCTAAAGAATAATCGAGACCGATGAAAAGAGTGCCGCTCTTCTTCTCGTACGAGAAAGCCGGGCCACAGCCCACATCTAAGACCGTTTTCCCCGGAGCAAAAAAAGACTCCGCATATTTCGCCTGCCGTTGATAAAACAGTCGCTTCGTCTCTTCACCCTCGTTTCCGGCATGCATGATTTCATGCTTATCGTCGAAGAAAGAACGTTCGACCCTGTTTTCGGTCAAAACGACTCCCCCCTCTGAAAGCGCTAGTGAAGCGCAGCCCTCTTTGCCACAAATGATCTTGCTGGCCTCTAACCGAACAGGCCCGTGACACTGGTTGCACGCCAGAAAAGTTTCAACAAGACTTCCCAAGCTTCTATTCTCTTCAGTATTCATCATAATTTGAAAACCGACCTGCAAATCAAAGCAAGATCAGCCATTCTCTTCCCCTTTAAAGTCAGCTGAAAAGTCTCTTCATGGCGAGTCAAAAACCCCCCAGTCACGAGCTCGTCAAGACGCCTTAGTGTTTCTACATTTGGGTCAAATTGCCTCAGAAGATCTGAAAGGGCCAAGCCTTCCCTTGAACAATAGAGCTCGATCAAGATTCTCGCGCGCACCGCATGCTCGACAATCCCGTAAAACGACAAAAAGGGCAAAAAAAGAAACGCCAATATGCCGAAGGATTGCGCCAAAGATTTCCAATACGGAGGGTCTTCTTGCCACCATCCTCGACTCATTTGCGGGAAAAAAAACAAAGCCCCGCAGAAAACAGCCACCGCGAGAACCACCATCGCCCGATTGATGAAAATGAACGGATCCTTTGGCCGCAAGAACGTCAAGACAGCCACATGCGCGGCCACTCCCAGAAGAAGA
The DNA here is from genome assembly GCA_040754655.1 of Bdellovibrionota bacterium. Taxonomy (GTDB): domain Bacteria; phylum Bdellovibrionota; class UBA1018; order UBA1018; family UBA923; genus JBFMCE01. Next base: position 8,773 of record JBFMCE010000011.1, on the reverse strand, counting down.
GCCGCAAGCGCTAGCGTCCAACAGGCATCTATGGCATCCATCAGTATTGACCCCATCCAAAAAGGTTCTTTGCCCTAAACAACAATGCGCCCATGAAGCGTCCTTTTGGCATGCTGGTTAAGACCGTGTTTCCCGAACGTTTAGAAAGGGCTGCTAATCCCATCTTCGGCATCAACTCGACCTTCTCTTGGATGATGCGGTCAAAAGGTTGAAATTCTTTGTACCGAGATAAAGGCAATGTTTGTTCTGGAGCTTTTCGAAAAAAAATCAACGATCGCAGGGTAATGCTCCCTTCGATGACTCCAAAGAATTGCAGATAGAGATACCCCAAAAACACGAAAACGAATGTCGCTATCAATGCCAGCTGCAACTGACCGGGGATTGCATTCACTACAGGTTGCTTCAAAAACCAAGGCAGAAGAAGCGGTATAAGCGCAGAAGAAACCACCAAGTTCACTAGCATCACACCCAAACGGGCGCGAACTTTAAAAACTCGCCACTCAAGCGCAGTAACGAAGATGAATACGATGAAAGCCGTCGCAGCAGCTAAAAAGCTAGCCAACATACTAAAACGGGCCTGAGTGAGTTCCTGAATGAGATTTTTCTGTTTTGCTCACATGGTGAATCCCATTAGTTTCCCCTGAAAGAACGAGGGAAACGGCATCGATCACTTGTTTTGCCATCGGATAGTACGAAGGTTCGATCCCGTAGCTTGCTGGCACGGGATGGTTAGGCCATGTGACCGAAGACGGCGCTTTTTTCAGTGCCCCAAAGGCCTTCTGCGCCACTTGATTGATGATCGCCGAGGCTACGCCGAAGTGCGGCCAATCCGAATCCGCGACGACCAAATGCCCCGTCTTCTCAACCGACGCGATGATCGTGTCGAAATCAATCGGACGAACCGTGCGAAGATTGATGACCTCGATGGATTTTCCTGTTGCTGCCAGTTTCTCCGCCGCCACCATCGACTCTTGGACCATCGGTCCCACTGCAACCAACGTGAGATCTTTGCCTTCACGCATGACATGGGCCTTGCCAATCGGAATCTGAAACAGACCCGCCGGAACCTCGCCCGCATCGCTGTGAAGCCAACGGTGGTCGATGTAAATCACAGGTTCGTCATCGAGGATCGCTGAGACCATCAGCCCTTTTGCGTCTTCGGCATTGGCCGGAACCACGACTTTCACCCCGGGAATCGATGCCGAAAAACCGTGCAAGCTCTGGGTGTGTTGAGGGCCATTGCCCCAACCTCGACCGACGATTCCACGAACAACGCACGAGACCTTCTGCTGGGCTCCGAACATGTAGCTCCATTTGCCCATGTGGTTCGCTATTTGATCGAAGGTCAGAGGCAAAAAATCCACTCGGTGGTGGATCAAGACCGGGCGCAAGCCAAGCGTTGCGGCGCTGAAGGTGAACCCGGTGAGCATTTGCTCAGCCAGAGGTCCTTCGACGACCCGTTCATCCCCGAATTCCTTGTGAAGGCCATCTAAAGTTCCAAAAACCGCCTTCGGATCGATGATCCCGACGCCAACCAGGAAGACTTCTGGATAAGCTCTCATCGTTTCGGCATATGCATCACGGATCGCTTCGGTAAATTTCATCACAGGCATTGATAACCCTCCGGGATAAGGGACGTCGGAAACGGAGCGCGCCTAGCCCCTTCGAAAGCGACCTGAATCTCTCGTTGGTTTTGTTCAATCAGTTGTGCTTTGGTTTCGGCGTCAATGTGTTGCTCTAATCGAACGATGGGGTCGCGCTTTTTCCAAGCATCGACCTCTTCCTGGGTTCGAAAGCCCAGCGACACGTCTGAGTTCGGGCCACAATGCTCAAGCACCCGATAAGTCAGGCACTCGATAAAGGTCGGCCCCCCGCCTTCTCGCGCCCTGATCACCGCCTCATTCATCGCTTCATAGACGGCTACAGCGTCATTTCCGTCTACTTGCACTGATTCCAGGCCAAATCCTGCGGCTCTTTTGTATATTGGATAATCAGGCTGACGGTATTGAATCAATGTGTTCGTAGCAAGACCGTTGTTCTCGCAAATGAAAATCGCTGGAAGCTTGCGAAGACTCGCGAACATCAACGATTCTTGAAACAGCCCTTCTTCAGTCGCCGCATCGCCAAACGCTGAAATCGCGACATGGTGCTGCTTTTTGTACTTCATCGTAAAAGCCGCCCCAACCGCATGAGGCATCGCGCCCGCCACAAGCGCCGTGGTGCCCTGAAAGCCCACATCAAGATCAATCAAATGCATTGAGCCGCCGTAGCCTTTGCTGCAACCTGTGGCTTTTCCAAAGAGCTCATCGATCATTCGATTGAGATTTCCGCCTTTGGCCAGATACCATCCATGTGAACGATAATAAGCGTAAACCACGTCTTCTTTGGTGAGGGCCGCGCAAACTCCGGCTGCAATCGCTTCTTCACCTGTATACAAGTGAATCGGAGTTTTCATTTCGCCCTTGGGATATTCTTTCGCGATCGCGTCTTCGACCATTCGAATGCGAAGAGCTGACGCGTACAGAGAGCGGATCAAGTCTTGGTTCTTATTTCTATCGCCCATAGAACTCCTTGAATAACTGAGCTATCCAATCTTGTTGTTCAAACGCAAGGCTTGGATACAAAGGCAAGCTGAGGATGCGTGAAGCGGCTCTCATCGTTTCCGGAAAATCTTTTGCAGAATACCCTAACGACCTCGCCGCAGGTTGCAAGTGAATCGGAATCGGGTAATGGATGCGCGCCTCAACGCCACGGTCATTCAAAAACTTCAAAAGCTCGTCTCGTCGCTCAACCTGGATGACATAGGTTTGGTAAACGCAAAATTCTTGGGGTCCCTCTTCCGGCACCGCTCCGTAAGGTTTCAGTAACTTGTGATAACGAAACGCGAGCTTTCGCCGTTCTTCGGTTTGCTGGTCCAGGTGCTTGAGCTGCACCCGCAGCAGGGCGGCCTGCAATTCATCAAGGCGGCAATTGTAGCTCCAATAATCGCATTCATTCCGGTTCTTCAACCCATGGTTTCGCGCTTGGATCAGGGTTTCATAAAGTTGCCGGCTATTCAGCGTAATCATTCCCCCATCGCCAAAGGCATGGAGATTTTTCATTGGGTGAAGGCTAAACGAGGAGGCATCGCCAAAGCTGCCGACTTTTTTTCCGTCGATCTTGGCGCCTACTGCTTGAGCTGCATCTTCAAGAACGAAAAGACGGTGTCGCCGAGCGATATCAAGAAGCGCCTCCATCTTCGCCGGACGGCCCGTGAGATGCACCGGCATAATCGCACGGGTTCTGGGTGTGATCGCCGCTTCAACCTTCTCAGGGTCGAGATTCAAATCTGGGCCAATATCCGCAAATACGGGCCTGGCGCCTGCAAGAGCTACTGATGAAGCGGAAGCGATAAAAGAGTTTGGCGCGGTAATGACTTCATCATTTTCACCAAGCCCCCACGCCCGCATCGTTAATAACAACGCCGTCGTGCCGTTATCGACGCCAAGAGAGAACTCAGAACCACAATAAGCCGCGAACTCTCTTTCAAAAGACGAGACCTGAGGTCCCAGGATATACATCCCGCTTTCAAGAACTTCGCCCACGACCTTCATGAGCTCTTCTTTCAATAAAGAAGTCTCTTTGCCCAAATTCAAATAAGGGACTGATTGCATGCTTGCCTCATTCTTTCTAAAGCACTATCCCAATAGGGCATTAAAAAATCAATTACTGGATAATGACTGGCGCCTTCCCTAGCGATGAACCTCAAATCTTGGCCCTCAAAACACTGATAGGGCTGTACCCCATCGTACTGGGTCCAAAAAAGCGCCAAATAATAAGATTCCCCGTCACCATGATCAAAAATGACGCCTTTGGCGAGAAGTTCGAGCTTGCCGCAGACATAACCAGTCTCTTCCAAGACTTCCCGCCGGGCACAAGCCTCTATCAGCTCTCCGGGCTCGCAATGGCCGCCAGGCACAGTCCATTTGCCAGCATGGCGCAGTCCTGGCTTATCGTCTCGATGTTGTAAGAGAGCAGCGCCGTCGTTTCTCAAGATGAATACTGAGCTGACTACTCGGAGGCCCTGGCTTCCCTTGTCCATCTAAGGAATAAACCAGTAATAATCGCCCTTATAACCCGTTTCCGCGAAAACCGCCTTCCACTCGTCCACATGAAGGTAGGTCGCAGCAGTCAAGTTCCACCGCAAGATCGCCTCTCGCTCTTCGTCACTGCGATAAGCATCTACGACAACGAAAGCATTTCCCCGGCTCACTCGGTTGATTTCTCGAAGCGATTGCTTCAAATCCTCAATTTCAAGATTGTGAATGGAATTGATTGCGATCACGAGATCAAAGGACTTGTCTTCGAATGGGATTTCTTTGGCATTTCCAATCGTTAAGAATGGGCGAACACTGGGCATGGCCGTATCAAGGGCATACTGAGAAACATCGATTCCTGCCAAACTGATCCCAGGAATCGCCTCATAGAAATCATGGAGCATGAATCCCTTAGCGCAGCCCACATCAAGAACCCTTGAATTCGAAGTTAATCCGTAATGTTCTTGAAATCGACGTACGATGGGCTTCCACCGACCGTCGTAACGATAGCCGCCATACCCTTGATTGCGAGTGCCATCAAAGTATTCCATACCAAACTGCTTAGCAATGCGTCGGTCCTCTGGGGTAGCGGCTTGGCGGGCATTGAGATCGCGCTTTGCTTTGGGATAAAGGTCGAGAAGATTGAGCTCACCCATAAAGATTTAATTTGTAAAAGCTAGCATTTAAGCAGAATATTTGACAATCCCTTTTTTGATTCATTAAAACAATGGTATCCAATCAATATCTATGAACCGTCCTGACGCTACAGAAAAGCACGAACCCTTGAATCGATCCATCAGCGTGATCGTGCCTTCCTACAATGAAGAGCAAAACCTTGAGGCTGCTTTAGACCATGTAGTGGCAGCCTGTAAAGACTTGCCCGATGGATATGAAATCATCGTGGTCAATGACTGCTCGTCGGACAACACCTTGGCGGTCGCAAAAAAATACGCTGAAGGCCGACCTCAGGTTCGAATCATCGACAACAAAGTGAACCTCGGTTTCGGAGGCGCCTTTCGAGAAGGCTTGCTCAATGCGAAGATGTCTTACTCGGTCATGGTTTGCGGCGACAACTGCATTGGCCGGATAGAACTTGGAAAGATCCTTTCTCGAACGGGCGAATACGATGTCGTAGTCCCATATATCGCGAATTCCGAAGTTCGAAGTTTTCCTCGCCGATTGCTCTCGACTTCATTTGTAAAATTGATGAACCTTTTGTTCCGGCTTGATCTCAAATATTACAATGGCCACAACGTGTTTCCAACGAAGGCCGTAAATGCAGAGTCGCTCTCTCCTGGTTTTGCGTTCGCTGCCGAAATACTGGTTCGGCTCCTCAAAAATGGATATACTTACTGCCAGGTTCCCATGGTCGTGCAACCTCGCATCAACGGGGAAACAAAAGCATTCAAGATCAAAAACATCGTCTCGGTGTTGAAGTCGATCGCAACCTTGTTTTTAGAAGTCTATTTTTCAAAACGTGCTGGAGGATCCTCCAACGGGAAGAAAGCATTTACTTCGAAAAAGGGCTCTAAAGGCGGATTAGGCGGCGCTTCTGATGATATTTATCCGCTCTTCTGAACCTTATGTTGAACGATTTCTTTCTTAAAACACTTCCGCTGCTGGCAGGAGTGCTCTATCTCCCGCCCCTTTTCCTACCCTTATTGAAACTCGAGAATTACAACACCAGGCGAAAGTATCTCATCCACTACCTGATCGCATTGGCGGTCATCGTGTTTTCGGCGTATCTGATCGTAGCTCCAGGTTTTCTTGAGGAACGGGGCGAGCTAAAACTTCTCTGGACGTTGCTCGTCAGTTTTTTTGCCTTAGAAATTTCCGCGCGAATCGCCATCTGCCTTGCAGCAAGGTTGTTTCCCAAAAAGCTTGGCGACTTCAAACTGAAGTGGATTGACCTTTCCTGCTACGGCGACCCGCTGGAAACTCGCATCCAAGCGCACCCTTTCCTGCAATTTACCGGCCGCATCGGCAAACCCGCGGGTTTTCAACGACGGCGCGCATACGGAGACTACGGGTTTGTCGGAATATCAGCGAGCGACATCCCTCGGCCTCAAGAAACGATACGCATCGCTTGCCTCGGGGGTTCAACGACGGAGTACGGGTATCCGGCGCTGCTGGAAGAGGAGCTGAGAAAGACCGCGCCAGAGAAGAAGTTTCAGGTGCTGAACTTCGGGCTCTCTTGGTGGACCACCATTCATAGCGTCGTGAATTACGTATTAAACGTGAGAGATTTCAAACCTCACATCGTGGTCATCCACCACAATGTCAATGACCACAAGTACAGAGGCTACCCTTCTTGGCGCGGAGACGGAGCGCATGCTTTCGTGCCTTGGCATTACCGAGGAGCCCCAGACCGGTATCTCATTCATTTTTCGGTCGTTTATCGATTCTTGAGGCTGCGCGTACAGGCTATTTACCGGCTCCTGCCGAAGTTCGGAGATTTTCCGGAAGCCGCCGACAAATACAGCCAGATCTTACAGAAAAAAGGCAAGGCTCTCACTTATGATCCCAAAGAGCTCGCTATTTTTCGACGAAACATCGAGACCATCATCAACTTAGCCAAAGTCGAAGGTTCAAAAGTCATTTTGACGACGATGCCTTTTTCTCAAAACTACGATGATCCCACGCACCTTGCGATCAAGCGGCACATGATCGAAGTCAATGCGCTCCTCCGGCAAATCGCCTCGGAACAAAACGCTCCGCTTGTGGATTTAGACAAGACGGCCTCAGAGGAAAGTTTCTTCCTGGACATGGTGCATGTGACGCCCGAAGGAGATCGGAAGAAGGCCCTTGAAATCGGAAAGTGCATCCTAGCATCCACATGAAACACGTTGGCGTTCTCGGTGGATCGCGGTTCATCGGCTATCACTTGGCTCAAAAGCTGATCAAAGATGGTTATAAAGTCACCTTGTTCAACCGCGGCATCACCAAAGCGCCGACCCGCCTCAACCTTGAGCATGTGCTTGGGGACCGAAACGACCCAAAATCTTTGGAAGCATTTTTTTCTAAGAAGAACTATGACGCGGTAGTCGACCTGAGCGGGTATTCACCCAAACACGTCAAACCCATCCTTGAACGTTATCGCGACCAGATCGGACATTATCTTTTTTGCAGCACCTCGTCGGTTTACCGAACCCCTCCGCCCTCTCCTTACGACGAGCAAAGCCCTCGAACGCACGAACCGAACACCTACGGGGGAGACAAGTCTTTAGTGGAAGACCTGCTCTTAGACGCGTGGGAGCGTTTTCGTTTCCCGACGACGGTCTTTCGCCCGCAAGGCGTATTTGGCCCCTACGATGCCGCGCACGCCGGACATGTTTTTTTGCGGCTGCTGAACGCGATGCCGATCCTTGTGCGAAAAGACAACCTGGCCCGGATCAATTTTCTCTACGTGGGTGATTTCGTTTCTGCGATTGGCTTGACGATCGAAAAAAAACTCACTTGGGGCAAGACTTACAACATCGCTTGCAATGAACCAGTCTCGATCTCTCAGTTCGTTGAGCTTTGCGCGAAGACCACAGGATTCAAGGCCAAGACCATTGCGTTGGACAAGGGCGCCCCTCATGACCTTGCCCTGCCCTGGCTTGACTACGACTTGATCGCAAGAAACGATCTTATTCAACGCGATTTGAACCTAAAGTACACCCGCTTGGAAGATGCTTTACGTGAAACATGGCTTTGGTTCAGCAACGACAAAGCTTCAAACAAACGACTTTCTAGACTCAAACATAAAATCAAAGAGATGGTTTATCGCCCCTGGTTCAAGAGGTCTTGATTGAACTCGCTTGAGCTTTGAGGCCGAAAGCTATTATCGCGATTGATGGCCACGACATTTCTCAGAGACCGCTCAATCCTGTGCTGAAAACCAGAGAGAAACTCAGAGGTGATCGGCTTGGGGAAAATAGAATAATTGAACAGGCTCCGGGATTTTACCCGCCTTCCCGTCATTTCAATCGCTTTTCTCACAAGGCCCCAAATGACGAATTGCAAATAGTTCATATTGCGCATCACCGGATAGAGAATCCAACGCGGAATCTTCTGCGCCACCGGGCTCGTCGCAAGTTTCGTGTTAATGATGGTCGCCCATCGAGTCAGTATGAGGGCGAGATAAAACCGAATGGTTTTCAAGAAGCTCAAGCTGTCGAGAAGCTGTTTGACGCCATTTCCGTCGCGGGTCTTCAAAAACTCGCGATAAGCCACTGAACCCATCGCAGGATAATGTTTGCTGATCTGGTATTTGGCTTCATTGAACTCGGCTTCGTTCTGCTCGCCGTGCACAGTGTTGTCGATCTTGCCTCTTTCAAAGTTCATTCCGATGTGCCGAATAAAATCGTTTCCAAGAGGTTTGGCGAAATAAGTACGGGTGGCTTCGCACATGATCAGGATGTCCCAAAACAAGGCTGTTTTAAGGCTAGCGCCATTTAGATTGATGTAATTCGTCTTATTCGACGGGCAATCTGAAATCGCTTCAAGATACTTCTCTTCCTCATCGACTGTACGGCCGATCATGCCCACCTGCTGGCCATATTGATAGAGCGGCGTTCCTGGCAAAGGCAGCGCATAAAAAGCGCCCATGCCTAGTTCTGCCGGAGGCGTGCCCTGCATGCGGGCCATGTCTCCCAGAAACCTGCCCGTCTCCATCGCGGTTTCATCCGTCTCTCCCGGCATTCCGGTCATCACAG
>JBFMCE010000010.1:0-54083 GCA_040754655.1 Bdellovibrionota bacterium | reverse complement strand
GCTTTGCGTAAAGTAGTCCGCTCGGTCCACAAGACCCTTGTAAAAATATTTCCTCTCTATTCACCACTGTTGACTAAAGATGAAACAAAAATAGACTGCGCTCCGTTAGTTGGTGAGCAAGGGGAATAAGGGGAAAAATAATGATCAAAAAATTAGCGGTCTCTTGGGTTTTCTTTTTCTTAAGTTTTACGGCATCGGCGAACGATACTCGTGCAAAGGCATTTTCAACTGACGCAGGCCTTTCATTCGTGGCGATTAGAGGTTTTTTAGACATCAATGCAGCTAATGCGTATTTGAAAGAATATTCGCTCAAAGCGTTTGAGGCTCAGCCAGGCAAAACTTTCGCGGGATTTGAATTTGACTCTTATTCCGAGAAAAGTGTGACGTGGCACACATTAAAGGGGCTGAAGGGTGGTGGCTATAATGTGGGTTATGCGGGGATCGTCGTTCAAGATCCAAGAAATGCGTCGGTCCCTGTTTATTTCATCAACGAGATCTCAACCAATAGCAAGTTGTTGAAGACTTTGTATCAATTGCAGTCGGTGGCGATCAATGGCAGGGCGTTTTCAGGCTTTGCTAGCCCCAAAGCCTTGGTAGACCAACATCAAGTGAACCTCAAATGGAAAGGTTCGAAACACACCATTGCACGCTTGGTGATCGGGGCCTCATCCGCATCTGAGCTCAAGCCTCTGAATACATTTGTACCCTATGATGGCAATACGGTTGGGCTGATGTATTCAAATGGTTTGACTAAGGATAAATACCTTATCAGCAACAATGAGTTCCGCGGCGATGTCGTTGCAAGAGTATTTGACCCGTCTCGTGACCATTTTTTCGTGGCTAAGAGCACCATTCTGGCATGGATTTTTTCTGCGCGTTATTTCACCCCGTACATTGTTGAAATGGGGAATAGTCTTTCGGGTACGGGGTACATGCCCCAAAAGGTCAATGTGCGTTGATTTTCATTGATGCAAGTGCCCTGCTTCGCAGTTCGAAGTGGTAGCGGGGGTTGTTGGGATAGGTTCTAGGTCTTGCGACCCAGTTCTTCACCAGGCTTGATTCTGAGCCGTTCGTTCGTGGTGGGGTTGTACTCAAGCTACTCTCGTGAACCGTCGAAAAGACGAGCATGAGTGTTTGTGTGCACAAAACCGCCTTCAATCAGCTCGCAGAGGCGCCCAAAAGCGTGGCGAGGTCGAAAGGCTCGGCAAGTTTTGCCGTGATTTCGACCCAAGCTCTAATAGTAGGGTCGGCCACTGCCGTGGTTCCAACATCTGCTTTGTTAATGTGCATGATTGTCGCGGTTTTCTCGCTCTTTTGCTGTACTCATAACGCGCATGCCGCGGATAACCCAGAACCTGGTTCTCTCGACAAAGTCAAGCTCGTGCAAAGGAAATGCATTTCCCCTGTGACCTCTCGAATCATTCGGTTATCGACTCAAGTGCGCCGTGCGCTTGCACGTAATCAAAGCGATGCCATGAAAAATGAAGTCGCGGGCGACCAGTCTCACAACGAACTCTTCCTTGAGGCCGCCGAAGACCACCAGAAGTTAGGATCTCAAGACGCTGAACTCAAGAGCGCTAAGATCTTTGATGCGACTTTTTCCACCGACCCTGCAGCCGAGTCGATTCAAACCGACCTCGCAGCGAGCGTTCCTCAGATCACTGAGCCCACTCAAGTGAACTCACCTGTGAAAATCGACCGAGAGCGCGCTGACTCGAAATCGTATCGCAAGGGGAAATGGATGATGGTCTATCGGTGGGGGCCGCCTTCGCAAAATAGATTGATGGTTGCCGTGAGGTCAGGAGAGGAAAAAGTTGATCTTCTCTTGAAGCGAGGTACCGTCTTTCTTTTCAAGCCGCGGTGGGATCCTGACCACTACCACTTTGGCTACGTCGATGCGATCACGTGGAATCCCAAAAACCACCTTGAGACGCAAGTCTTGGTGAAAACCAGGGGAGATGATGATCGCATTCGGTTGCACTACCTGACGCATGCAGAGATTCTCACGGCCGCGAAAACAAAACGCTTGCGACCAGATTCCTCCATTGGCGAGCAAAGATTCCGACGACACATTGAGGAAGAGCACGTCGCGATAGACGACAAAGACATCCTCACCGAAAAACACGCGCCGCCGCCCCTTCCCGATGAGAGTTACCTTGATGACTTTGATGATGAACGCACGGCAATCACCGAGGTGGTGGAAGTTGAAAACAAACGACCGAATTCTTCTCAAGCACATCCCGAAGAAGAGGGGTTTGCCCGCGATGAAAAGGGCAGCGTGATCGAAGAAGAAATCGACATCGCTGTTGACAGCTCTTTTTACCGGGAAGTGCATGGAAGACCGCTCGAAAACGCGCTCAAACGCAAGCTCTCGGAACCAGGCAAACAACTTGCCGGAAAAAAGACGCAAGATCCCTCAAAGGATCCAGAGCAACTCCCGCCTCGCGACGTCAAGCCCATAAAGAAATTGCATTGGTTGGCAAGACGCATCCAAGCCAAGCGTTTTTTCGGAGCCACAGGGCTGAGGATTTTTTCTGCTGCAAATGATAGCGAGCCTTCGGCCCCTTATCTTATGCGCAACGAAGCCTTAGGGCTGTCGTGGGCGCCTTACTTTCAATTTCGTGAAGGCAAACAAGGCGAGAAGAAATTCGGACGGGTTGTTGAACTCGCGGTGCATGAAAACAAACTTTATTTGCTTGCCGAGATTCTCTCGTCAGACGGCCAAACCAAGGCTCAGCGCGCACTCACCGCGCGTGAGGTCGTGAGCATCGATCAGGGTGGTTTAGAGGGCAAGCTCGCGTTGCGGTCGATGAGCGCATTTCACGGAGGGCGTTTCCCGAACGAGCGTTTTGACGGGTCGACCTATTTCAGACGCCCCGGAAGGCTTACGATTGAAAAGATCGAACCCAAAGACATTCCTCAAAGGCCACTGGGCGCGTTGGTCGAAGATGAGAACGTGGAGTACGGGATTCAGATCGACCAAGATGGGAACCTAAACCTGCTTTCTGATTACGTGGCTAAAGATTTCACGCCCGGCCAGGCAAAGCTTTTTGAAAAAAATAAGACTTACGCCTATGTGGTTTTAAGATCAGGTGAATTCAAGGCCGTGCCGCTAAACGATGCCGCTGATGCGGTGCCTGAATTTTCGCTGGCGCTTGCCGAGCCCGTGTTGAGCATTGGCAAGTTTAGGCTCACTACTGAAGGAAGCGTAGCAATCGAGCCGGGTTCAAAACATTACCCCATCGAACAGAGCGCCTCAGAAAAACAAGAAGCACACTACTTGGGCGTTACAAAAACATTCAATGATTTTTTTCCCGAGAGCCCAATTCAATTCCCGAAGGCGCAAGCTGTTCTCAAGCCTGAATCAAATGATACGCCTTAGGCCTTGCAAAAGAGCGAATCCCAACGTGCGAGAGCGTGCTGCCAAGGCCTGAGTTCTTGCGCCCGCTCCAGGGAAGGTAAGGACTGAGCCTGTCACAGCAGTTCCAGTAAGCGCTTCCAGCGTTGACCTTGCCAAGCAATTTGAGCGCTCGTTTCTCGTCACGCGTGTAAATGCCTGCAGTCAGTCCGTACTCGGTGTCATTTATAAGACCAAGGGCCTCGTGGTCGTCACGGACTTTTTGGATTCCGATGATCGGCCCAAAACTTTCTTCTTTCATCACCAGCATCGAATGGCCGACATTCGCAAGCACGGTGGGTTCAAAGTAATATCCTGAACCCGCGACCGGTCGTCCTCCCAAGAGAAGTTTCGCGCCCTTTGAAAGAGCGTCTTCTACCTGATGGCGCAAGATATCGCGCTGGGCATTTCTCGTGAGAGGCCCTAAATAAACCCCAGGCTCTCTTGGGTCTCCCATCTTGTAATTTCTGACTTCATCGACAAAAGAGGCGACGAACCGATCGTAGAGAGTTTCGTGGACATAAATTCGTTCGACGGAACAGCAGCTCTGCCCATTATTGTAGAAAACCCCGTCTGCTACCGCCGGCACCACTTTGTCGAGGTCGACGTCTTCACAAACATAAACGGGATCTTTGCCACCGAGTTCAAATCCGGCAGCTACAAAACGATTTGAAATCGCAGAGCGAATGCGCTCGCCAGTGCGCACAGAACCGGTGAAGAAAAAGCCATCGAGCGCGAGTTTGGTGAGCGCAGCGCCTTGGCCTCCGTCTCCAAGCACTTCAGCAAAGACGTCTTTCGGGATGCCGGCCCTGTGAAGCAGTTCTGAGATTCTCAAACCAGTAAGGGTGGCAAATTCTGAAGGTTTGTAGAGCACCGCATTGCCTGCGATCAGAGCGGGAACGATCGCGTTGACGCCGACAAGGTAGGGGTAATTCCAAGCTGAGATGATCGCAACGACTCCGAGTGGTTCATACGCAATGCGTTCAACCCGGTCTTGCGCTTCAAAGACGGTTTCGGTTGAGAGGAATTTTTCAGAATTCTCGACAAAAAAGCTGATCCTGGAACGGGCGCCATTGATTTCATTGATCGACTGCTGCAGCGGTTTTCCCACTTCGGCGGTGAGAGTCTCAGCAAGTGAGTCTCGTTCGACCTCGAGCAGTTGCCAAAAACGGTGCAAGACCGCGATGCGCTCGTTCAGTGAGCGCGCTGACCAGTGTTCTTGGGCCATGCGTGCGCGTTCGAATTTTTTTTGTATCCCAGGTTCGTTATCGCAGTCGATTTCTTGCAGGGTTTGCTCGGTCGCTGGGTTGATGATCTTGTAGTGGGTAAGCATAGTGACCCACTTTTAATCAGGGTGAAGCGCCCTGGCAAGGCGAGGCTTTGAGAAAAGTTCAACCCGGTCAGATTTGCCGGGTGTTTAAGAGGGACTTTCCCTAAGGGATTCGTCTTTTTTAGACGAACTCAAGAGAAGGCGACAGATGGGGAAGAGCAAACTTTGTTTTTGAAGCGGCCTTGCTCGAGCGGAATAGATTATTTGACCGAATTAGTTATGTTTGGTTTTGAATTTTTTAGAGCTGAAGATTTGATGAATAAAAGCTAATAGTTACTTCACCTGGAAAACTTATGCAAAAAAAGCTGAATTACCTCAAGGCCGAGAACGCAGACTATATCGAAGAACTTTTTTTACGCTATCTTGAAGACCCAGATTCTGTAGATGAGTCTTGGAAGTACTTCTTCGAAGGCATGGAGCTGAATAGTGCGGGCGAGAATGTGGGTGGTGCGGCGAGTTCTCAGGCTAACGGCAATGGCCATCATCCATCGGCCGCCGTTAAAGAGAGTTCGGCCCCGACCATCGCCTATGTTGCGCCTCAGTCGGCTCCAACGGTTGTTCAGCTCAGCTCAGCGGTCAATAGTGAGGCGAAGGTGGGCGAGTTGATTCAGACCTACCGCGAGTTGGGGATTCTTTTGGCGGATATCAATCCGCTTGAAAAACCCAAAGGCTCTCACCCTCTTCTCGAGCTTTCGGCGTTTGAACTCAATGAAAACGATTTAGACAGGAAATTTACCGCTGCAAGGCTTATCGGCCTGCCGGGCCCAGCCACCTTGCGCGAGATCTTGAATCACTTGCGTGAGACTTATTGCGGCACGATCGGGGTGGAATACACCCACATCCAAGATCCTCTGCCCAGAGAGTGGCTCCAGAAGATCATGGAGACGACTAAGAACAAAGCGCAACTGAACCGAGAGACCAAACAGCGCATTTTGCAAAAGCTCACCGAAGCTGAGGCCTTTGAGCGCTTTTTGCACACCCGTTACGTCGCGCAAAAGCGTTTCTCGGTCGAAGGCGGCGATGCGCTTATCCCAATGCTTGATTGCCTGATCGATGAAGCTGGGGCGCACGGCGCGACCGATGTGGTGATGGGAATGGCTCACCGCGGCCGTCTGAATGTGCTCTCGAATGTTTTCGGCAAAAAGTACGAGTATATTTTTTCTGAATTCGAAGGCAACTATCTCTCAGACACCACTGCTGGCGAAGGCGACGTCAAATACCACATGGGTTATTCGGCGGATTATAAGACGTTGCGGGGTCATACCCTGCATCTCTCACTGGCTTCAAACCCCAGCCATCTTGAATTCGTGAATCCGGTGGTCGAAGGAGTTGCCAGGGCAAAACAACGGCTCAAAGGACCTACCTTGAAAGAAGCGCAGTCTTGCGTTGTACCTGTCGTGATTCATGGTGATGCCGCTTTCGCGGGGCAAGGCATTGTTTACGAGACCATCCAGCTCTCGTTGCTTCATGGTTACTCTACCGGAGGCACTGTTCATATCGTTGTGAACAACCAAGTGGGGTTCACCACGCTTCCTCGCGACAGTAGATCAACAACATACGCCACAGATCTTGCGAAGATGCTTGAGACGCCGATTTTCCATGTGAATGGGGATGATGCTGAAGCGGTCTATTACGTCACTCAGCTCGCAACCCAGTTTCGGCAGAAATTCCATCGTGATGTGGTGATCGATCTCCTCTGTTACCGCAAATACGGACACAATGAAGGTGATGAACCTAGCTTCACCCAACCTGTAATGTACAAGAAGATCAAAGACCATCCGAGTCCAAGAGAAGTGTACGCAAAAGCGCTGACGACTCAGTCGGGTTTCTCGGCAAACGAGATCGAATCCACGTTAAATACGGTGAATGAAAAGCTCTCTGCAGCGCATGCGATTGCGAAGTCGAGCAAAGAGCCTCCTTTTGTCTCAGTATTCGAAGGCGCGTGGAAGGGACTTCGCCGCGCGACAGACGAAGATTTCCAAAAAACGGCGGACACGAAGGTCGATGCGACAGTGTTGAAGGCGATCGGGAAAAAACTAGCCGAGGTCCCCAGCGGTTTTCAGGTCCATCCGAAACTCATCCGCCAACTTGAAAGCAGGGCAAAGCTTGTGGAAGTGGGCACCGCGCTTGATTGGGGAACAGCGGAAGCCTTGGCTTTTGGCTCGTTGGTTTGGGAAGGGACTCACGTCAGGGTGTCAGGTCAGGATGCGGAAAGAGGCACGTTCAGCCACCGTCATTCTGTGGTGTACCACTACGAGACGAACGAACCTTATGTTCCGTTGAACCACGTGAAAGAGGGTCAGGCGGAATACCTGGTGATCAACAGTGCGTTGTCTGAGGCTGGGGTGCTTGGGTTTGAGTTTGGCCATGCGATCGCGGATCCGCGATCACTGACGATCTGGGAAGCCCAGTTCGGAGACTTCGCCAACGGCGCCCAGGTGATCATCGATCAATTCATCTCAAGTTCCGAGAGCAAGTGGCAGAGGATGAGCGGGCTTGTGATGCTCTTGCCCCATGGTTATGAAGGACAGGGTCCTGAGCACTCGAGTGCAAAGTTAGAGCGGTTCCTTCAGCTTTGCGCGAGAAACAATATGCAAGTTTGCAATCTCACGACACCTGCTCAAATTTTTCATGCACTAAGACGTCAGGTGCGCCGCGAGTTTAGAAAACCCCTGGTGGTGATGTCGCCCAAGAGTTTGCTGCGTCATCCCATGGCTGTTTCGCCACTGGAAGAGCTGAGCGGAGGGAGCTTCCAAGAAGTCATTCCTGACCTCAGTCAGCCAAAGAAGCCGCGCAAGTTGGTCTTTTGCACCGGCAAAGTCTACTATGACTTGGTTGCTGAGCGCACCGCGCGAAAAATCAATGACATTGCCGTGGTTCGCATTGAACAGCTTTATCCTTGGCCTGCTCACAAAGTAGAGGCCGTATTGAAAGAATATTCTTCAACCCGAGAGATCGTTTGGTTGCAAGAAGAGCCGCGAAACATGGGTGCATGGAATTTTATTCGTGATTGGCTGCCTCCGATGCTGGCTTCCAAGCAAAACTTGTCTTATGTTGGAAGAGGACCCGCAGCGGCTCCAGCCGTTGGATCCGCAAAGATCCACGAAAAAGAGCAGAAGAACATCATTGATGAGGCCTTAAGGGAGGGCCCCTCAGAGTGAAACAACACGAGATCAAAGCACCGAGCGTAGGTGAGTCGATTACAGAGGTTCGAATTGGACGTTGGGCAAAACAAGAAGGCGAACTCGTCAAAAATGGCGAGGTCATTCTTGAAATCGAATCCGACAAAGCAACTGTTGAGGTTGTCGCCGAAGCCACGGGTGTTCTTCGCATCTCTCATCCGGTAGGGGATACGGTAAAAGTAGGTGAAAAATTAGGCACTATCGAAGAGGGTGCTACTGCAACTGCAAGCTCTGCTGTAAAAACTGAAGCGCCACGACCAGCTCCTCAAGTTTCAGTGGCCGCGTCGGGCGCGGTGGGTGGTAGTGGTGGATTAGCAACAGTGGGAGTTTCAGCTTCGATGTCTCCCGCAGTAAGAAAAGCAGTGAGTGAAACCGGCATTGATCCCTCAAAAATCAAAGGCACGGGAAAAGACGGCAGAGTCACGAAAGGTGATGTCTTGCAATTTGTAGAGTCGGGCGGAAAAGCCGTGGCGTCTTCAGCTTCCGTTCCTCCGGTGCAACAAGTCACTGGCAATGCAGCGGCTCGCGAACGTCGCGTCCCGATGACGCTTCTTCGCCAGAAAATCGCGGAAAGGCTTGTTCAAGCGCAACACACGGCAGCGATCCTCACGACCTTCAATGAATGTGACATGACCGCTGTGATGGAAGTACGAAACAAACACAAAGATGCCTTCAAGAACAAGCACGGCGTGGCTCTGAGCTTCATGTCATTCTTCACGCGCGCTGTGGTTGAGGCACTTAAGGTCGTGCCCGCTGTGAATGCGCGCATCGACGGAAAAGAAGTCGTTTACCACGATTATTATGACGTCGGCATCGCCGTGGGAACTGAGCGAGGCCTTGTGGTTCCCGTGTTGCGTGACGCAGGCTCGATGGGGTTCGTCGAGATCGAAAAGGGCATTGGGGCGCTTGCGCTTCGCGCTAGAGAAGGTAAGCTCTCGATCAAAGAACTCTCAGGTGGTACGTTTACGATCAGCAATGGTGGGGTCTACGGCTCGTTGCTTTCAACACCGATCTTAAATCCGCCTCAAAGTGGAATTTTAGGGATGCACAAGATTCAAGAGCGCCCGATGGCTGTGAATGGGCAGGTCTTGGTGCGTCCGATGATGTTCCTCGCGCTTTCTTATGACCATCGCATCATCGATGGAAAAGAAGCGGTGACCTTCCTTATCAAAGTCAAAGAAGGAATCGAGAATCCCCAAAGCCTTGGGCTTGATTTTTAGTCTTAAACGCAGCATCTTTTGATCTGCGAGGAAACCATGGCAGAACAAAACTTCGACCTGATCGTCATCGGGGCGGGTCCCGGCGGCTATGTTGCCGCCATTCGCGCGGCCCAACTTGGAATGAAAGTGGCTTGCGTCGAGAAAGACAAGACCCTGGGCGGGACTTGCCTCAATATCGGATGCATCCCATCGAAAGCGCTGCTCGACTCAAGCGAACACTTCGCTCACGTGAAAGGCAAACTTTCACGCCATGGCATTGTGGTGAAAGACGTGGGTCTGGATCTTGGTGTGATGCTCAAACGCAAAGATCAGGTGGTTTCAGGCCTCACTCAAGGCATTGCGGGTCTTTTTAAAAAAAATAAGATCGTACACGCTCATGGGATGGGCAAGCTTGTTTCTTCCACCGAGGTCGAGGTCACGAAAGCAGATGGTTCCAAAGAAAAGCTTTCAGCCAAGAACATCATCTTGGCTACCGGAAGCGAACCCACGCCGCTTCCCAGCGCTCCTTTTGATGGAAAGCGCGTTGTAAGCTCGACAGAGGCCTTGTCCTTTTCTGAAATACCTGCGCGTTTGATTGTCGTGGGTGGTGGTGCCATTGGTTTAGAGATGGGTTCGGTCTGGTCAAGGCTAGGTTCGAAAGTGACGGTAGTTGAATTTCAAGACCGCATCGTTCCGTTTGCAGACAGACAAGCAAGCCAAGAGCTCTTGAAAGTGCTCACGCGCCAAGGGCTTGAGTTCAAACTTTCAACCAAGGTCACTCAAGCCAAGGTATCTGGAAAAGCCGTGCAGGTTGAAGTTGAAGATGCCTCAGGAAAGAAAGACAAGCTTGAGGCCGAGTACGTGCTTGTTGCGATTGGGCGTCGTCCGTTCAGCCAAAACTTGGGCCTCAAAGAGATTGGCATCCCCCAAGACAAGGCAGGCAGAGTCGAAGTGGATGCGCACTTTCGCACGAAAGTACCCAATATTTATGCGATCGGAGACCTGATTCGCGGGCCGATGCTTGCCCACAAAGCCGAAGATGAGGGCATTGCAGCCGCTGAGATCATCGCAGGTCAACACGGCCACGTGAACTATGAGGCGATCCCCAATATTGTTTACACTTGGCCTGAGCTTGCGAGTGTGGGTTTAAACGAAGACGAATGTAAAGCGAAGGGATTGACTTATAAGGTGGGCACTTTCCCATTCATTGCTAATGGTAGGGCCAAGGCGATGGACGAAGTCGAGGGTTTTGTGAAGGTGATCGCAGATTCGAAGACAGATCGTCTTCTTGGCATGCACATCGTGGGGCCTCGGGCTTCAGACATGATCGCAGAAGCGGTGATGGTGATGGAGTTTGGCGGGAGTGCCGAAGACATCGCTCGTTCAACGCATGCGCATCCCACACTAGCTGAGGTCGTGAAAGAGGCCGCTCTTGCCGTGGATAAGCGGCAGATTCATATGTGAAAGCTTGGCCTGAGGCGGGCTTTTGCATCGAAAAACTCTAAATTGAATCTGTTGAATCAGATTGGTCGATGTGCTACCTAAAGCACCCTATGTCACCACAAAAATTCGGGTTTTTCGGTGTTTTTTTGGCCAGCGCGATCTCATTTTCCGCACATGCGGCTCCGCCGTCCTCAGAAGTCTGTGAAAGGGCTCTTGTGCAAGGCAATGCCTACGCGCTCTCAAAGATTCTCGCGAACTACGGCCATAACCCTGTGACCGTGAGACGGCTCAATCCCGAGCAGATCGCGGTCTACCACTCGCGCATTCAGGTTCGAGAAGCGGAGTCGAAAAAAACCGTGGCTGAAGGCATTGGGCCAGATCAAAAAGTCTTGGCCTTAGAGCTGCTTGAAGAGGGTGGCTTGCGCATGCGAACGTCAGCCGACCTTCCTCCTGGGGTCGGGTATGAGGGACTGCCAGGCTTGTTGCCTCCGGGGCAGCAAGTAGAAGTGCAACAAGAACGTTTCGCCAATATCTACGACGCCGCTACGGGGCAAAAGTTGTTCGAGCAAAAGCTTGCGATTTGGCCAGGAGCTCAGAAGCCAGGGGCCGACCCGTTGATGAGCAAGTCTAATTTCTATGTCTTACTGGGGGGCCGGCTCATCGTTGAGCATAGCCCGTCTGAGCGGTTTTTGCGCGTTCCGGTCATGAACCCCGAGCCCGCTCTCGCCCAGGAGATGAGGCTAGCTGAAGGGGCGTCGCGGGTAGAGAAAACCTCACGCCGTGAGCTGCGGTCAGTGGCGCCTTACAACCTTTTGATGCAAGAAAATGTCGAAAACGTGAGGTCTTTTCGCATCGATACCAATCTAATGGAACTTGTCTCAAGGCCTAAAGAGGCCTACAGCGTTGGAAAAGGCGAAAAACTGACTTCAATTTATTCGCCGGAAAGCGAGGTTCCGTTTTTCTATGTGCAAGGAGTCGAGCAAGGCATTGTTTTTGTTTTGCACGCAGAGAGATTTTCCCGCCAAAAATTGCTTAGTGTGGGGAACATCGCAAAATCTCACCTTTTCCTGACCTCGCTTGACATGGTTCTTACCCAAGTCAAAGAGTTGCAGACGCAGGGTTGGCAGAACGTCAGCCTTTCGATTTATGCAGACTCGGGCGCGTTTGTTCCGGGAGGCAAGAACGAAGCGCAGGGGGTTATCAGGGATCCTTACCAAACGCTTCCACAACGAGAGAGCGATTTCGCTGCCCTGCTCGGCCGGGGTGTTCGGCTTTCGGTGAACCGCCGTCCCGTTTCATCTGATCACGTGAACATCGTCGTGACCCCAGAAATGGAAGTCATTGAGACTGTTGAAGAGACCGGAAAAGTCCACTCGGTTCAGAGCATTCGTCCGCTCTAAAAAGTAGAGATCAAGCGCCGCTTGCTTCTGCCCGAAGCTCGGTTACAATCTCTCTTATATGACAAACTCATGCGCCTACGGGCCGAAGTGCTATATCGTGTGTGCTCTGATTTGTATTGCATGGTGGTTGGTTGCATCAGGGCTTCTTTTCTTAACCTGGAACAAGGTTGTTACAGCGTTCACGAAACTCAAGCCAGCGAAGTACTGGCAGGCGCTCTTGCTAGTGGCTACCGTGTGCGTGCTGTGCGCTCCTCGGTATTATTCGAAATACCGCGGGTGTGGTTCAGTGGGAAGCTGCGCTCAAGGCAAGCACTGTATGCATGGCAAAAGTGATTGCTGCGAGGGGCACGCCAAAAAAGGCGAGTGCCCTCATTCTGCCAAAGCCAAGACAGAATAAAGCGATCGCTTGCTTGCAGCGCGATTGTGAAGGGGAACAACGGCAAGGCAGCCATTGACTTTGGGTCCCTTGACCTGATTCCTAAAAAAGCCTCTTATGGTCTCGAGGTTTTTTTATCCCATGACGCTGATGCAAAAGGTCTCGAATCAGTGCGTCTTAGACTGGTATAAGGCTTGGAATCGTCGTGATTGGGAAGCGGTCGCACAGTTGCTAGACGCCCGTTTTTCGTTCGAGGATACAGCATTGCGGCAATGCCTTGAGGGAAAGTACGCTTTCCTTAGGCTTTGCCGTCAATATACCCAGGCTTTTCCCGACGGCGCCATCGACGTGACTCGGGCGATTCATTCTGGCGCCCCTCCTTTTGAAATCATCACAGTCGAGTATGCCCTACGAGGCCGCCAAGACGGTGTTTTCTTAGATTTTCCCGCCACCCATCGAAAAGTTGAAATCTTGCGTTGTGATGTGCTTTACTTTGAGCACCAGCGGCTGATGCATTGTCGCAGTTACGGCGATCTTTACCATGTACTCAAAGAACTTGAGCATATTCCTTCCGTGACATCCCAAGGCTTTTCACCTAGGGTGGTAAAAACTAATTAATGTCATATTTTAAGGAGATGATTTGAATGAAGCCTCGCGTAGTTAGTTTCCATTACACTCTTCGTAACAAGTCCGGGACCACCCTAGATTCTTCTACTGGCAGCGACCCGATGACTTACTTGGAAGGAAGCGGACAGATCATTCCTGGCCTCGAATCTGCGATCAAACTACTTAGCGCAGGCGATAAGAGACAGGGCATTGAGGTTCGCGCGGAAGACGCCTATGGTGAACACGACAAAAACCTTGTATTTGATGTTCCACGCACTCAATTTCCAGCGGGCGAAAACATTGAAGTAGGGATGAAGTTTCGCGCTGGCGCCGCAGATGAACCTTCACCGGTATTTACCGTGACCAAGGTGAGTGACGCTGCCGTTTCCGTTGACGGAAATCATCCGCTTGCAGGCCAAGATCTTTATTTTGATGTTGAGATCACCGAAATCAGGTCTGCGACCCAGGAAGAAATTGAGCATGGCCATGCCCACGGTGCTGGGGGACGCCACCACCACTAATAACACCCGTGAGCAACGTTCTCATTGTCGAGAGTCCTGGAAAGATCAAAACTCTCCGAAAAATTTTAGGCCCGGGCTGGGTTATCGAAGCAAGCGTTGGTCATGTGACCGAACTTGCCTTGGATGGACCCAAGCGCCTGGGCTTTGAATTTAAGAACGACCAGGTCTTCACCCATTATGTGCCTCGGGGTGATCGAGGCAAACAGGTGCTGGGACGTTTAAAGAAGGTCGTGGCTGGTGCACGGCATGTCTTTTTGGCGACCGACCCCGACCGAGAAGGCGAGGCCATTGCCTGGCATCTTGCGAGTCAACTGAACTTAAAATCTTATTCGCGCGTGACCTACACCCAGATTACTGAGGCTGCGATCAAGAAAGCGCTCTCAAACCCAGGCGTGATCAATCTGCCTTTGGTCGATTCGCAACGGGCAAGACAGTGCCTTGATAAGCTTGTGGGGTTTGAAGTGAGCCCGCTTCTTTGGCGATCGACGGGTGGAAAAAGCGCCGGGCGCGTGCAATCAGCGACCCTGCATCTGATCTGCGAGCGTGAGCGCGAGAGGTTGAATTTCAAGCCTGAGAATTATTGGGTTTTGAAGGCAAAATACGCAGAAGGGTTTGAGGCGGTCTATGAACCTGAGGCGGCGACTGAGGGTTCGAGCTCGACGGGTGAGAATGCGCCTGGGTCTGTGCCGGGTAGCGGCACTTCTGCGGCGGCCGAGAAGGCCCCTGTGGCGAGCGAAAAATCTGCCGACGAGCCTGAGCTCAATCGAGTGCGATCTGAGCAAGAAGCCAATCGGATTGCTGAGATCGCTCGTAACCACGAGCATGTTTTGAGTCAAATTGAGCAGAAGCAAGAATTCAGAAACCCTCCGGCTCCGCTGATTACCAGTTCGTTGCAACAAGTCGCGGGAGCTAAGTTTAAATTCTCGCCGAAACACACGATGAAGATCGCTCAAGAGCTTTATGAAGGCATTCAAGGCAAGGGCTTGATCACCTATATGCGAACCGATGCCGCGGTATTGAGCCCAGAGTTCGTGAGCGAGGCAAGGCAATGGCTTGGTGAGAACGCTGCTGAAGCTTTGCCTGAAAAAGCCCCTACATATCGCGTGAAGGCCGATGCTCAGGCGGCGCATGAAGCGATCAGGCCTACTTCGGCCTATTTTACCCCTGAAAAGACGAGATCGGTTCTGACGCCAGATCAGCATAAACTTTATTCGTTGATTTGGGAGCGGGCGATCGCCTCTCAGTGCAAGGCGGCGAAACTTTCAAAAACAAAACTTGTGATTCATGCACAACAGACGCGTTGGGTCGCAAGAGGGACGGTTGTTCTTGAGCCTGGTTATTTGCGGTTTTGGAAGAATCTTGAAGAAGACAAAGAGCTTCCGGCGTTGAAGCAAGGGCAGGTTTTGAAGTGTAAAAACGTTTCGATTCAAGCGCGCACCACGACTCCGCCTCCGCGTTACAGCGAGCCTCGGTTGGTTCAGTTGATGGAACGAAAGGGCATTGGAAGGCCCAGTACCTATGCTTCGACCATCGCGACTTTGAAAGAACGAGAGTATGTCTTGCTTGAGAAACTTGTGCTTGCGCCGACCGAGCTTGGGATGGCGACAGACCAGGCGTTGACGAGCGCGCTTCCTGATCTTGTAGATACCCGCTTCACTGCGACGATGGAGGCTGATCTTGACCGGATCGCCGAGGGAAAGCTGTCGTGGCAGGCTTATTTGATTCAGTGGAACAGGAATTACCTTGATCCGGCGTTGAGAAAAGCGAGACAAACTTTGCGAGAGAAGTATCCGCAGAAACCGGCTGGGGGGCCGAACGTTTCGGCTTGAGGGGAAGGCCGGGGGCGTGGTTTGCTTGAGGGCCGTTGACGGAGGCCGTGATCACGTGATCAATTTGATTGCGACTCTACCGCACTCTATATACTTAAAAAATGCATTGTTTTGGTCGGAATTCTCGGCGCCCGCTGGGTTGCGGCTGTGTTTGGTAAAGCAGGCGGTGGGTGCGATGATTTAGAGGCAAGGTGACGCGCATGAGGCCTTTCGTCTCTTTTTCTGCTTCCAATCGTGGCCGCGAACTCTCGGTAGCGGGACTAAAAATTTTTGAACGTGTTTCCTGCGAATGGTTGCTAGACAGTCCGTGGTAGCCCAGAAAGTTTTTTGAAAAATTTCCTCATGCCCTTACAAAAATTACTGTCCGCGCGAGCAGGCAATTCACTATCGTGAGTTTGCCATCGTATTTCAAATAGCCTCCAATTCTTTTGCTTTACCATGGCCCTTCGATGATTTTTGCGTTGGATTAGATTTTTCTCTCGATTTCAATCTGCGTGCATTTAATCGAAAGATCGAGTGCCAATAGCTGGCATAAATGCTGCTCTATCTTTTTAAGAGGGCAGCAAGACCATGCGACAACAAATTCAATCGCCGTTATCGGCACCCAAACGACTCTCGTTCACGAATCAACGTCAGCTCACTTTGCTTAAAGAAAAGAAGTACTCCAAAAGAAAGGTGAGAAGAGTGATCTCGATCAAGCAATACAACCACTGTGTTCTGAAATCACATCTTCCAGTGCTAAGACGGCACGCCGAACAGATTAAGCGAGTCATCCGAGAAGAGCAGATCAAATGGAAGATCGAACTTAAGGCACTGGCGATCGAGTGCAATCACATTCACCTGGCGCTAAAAACGCCATCTCGTGAAAGTTTTGCGAATTTTCACAGAAGTGTTGCGGGAAGAATTGCGAAGTTAGTGCTGGGCAAACTTCGAACGGCTGCAGCGGAAAGGGTTGGGGCAAAATCAAACACAACAGCAGTGGCGAAAACCAACAAGTCGCTTTCTCTAAACGGCATTTCTCTCACCTCACTCTGGAAACAACGTCTCTGGTCACGCGCAGTAAAATACGAAAGAGACCTTGCAAACACCGCCCGCTACATCTTTCAAAACCCAGCAAAGTCTGGCGTGCTCGATCTACTGCAAACCGATCTCATCCTCTTCGACAAAAGGGGTATTCTCAGACAAGGGCCGCTGTTGTTGTAAGTCTTCTGCCTTGAACGGCCTTAGGCATATTTTTCCGAGCGCCTTAAAAAAGCAGAAACCAACCTTCGTTCTAGCGTGCTTTGCCTTGCTCGTTGAAGGCTTCGTTTTCTTTAAATTTCCAACCAAAAAACCGAGAAGAGAGTGTGAAACACTTTTCTTTGTCCCGTACCTTTATTTTCTTTGCTTTCGCACTATTCTGCGGTGCTGCTCAAGCCCCGGCGGCGATCACGGGGTCAGACTGCATTAAAAGGCTAACGGCCCAACTGGCTGCAATCCACGAAAAGATTTATGCGCCTTCGGAAAAAATGCTCAGAGAGGCTGGAAAGACTGCAAGTGCGTTTTATCATGGCCGGTTGCGTCAAGCCTTTGAGGCGGTATCCGAGGAAACGCTACAAAATCTGTTTGATCCAAAAAAAGGAGGGCTCTCGCAAGAGGGGCTAGAAGATCTTTTTTGGGCTATTAAGTCAGGGGCTATAAAAACTACTGAAGCTCAAGATCAGTTTGTAGCCGATTTACGGCATTTGGTCGATGACTATGGTCCAGTTTTTTGGACCGACCAAAACAAATCTTACGAAATACGACAAGCGCTTCGTCGCGCAGATGCAGATTATGCCTATCCTGACAACCCAGACGTCGTGGCGATCTATACCGACCGTGCGCTTGCCCAGAGCGAAGTGAATATTCTGAGCAGAGCTTTGGGCGAACATGCCCTGAATAAAAAGTATCCAAACTCCAAGTGGTATGATCGCATTGCGCGGTTTTTTTCTCCTTATTATCAAAAAGCTAAAGAGATTCTGCAATTCAACAACCAACTCCGCCGTCGTTTGCAGCTCATGTACAAGATGGACGAACCGGTTGAACATGCGATCTCGCGGTACACGTCGGAACTTGACTTGAATGATGCTGAAAAGTCGCGCTTAAAGGCCCTGGTCTCAGACACTTCGGGTCAGATGGAAGAGGTTAGAAAGACCATTCAGACCGTCTATGGCAAAGAGATCTCACTTTCTGATCCTCTCGATGAAGCCAGTATTCGTGTAAGAGATCTCCATAAAAAACTTAAAGCACATGCGCCCGATTCAGAATTCAAGGCTCAAGAAAAGCTGGCTGAACAAGACATGGATGTCATCGACGAGGTTGTTGGAGGCGCTAGGCGTCGAAAGGGCATGGGGCCTCGTCCGATGGAAGAGTACCATGACGTTCACCTGCAAGTTAGAAACGCGCAACACAAGCGTGAAACGGGTGTTTTGCATTCGCATTATCTCAATGCAACCGGTAGAAGTCCGCGCGATTCGAATTATGATGTGGTTACCAAATGGACTGTCACTGTAAGCTGCTCGAAAACGGAGCTGGTCCCAGTCACCAAGACCAGAACGAATTCATCGGGAAAAACGGAAACTTACACTACGCTTGAACTAAAAACAAAGTACTGGACCGAGTCTTACTCGATGACCAGAGATGATGTTCTGAACGCGAAGTACGAAGAGGTCTTGCAAAATAAAATCGAACCAAACGTCAATGAGGTTCCAGAGCTTCCACCCGCCAGCACTCGGGGAATCGCTCATGCCAATTCCGCCACAAATGGCGCGCCTTGGATCGAATCCTTTGATGAACAGAAAACTAAACGTATTCTGGCGCTCGGAGAACAAGTGCGTGCTTCAGAGAACCCCTATCGAGCTCGTATCAACGATGCGATTTCTCAACTCTCTGAGATCAACCCTGAGAGCTATCCACAAATCCGCGATAACGTAGAACTTCGCGAAAAGAATCTTGCGGCTCTTGCAAATACCAAGCGCGAGCTGCAACAACGAGTTGAGGTACTTTCCAAGTACCAAAAAGCAGATGAGAGGTTGATCTCATCTCAGTGGAAAAACGACAAACCTGAAGACTTCGCTGAGAGAAATCTGCGCTTGGTGGCGCGTTACAACCACATGATCAATCGCATCGACCACTTGTATGAACAGATTCGCCGCCAAGCTCCGTCGCTTGAAATTGAGTATAAGCTTCCTTCTTATGAAACGCAGCTCGCGGCGCTGAATCGAATTCGGCGCAACAATCGTATTATCCAAACGGTCATGGGGACCGGGACTGTGGCAGCTGGCGTTGGATACTTTGTTTATCAAGATGAAGTAAATGAGTTCACCGAAGACAAGTATGAGAAGGCCAAGGTAAAATACCAAGAGCTTAAAGACTGGCTGCAGAAGTCTAATGCGACGGTGACGCCGTGAGCTGTGACCCAAACCTCAGTTCTATCTATAGGGGTATCCGCTGCGATCGAAGAAGGTGAGTCTACCGCTCGTCTACCTTGTTTTAAATCTAGGTGCTATCGCAAATGCGACGACACCAGAAGGCAGTTCAGCCAAAAATCAATTGCCGGCGTGTACGGTCTTCGCGACGGGCCCAAAAATTCATTTTGTTTCTATTCCCTCGTCTAATGTTGCGACTCAAAATCCAACCGTTATCGATAAGCGGTATTTTGTTGGTTTATTTAGAAGAGACGACAAATCAGGTCTTGTTATTCGCGATTTAAAGGATGGGTATGAAAAGAAGTTCGACTTTGAAACGTTTGGTGGAAACTTTAGTTACTCGCAAGAGTTGAATAGTATTTTTGTTCCTCTCTACGATGGTTCAATATTTATAACAGATTTGAAGTCCGGCACACAAAAGACCTATCCGTCTCCCGGTGAAAAGTGGAAAGAGGCTTCGACTTACGTTCCTCCAGGCGAAAGTCATGTCGTTTATATGAATGAAAAATCTGATCCCCCTTCGGTGTTGATAAAAAGCATTAAAGATGGATCAGAAGTTGTAGTTCCCGGGAAATACCAAGCTCCCTTTAGGAACTTCGGGGATTATAGTACATCTGGACCAGAGAATTTGATCGTCACCCAAAATGGTACCCGCCTGTATATCACAGACATTATCACGGGAAAACAAGAGGAGCATGAACTTCCCGAAGGAGCAGACTTCAACGAATTTACTGCGAATGCTCAGTATGCATTGATACCGCAAATGGGAGATCGCGACAAATTCATGCTTTGGGACAAGAAAAGAAACCTTCACAAAGTCATTTTGGATACTGGCAACAATAGGAATGGTACCGCTGGGGTTACGTCTGACGGAAATTACATCGTAATTAGAGATACGATGGTTGAGGTGTATGATCCGAAAAATGGAACTAGAAGAAAGGTATTCGAGTCTGAAGAATTCGTAACGAGCTCAAAAAGAGGCAAGAAACTAGGTGCTCAAGTAGGCGATTGGGGAAATAAGAAGATTTGGATTTACGACCTAGAGAAAGGCACATCAAAAATTTATGATTCCCCCGAATTCGACGTCGCAATCCCAATGTTTGACAGAGATGGAAAACAGATGGTGCTTTTTGACCGAAGTGGCAATCGGGCGGTTTTACTGGATGTTGAAAATGGAACTCAATTTAACCTACCTGTTCCTAAAAATTTTCACCTGCAGGAACCAACGCATTCGTACGATGCCAAAGACATGATAGCATGCAAACAGTTATGGGCCGATTCATTTGAACAGTGTGCGATTATTCCATCTGACTACACCTGTATCCCAGATCGTTTGACCATCGCTGGCGCTGATCCAATATGCAAGAATGGCGAAAAGGTAGAGTCAACGCTTGGCGATTCTGCAGAGCACATGCTCAAACGAGTGGGATTGCAGCAACTCTGTGACATAGAGTTCGATTCGCAGACCCGCCTGCTTTGGGATAACGAGACGCCCCCTCCCGAAAATGATTCTTTGACTACGGAAGTTGCGGAAAAGTACCTGTTTCGATTTCAAAAGCTTGAAGGATTTGAAATCGAAAAACATCTTCCAATTCTTTTAGCAATTCTTAAATCTGATTTGCCATCTCGCCATCCGAGCTTGGTGAGTGGGGCGTTGCAAACGGTTCTACACAAGTCGCAACTGCTCTATGAAGACTTGCTGAAACGAGTTCCCTCACTTTTGAACTTAAAGCCTGATGACCTTTCTAACCCCTGCCGTACGCAGCGTGAAACTGAAGCCTTGAAGCAAGATGCACTCGAGTATTTGAAGTTTTTAACCGTTCAAAATGGACCCAAAACAAAGCTTTCAGATTGGCCGGGCTTGATTCATCTCAGGTCGCTACTGGCAAAGTTAACTCCGGCGCAGAAGGAAGAATACAAAGATCTCATTGCGCAAAGTCTAGCCGATCGAGCAGCCGATACAAAAGTATACGGCGGAATATTTGTTTCGAAACTCTATAAAATAATTTACCAAAATGTCGCTTACTTTTTTGGAGAAACCCCAAAGCAGTTGACTGATCTGACTTTAGTACGCGAGGCAGATAAAGTAACGCCAATAATCATTGGTGTTTCTGCAATCGATGGCGACAACGGTACTCAAACAGAGTTTGGGATGGCAATAAAAAGGCTCCCAGAAATTACTCTGTCATCAAATGTTGAGCCAGGACAAGTGCTGGCAAACCAAAAAGTAGAATGGACTCATGACGAGAAACAGTTTCAGGCGACTGTCTCGATTATGACCTTAGAGCGGAAATCAGACTTAGTTGCGAAAGGCGATGCACCCAAATACCCCGAACTATGGAAGGACAGAGTGCTTACTGGGATGGTGATTGTCGGAAGCAATATGCGGGGTGATGCGGTTGGTGTAATGGACGAATATCTTCAATACTACCACGATAATAAGTTTGTATTTCCTGACAAGTCGTCAATGTCTCGAGTCCCCGACTGCCCACAGTTTCTTAAGAACGGTGTCAGCTCTGGTGAACTCGATTATTTCATCAAGGAAGCCCACTCTGATGGTGATGAGAAAAATGTATTCCGAATGGATGTCTCTTGTCGTGTTCTTAAAGGTGAACGAACGCTAGATGATGGCAAAAAAGAAATCGTGTATCTCGTTTTTCCAGACGAAAAAGCCTCTCGAACTGTACTTGTACCAAATCAAGAATTTGGTGAGTGGATTCAGGCTAGAAAAGCGAAAGGAAAAGGTCAGTTCATTTACCTCAATACAAGCTGTTGGTCGCATAGAAAAGCCGTCTACGAAGTAGAAGCCGCTCAAAGTGATATTCTTCTGGATATTGCATCTACTAATTCGGTGCATTACTTTTCAAACCATGACACGAATGCAGAACAAATTTTGCTGACTCAGATTCGGGATGGAAAAAGATATGATGAGATGAGGGAAGCGCTTCAGAAAAACAAACCCTATCAGGATGGAACCGCTAATGGATTTATTTTTCCGGATGAGTGGAAGTATCAACAATACATTACGGATGTGGTGAGTAAGATGCGATTAGACATGAAAATCCTGATCACCGATGCAAATGGAAAACCCTATAGCATCGAACAAGAGCATTGAGGCAGAAAATGGGGCGATTCATCTTAAGAAAAGCAAACTTTATAGTCGTGGTACTTGGGGTGGTCTTTTTGTGCAAATCAAACTTAAGTTTAGCGGAGTCTAAGCTAGAAGAAAATCAGAAGCACAGGCTTCAGGTTACAAAAAAGACCCCAGTGGACCAGAGAGGCCCTAGCCCTAATTGTCACGTGCAAATCACGATGACGCTTAAAAGCGGTAGGAAAGTTAATAAGCAGTTTGATAGTCATGAAGACTCAGAACAGAGTTGCCAAGCCATCGCCAAGCAGCATGAAACCAACTTCGCAGCTCAGACGGTCAAAACAAAAAGGGTTACTTTCAAATGGACAGAATTTTGAGTTCAGTAAACAGTAAACCGGGGCCGAGATCCGCTAACCGGTAACCGTTACCCAGAATCAAGGTCTGGGATGGACAAGGCGGTAAAGCATGCCACCCAGCCGATTGGCTATTGTCAGCGAATGCGCATTTTGAAGGATTCGTAAAAGAGCTTCTGTTTCGCGAAGGCTGCCCAATGCGATGGAATAGAATCGCCTTTGCTCTGGTTTGGTAGGTTTACCGCTGCCTTCTGCTAAATTTAACACAATACTTAAACTTGCCCGCTCAAGCTGGTCTTTCACATAGTGCTTTGCTTTGATCTTCTCGCATTCGCGGTGAAGTTCGATGGCCAATTCATACGCTAAAAAACCTTTGATCATGATTTGAAACCCTTTCTTTGTATTTTTTGGTTTTTTAAAGCCCTTCACGGAGCGAGGGCTTTAAAAAACTAAAAATACAAAGAAAGCTGTTAACCATGATTCGAAATTTCTTAGCTTATGAATTGGCCATCGAACTTCACCGAAAGACTCAAGAGATTGAGCTGAAGCATTATATGAAAGACCAGCTTTTACGAGCAAGCCAGAGCGTGGTTTTAAATTTAGCAGAAGGCAGCGCAAAACCAACGAAACGAGATAAAGCACGGTTCTATGCAATTGCGTTTGGTTCGATTCGAGAAATTCAGGCAATCTTTGATTTAATTCAAATCAAAGATGACGAGATCCTTGATCTCGCAGATCATATTGCAGCTTGTGTATATAAATTGAGTTATCCTAGAAAGCCGTGAACTGGCTCCGTTTACCGAATCCGAACCCCGAATTCCGTCAACCGAAATCCGTAAACCGATTCCGAATTCCGTGAACAGTGATCCGCAACCCGCTATCCGTTTTTAAAAATCAACAACCTCGTTCACCGATTGCCCACTCAAAGAACGGACATGAATCAAATAGCGTCCCGGCGCAACAGCGCCAAGTTTGACTTCGATTGAAAAATCTCTTTCAGAATCAGGGCAGCGGCCTTTGCCCAGTTCGACGATGGGAAGGATTTCGATCACCCGATTGGGCTGGATTCGAACCAAAGCAGTATCGAAACGGGTGCAGACCGCTTCGTGGCGCCCTTTTAAAATGGCTTTGTAAGCGCGAGCAGTCGTAGCAGTGGCAACCTCTTCAGGCTCGGAAGCGGAATCCGCAACCACTCGAACATTCGTGACAGAAGCATAAAAATAATCGTCGGGACGCGGCGAATCGCTTTCCGCCACAGGCAAATGCTCGGCGTAAGTCACCGGCGCTTGCTCTGCGCTTTCAAAAACAATGGTGTAGTTTCCTGCTCCAAGTTGCCCCAGATCAATGGGTGCTGTTTTGTAATAGATCGGAACGTTCATGCACCACTCACCGGGGTAAAAGTAAGCTTTCTGTCGGATAAAAACTTTTTGTTTCGAGTGATCGACGCGATGGAGAGTAGGGCCTAGTTTATGGCACGTGCCCGGCAATTCGCCTTCGAGAACGAGTTCAATCCGTGGATCATTATTGTCGTAACCTTGGGGCACGAAAATTTTGTTGGGAACGATATCGACAAGCGCATGTTGGATAGCATCGAACATCGGGCCTTCTCCGGCTGCATCTTCATCAGTACTCCACGGAAGATCGCTCGCCAGACAAAGCATTGAATTTAAGAAAGCTAAAGCACCAATACACCAACAAAAGATTGTTGTTTTTGAGCGCATTTTGAAGATTCCCCCAAGTGCTTGAGTTGTTATTCAAAAAACTTCGGGATGTCGACCAAAGAATTGAATAATAAATATTTATGCGTCGAGTCAATTTATCAAGACCGTGTGGTCTAGTCTGCAGCCAAAAGCAGGGCGCTTTCCTACGATCCCTTCTAGGCATTAAGGCACTGCTTGGGTTATACCCAGACAATGCATTCAATCATTGTATTTGCCGATGGAGCTTGCACCGGAAATCCAGGACCCGGAGGGTGGGGAGCGATTATCGCTAGTCCCCAAGGTGAAGTCGTCGAGCTTGGCGGCGCCGAGCGCGATACGACGAACAATAAAATGGAGCTCACCGCCGTAGGAAAGGCGCTGCGTTTTCTTGCCGACACTAAAGGGCCGGTCGAGATTTATACCGATTCCACTTATGTCATTCATGGCATCACCAAATGGATCTGGGGCTGGAGAAAAAAAGGCTGGAAAACTTCTGAAGGAAAAGACGTTGCCAACGCTGAGTACTGGAAAAGTCTCTCAAATCTGCTCTCGCGGCGCGATTCCGATTCACCGGTGAGCTGGCACTACGTGCGTGGCCATAGTGGGGTGCCAGGCAATGAGCGCGTTGATGAGATCGCTGTCGCCTTTGCAAAGGGGAGCCGAATTCAGCTGTATCAGGGCCCTCTTCTCAAGTATGACGTCGCAGTCTTTGACTTGCCGGAAGATACTGAACCTCCAGAGCCCAGGGCTCGTGAAAAACCGTCGGCGCCATTTTCGTACTTGAGTCTCGTAGGAAATACGGTTGAAAGACATTCCACTTGGAAAGATTGTGAGCGCCGCGTTAAGGGCGTTTCGGGAGCGAAATTCAAAAAATGCATGAACCAAGAAGAAGAAGCTGGCGTACTCAAAAGCTGGGGGATAAAAGACCTCGGAAACAAAAAGTAAAGCCAAAGGGAAGGCCGGGAGGAACAATGGGTAAACGCCAAGCTGATGTACTTGTAGTGGGAGCAGGACACAACGGTCTTGTCGCAGCGACATTGCTCGCACGACGTGGTTTGAAGGTGACGGTACTTGAAGAAAAATCACTGGTAGGCGGAGCAGTGAAGACCGAATATCCTTTCGCAAAAGCCCCGGGCCTTGGAACGTCATCAGGCGCGTATCTCTTGGGCGTGATGCCTCCTGAAGTTTTAAAGATCATGGGCGCCAATATTGAGCTGATCCGGCGTGATCCGCATTATTTTCTTCCGACAACCGATACCCGGTATCTTTTATTCGGCTCCAATCGAGATGAGATGAGGGCTCAGTTTCTCAAGTTCTTCTCTGAAAAAGACTGGCTCGCCAACGACGCCCTCACTCGCGAGATTGGCCAGATCCGTGACGACCTTGCTCCTAGCTGGTTGCAAGAGCCTCTTTCCGCAGTTGAAACGGCCGAAAGATTCATTCGTCCGGAATTGCGTGATGCCTTCATGACTCTGGTGACAAGGCCCGCGGAAGATTACTTGGCGAGATTCCATTTTGAAACTGAGCTTCTGGTAGCGATGTACGCCGTTACAGATGGGTTCTCAGGTCTGAATGCAAGTTTTGGGATGCCGGGCACGGGAATGAATTTCTTGGTGCACAATATGTGCAGGCTTCCGGGTTCTGATGGCACCTTTATGATTGTGAAGGGAGGCATGGGTTCGGTCAGCCAAGAGTTCGCACGGCTTGCGCGTGAGGCAGGCGCAGAAATTCTCACCAACGCCGGCGTAGAGCACCTCACTTCAGAGGGCGGGCGTATTACCGGAGCCGTTTTGAAGAGCGGCGAAGAAATTTCGGCATCGACAGTGGTGTGCAATTGCGATCCTTATCGCATGCGCGAGCTGCTTGGAAAAGACAAGCTGCCTGCCGCGTTCAATAAGCGGCTTGATGAGATGAAGCGCGAAGGTACGACGATGAAAGTGAACTTAGCACTTGATCGTCTGCCCACGTTCAAATGCCTTCCCGAAAACAGGGGACAGCACGACGGCACGATCCATCTCTTGCCCCAAGTGAAGAACGTGATCGAGCACATTCGCCAAGGTTACCAAGCGACCCAGGCCGGGCGTTTGGCCGACTTTCCCACGATTGAATGGTATACCCACACGCAGGCAGATCCTTCGCTCCAAGACGAGAAGAAGAACCACAATGCCGCATTCTTCGTTCAGTGGGTTCCGTATGAACTCAAAGGCAGCACTTGGGAAAAAGAAGAAGACCGCTACGTGAATCACTTGATCGACATTGCAGAAGAGTTTGCGCCAGGCTTCAGAAGTTCAGTGATCGATGCTTTCGCACTGACTCCGAAGAAGATCGAGCAGCACTTTGGAATCACTTATGGACACATCCACCACATCGACAATTCCTTTGGTTTTGATCAGCGTATGCCTTACGCCACGCCGATAGAAGGTCTTTATTCTTGCAGTGCAGGCTGCCACCCTGCGGGTTCAGTCATCGGGGCGTCAGGTCACAATAGCGCACAACGGATCTTGAAGGATTTGGGGAAGAGTAAGTAGTTTTTCATTTATAGAGACGTGGAATCGAAGAGTGTAATGAAACACTCTTCGATGTCATGTGCTGCACTTATTGAAGCTGCATCTCACTGCTGAAAGTTTGATCAAATGCGCTCACTTCATGTGAGCCATACTCGATTCCGCCTTCATCGGTTTCAAGATCTGCGATGAGTTTGCGCCACTTGAAGAGTTGAACTTTGATGTTGCCGCGCAAGGTTTCAAAGTCATGGAAAACTTTTCCTTGAGGGGTCACGAACTGCAAGTCCATGAATTTTTCTTGAGGAGCCCAAGCACTGATGCGAATCTGTTCGCCCTTGCGGTTAAAGCCGCGCACTTCCCATTTTCCAAATTTGATGTCAACGCGAACGATATCGCCTTCGGAAGGTCTAAAGGCATAGACCTTGCCTTTGTGGCGAAGGCCAATCGCAAGCGATTCAATGGGTTCGTACTTGTCTAACAACCTAGGTTTGCCACCGCCAGCAGCCAAGACGGTGTCTGGTGAGTTTTTAAAACGATTCGACACGAGCCACGCCCACCACTCCGGAAAGCTTCTTCCCCAGTTGCGGTCTTGATAGGCGGGGGCATCTTTGAATTCAACGCGCCTACCGCGCGACTCAACCCAGCCTGTCATGCGAGCACTGGCTTGAGCAGGATACCAATAGATGTTTGAGATCCACTCTCTCGACATCGCCCATCCCATGGCGTTGAACGTCCAATCGTGCTCAATCTGAATATCCCAACGCGCTTCATTGCCAATCTGGCCAGTGATTCTTCGATCTGTCGCATGATGATGGGGACCTATCTTGACTTGAGCTGAAGTGGTCGAGGCTTGAAACTCACTTGGCGGGTGATTTTCATTCAGCATGAAATGGTCGGCAAAACTCCCAAAGCCCACGTAAGCACGCGAGGCCTCGATAGACTTGTTCGCATCCCAAGGATTCACGACCCCATAGACGAAATAAAATGCGTCTTCGGAGTTAGGGACGACCACCTTGTAGTACCACCATTCATACCAGTCTTCTCGGTCGGTCTTGCCGTTTTGAGCCTTGCGGTTCTCGCTATTCCAGATCAAGGCGTTGTAAGGATCAAACTTTGATGAGAGGGATTCTGCGGCTGTACCGCTATGGGCGAACGCAAACAAGTGCACAAGAAGCACGAGCAAAGAGGTGAGTTTTTTCATGAGAAAAATTCAAGCACACGTCTTTTGGAATGAAAAGACGGGGGATGCCAAAGACGAAGTGAAACGTCGCGATAGATTTTCTAACCTTGCTTCGTCTACAGGACTGAGCAGGATTAGGCCTGTCCGCCCTTGATATGGCCATATCGTTTCAAGATTTCGCCAACGCGCTTCATCGCAAGGTCTTGCTCTGGTTTTGAGAGTTTTCCGGAGTCGATATGGTCCATGAGCGTTTCGGCTTCTAAGATCTCGCGCTCTTGTTTGCCTTCTGCTGATTCACGCGCAGCCTTCTTTGGCGCGATGGATTGAGAGGCCTTGGGTTCGGCGGTTTCTTTTGGCGTTTTCGCGGGCTCTTTTGATTTTGCGCTCAAGGTGACTTCGGCATCGGCTTCCACGTCTTTAGGATTGGCTTTCTTTGCGTTTTTCTTCACGACGCTCGTTTTCTTTGACGATTGCTCAGCCTTTTCAGTTTGTTCGGCTTTTTCACTACGACGAGGATTTTCAGAACCAGAAGAAACGCGCATTTTAAAATTCTCTCCATTGAAAGAGGACGGTGGCTTTAAGGCAGCTTCAAGCCTTGAAGTCTTCTTTCGATTGTAAGAGGCGCTAGAATTTAAGGCAATGCGGCAGATTCTACCGTGCTTGATACCTCGGCGGAATGCGTAAATCCCATGTTGGGACCGTTATATAAAAAGTTTGGGTCTTGGTGCGTCGCCTGTGGGCCTGATCAGTGAACTGTAATATGATTGACGCCCTTTTGAGTTGAGCCGATGATGGCTTTAAATTCTACGGTGCCACCGTTTTTTCCAAGATTATGTACGACACTGGTGATCGATCCAAGGCTGGTATAACGGTATGATTCTGGCCCCGTGAAGAGCTGCAACTTAAGATGGGCTTCAACGATGTCAACAGAGTCTTCGGCTTTGTCGCGGTCACTCAAAATAAAGAAACTTTCATAGTTTTCAAATTCCGCCCGGTTAAAACTTACTCCGTTTTTACCCGAACTCAAAGGCTGGCATAGAACGTAAGCGCCACCGAGGGTTCCCTTGCTATTAAGAAAGTCTCCATTTTTTCGTGTAAACCAGGCGCAAACTTCGACACGGTCATGAAGGCTGACTTCAATGGGGTTTCCGGCCGCGTCGGTGATGGTCCCTTTGAGATCAATCACAGTGTCACGACTCACGCTGTAACAAGCGCTGCAGAAAAGTGAAAGCAGACAGACAACAACAGATCGAGAAAAAGTACTCATACTTAGGCCTCCCCAAAAGTTGAGAGAGGCCCTACCATAGATTAATTTGCCGTGTCGAGGCCTTACCGCGCTGCTTGCTGATTGTTCTGGGCCTGTTCGATCAAGTCGGTAGCCACAGAAATCGCTTCTTTCACATGCGGGTTTTTCAGGTACTCTTCATCGGTCTGGCGCTTGCCTTTACGGCCTTTGGCGACCTTATTCTTAGGATCAGCCTTTTCTTCTTTCTGCTTCTTCAGCGAATCTGCAAGCTTGATCACGCCCTTACGCTTCTCAAGGTCAGCCAATTCTTGAAGGATCTTTTTGAATTCCGCATCCTTCTCAACGCGAACCGTAGAGAGCGTGCGCAATTTCTTCACAGTGCTTTCATCGACCGGAGTCCAGCGCAGCGGTGCTTCCGTTGCATGGGCTTCTTTACTCGTAAAAGGCGAAATCGACTTTGGCGGTAGAGAGTTATCAAGGCTCACTTCACCAATATCTTTAGTTGAAAAAATGCTCGGGAGCACGATATCCGCCGGCACTCCGCGATACTGAGTCGATTGTCCGCCAGGCACGAAGAACATCCCGGTTGTGACCTTAATCGCGCCACCACCGAAATTGGCCGGAAGGTTCATCATCGCCTGCACGGTCCCCTTGCCGAACGTGTGGTCAGCCCCCACGACGACTGCGCGTTTGTAATCTTGAAGAGCCCCAGAGACGATCTCAGAAGCACTCGCCGAAAGCCTGCTCGTCAAAACGACCATCGGGCCATTGTAGTCAACGGCTTCATCCTCATCAGCGAGCAGGTCGAGTTTTTCTCTTGAGCTTTGAGTGGCAACCACATTGCCTTTTTTGATGAAAAGACCCGCGATTCGCACGGCTTCAGTCAACAAACCACCGCCATTTTTAGAAAGATCAAGAACCAAACCATCGACCTTTTCTTTATTGGCTTGTTGGATGAGTTTCTTCAAATCCTCGTACGAGGAACGAGTTTTCCGGGTGAGATCGCCATAAAACGAGGGAAGGTCGATGACAGCGATCTTGATTTCGCGATTGCCGATCTTTCGTTTGGTCATTGTAAGCTTGGCAGCTTCGTCTTGAAGGTTGATCTTATTGCGTTGCAATGAAACGATTTGGGTCGTCGTCCCTTTGGTCTCTTGCCTGAGCACGGTCAAACGAACCGTTGTTCCCTTTGGACCACGAATGAGTTTGACGACATCGCGCAGCGGCATATCAATCACAGATTCAAAGTCTTTCGCGCCTTGCGCGACTGCCACGATCTTGTCTTTGGGTTGAAGCTTGCCCGAAGCTTCAGCCGAACCACCGGGAATCAGCGATTCAATGGTCGTGTAGCCATCTTCCCAAGTGAGTGCTGCGCCGATTCCTTCAAGTGAAAGTCGCATCTGGATCTCAAAGTCTTCCAGGGTATCGCGCGAAAGGTAGCTTGAGTGCGCATCCAGCGCGCTCGCATAGGCGTCTAAAAACAAACTGTAAAGCTCGTCGCGGCTCAATTCTTTCTGCCTTTTCAGATTGAGCTCATATCTATGGATGAGTTGTTTTTTTGCCTGTGGAAGTTTCATATCCGATGCCAGATAGTTCGAAATCTGGAATTGGATGAATTTGTGCAGCTGGTCCTGAGCTTCCTTTACAGTTGCAGGATGCTTGCGCAGATTGGGGTCAATCGTGAGTTCCGTGGTCTCTTGAAATTTAAAATCAGCGGGCGTGAGCGTTTTCTTCGCAAAACCGAGGGTTTCTTCAAGACGTTTGATCAAAACCTTGTGAGATTTCTCAAGAGAGCTGCAGTCTTGCCCTAAGCGCTGAAAGAGCCCGCGCATATTCGTTCTGATCTCAACCACATCCGATTCCAAAAGATAGATCTTCGACGGATCGAGTCGTTTGATGAATTGCTCGACGGTGCGTCCCTCATGCTCGAGGTCAAGCTTCTTTGAAGAGTAGTGGTGCATGAGAAAGCCTTGAGCGATAGGTCTTAAGAGCGGGCACTCCAAGCTCGGTTCTCGCGCTTGAAGCACGCCAGAAGACAAGAGGCTACCCATTACGGCGATCAGAGTCAGGAGTTTTTTCAACATGAATTTAGGCTCGCGATTTGGTTGTTTCTTTTTCATTTACGCCCGTCGTGTTTTACGACCGAGTACCAAGAATACAAAAACCTTGGTGTGTAAGTATAGCTTAAATTTAAGGTCCCTAGTAAAATTCCTCTTATGCTTACTTTTCCTCAAATCTCACCGGTCATCGTACAAATCGGTCCGCTTGCTTTGCGTTGGTACGGGTTGATGTATGCCGTGAGTTTTTACTTGCTGCTTCAGTTGATGCGAAAGTCTGCGCAGAGCAGATTTCTTCCGCTTGACGCCATTTTGGTCGAGCGCCTGTTTTTATACCTTGTGGTTTTCATTCTCGCGGGCGCACGGGTTTTCTATGTTTTATTCTATGGGAACAGCGGTTTTCTGAAAGATCCGCTTGAGATTTTTGCCCTGTGGCATGGAGGCATGTCTTTTCATGGCGGGCTCGCGGGAATTGCCATCGCCAGTTTTCTCATCGCAAAAAAAGCAAAGATCCCATGGCGCAGCGTTCTAGATACATTGGTGCTTTGCGGGCCTGTCGGAATTTTCTTAGGGCGCATCGGAAACTTTATCAACGGCGAACTCTATGGGCGTGTGACCGAGGTGCCTTGGGGCATGGTCTTTCCGAACGCCGGTTCTTTGCCGCGGCATCCGTCTCAACTTTATGAGGCTTTCTTTGAAGGACTTGTCTTGACCGTGGTGCTTTGGATCCTGCGCGGAAGGGTCAAACGTTACGGCGTTCTGACGGGCGTGTTTTTAGTGGGTTATGCACTGTGTCGTATTGCGCTTGAGTTTTTTCGTGAGCCCGACGTTCAGCTCGGATTTGTCTTGGGCCCTTTTACCATGGGACAGCTCTTAAGCCTTGGGATTCTTATTCCGGGAGCGGTGCTTTTGGCAAAGAGTTTAAAAAACGGGCCGCTTATCGAGCAGAGATTGAATCTTAAGACCCAGCAGCGCAAGAAGTCCGCATAAGATGGGCTTGCTTCCATCAAACGAAAAGCAAGGTTCGCAGGTAACAACAACGGCGACATCTTCGGCCGTAGCCAGTACTCCCGCGCGGGAGTTTGCCGGAAGACAGTCGGACCGCGGGATGATGAAGTCTTGCGCAGCTGCACTTCGATGTGATTCAGTAGAAATTATGGAAGGCAAACTGGCATCAAAACAAGATCTAGTGGAACTAGAAACAAGAATTGACAGTCGTTTCTTTCAGCTCGAGTCGAAGCTGGAAAGTTCTGTTGCTCAAATTGAGTCCAAGCTCACCGTTAGAATGGGTATTATGCTCGCTGCATCGATTGCGATATTGACAGCCATCCAGAAACTCGTTTGATCGATCACCCGTCTAAATCCTTGTTTAAAGTCTTCAATGCAATTATATGGGGCGCTATGAATACGAACAAAATGTCTTCACAACGTGTGTTCGCAGTTGTATCTGCGCTTCTTTTATCCACCCTCATTTATTCTAGTTGCGGAAAGAAAGGCAACTTCTCTACGGCGGAAGGGGTCTTGGTTCTTGCATTAGAGGCGTTGAAAAAAAACGATCTCTCGGCGTTTAGGAATACTTTGGCTGAGCACCTGCAGAATGAGTGGGGCACTAAAAAGGGAATGGAAATCATTCGCGCTGACATTGCCAAGCTACCAGACCTCAGCGTTGGCGACTCTGTCGGGGGCAGCATGAACATAATCGACAGGGAATACGATTCGATTCAGAATATGCTCTATTATTTCCCGATCTATTCTGAGAATGACAAGCAGGTAGGTGAGTTTGCCGTGCTTTGCAACACGACCTACCTCCCGGGCCATGAGCCCGTGAGTAAATGCGCAATCGGGGGATTCACTATCAACGAAGCGAACGTCAGGCTTCCGCGATAGCCTGCGTCTTTTTGACACACATAATTTTTCGACAACTGCCCACCCAGTTATCAAAACAGACCCGGAAAAGAGTATAAATTTCTTCTATTTAGCACTGGCACTCTCCTTGCTCTTTCTATGATTAGAGAGAGGTTTTATGTCATTTTCCAAGCTTGGGTTTTTTGCATTTTTGCTTATTTGTTCAGCGATTTCGGCGCAGGCTGGTAGGTTTGATAACCTTCGCCCTGCTCCAAGAGTAATTCCCCAATACCATCGCACCAACGCTATAGGATACGGGAATGCGAGCGTGAGGGCTGTGACGGGGCCCTTGTTCGCGGACCGAAAGTTGCGGGTGTCTATCATTCCAATTACAGGCGGCACGAATGTAACCAAGATGGCTGCTAGAGTGACGCTGGTTCAGCGCGGCGCCGCTAACTCAAATATCCCCATTCGAACTCTCGCTAGCAAAACTGTTCCGTTACCCATTGCTGGCAATATTTATCGTCAAGGGTTGCCACTACGCCAGAAATCAGATCCCGCGTTGTTAGACTTCAGTCGCTATCTCGCAGGGGCTCCGGCAAATGCGCAATACGACATTTGGGTTGATCAAGTGATGACCGACTACAACTGCAATACGTTCTGTACGCAAGCTTCGATGTGTACGACCTCGAGCGATCCCTATTGCATTCATAACGGAGGCTGGTACTGGACTTACGACTACCACACTCAAAACTATGCTGTTTGTTGCGGCACCGTGCTTAATCAATGCCAACTCCAGAATTGCGGTGTGGCTAGAGCAGCCCCCAATTCGATGTGGTATTTCGAAGTATTGATCGAGACTGAAGATACAACGAGAATCGCGCATCCATAAAATCGCTTGTGAATTGCTCAATGTAGATTAGAAAGCTCTGGTCATCTCCCAAAAGCTTTCTTGAGGGTGTTGCCGAAATCTTCTCGATCTACACTGGGTTCATCTGAGCCTGCCTTGCGCAAGCTGCCAGAGCGTTGCGATTTTCTGATGTCGACGGGTTTTCCTTGCTCGTCCCAATAAGACCAGACCCCTACCGGTAGATCGTTCAGGTATTTCCCTTGCTGCATTTTCAAGCCGCCAGGGTACCACCAGGTCCAGAGACCTGTGCGTTTACCATTGAAGTAATCGCCTTGTTTTTGTTTTTGCCCGTTGAGGTACCACTCAGTCCAAGGCCCGTGCCGAATCAGGTTGCCCTCTTTGTCTTGGCGCTGGCAGCCGCGTGCCGTGGCGTCTGCAGGCGTAGCACCGGCCATGCGCGTTCCGGGAGGGCAATCGTGGACGCGTCCTTCGGTGGCGAGCACCGAGGGTACCGCCAAAAGACAAACTAGGGCCGGAAGACAAAGGCTGGTTGCGATTTCGCGTAGAGAACCCATTTCCTTAAATCATAAGTTATTTACAAGTTTCTTCCAACTGCTGGGTAGGAATTCGCCAGTGCAGGGGCAGTTTTAAGCGGCGTTTGAGCACGATTTGATCGAGAAAGTTCACCCCACCTGAAAATACGAGGTCAGGATCAATCGAATACACTTCGTCATCCATCGCCGTTGGCAGATCAATGAAGGTTGCCCCTTCGAGCTTAAGCGCTGCGATCAAATCATCCATAGC
Source organism: Bdellovibrionota bacterium (assembly GCA_040754655.1). Lineage (GTDB taxonomy): Bacteria > Bdellovibrionota > UBA1018 > UBA1018 > UBA923 > JBFMCE01. The sequence goes on along the minus strand of JBFMCE010000010.1, from coordinate 19,724 downwards.
GAGCGCATTTAAGGTGCCGATGTGGATTAAAAGGATGTGCCGAATCTGCCGTCCGAAGACTTTCTGAGAAACCGTCTGGGCTAAGCGGAACTGTTCGGTAGCTGCTTTGATGTAAGACTTCTTCAGTTTCTTGATCTCGTTCCAATTTTTTTGCTTTAAACAACGTGCAAGCGGGGCATTCCAGAGAAAGTCGTTGAAGTCGATCGTAACCTGGGCGATTTGATAGCCTTTTTCAGCGAGGTATTCGCGTACTCCGCTTCGTTTTATTCTGGTGCCGCCTTCGATCAGATAGGGGTAGCGAAAAATGCGGTATTCCTCGCCGTGGGCATACTCTTTGAGGATAGCCTCATTTTTTTCAATATCCTCGAGATAGCGCTTGAGCGCCACTGAGTTTAAGTTCAAGTGAGAGAAGGTATGGTTGCCCAGTTTATGACCGGCCGCGACCCATGCTTGAAGAATCTGACCTCCTACGGAGTTTTTCTCGGCTGTAATGCCGTTCACGAAGCCATACACTGGGGGCAAGCCATGTTTTCGGAAGGCCTCAATCATCGTTTGCGCAACTTCTAGCCGCGAAATTCTCTTGGTTTTGGCCTCATGGATCGGAAGATCATCGATGGTGATCGCCACCTCGACGGCAAAGCCCGAGCGTGAAAGGGTAGCAAAAGAAAGCAGTGCCCCGAGAACAAATGTCCCCCACAGTCGCATCAAAATCCCCCATTAGGGGTTCTGACGAAAGTTTTTAGTTTTGACAAGCTTAGATAACTTCATTAAAACACTCGGGTTAATCGAACATTTTAAACCTTGTTGAACAAAAGGATAGGTTGATGAATACATCGAAACTACTCCCCGTGCTTGTTGCGGCCATCAGTCTGTTGGCCTCAACAGTGGGCTTCGCTAGTGAAGCCGACCTTAAGATTCCTGAACTTACAAACACTTTTAATATTTTTGGAAATACGGTGACCGGAAACGACATCTTGGGCTTTGGGATCATTGTATCCTTGCTCGGGATGGGATTTGGACTTTATGAGTTCTTCCGTATTAAGCGCCTGCCTGCGCACAAGTCGATGCTCGAGATTTCGGCATTGATTTATGAAACGTGCAAGACCTACATGTTGCAGCAAGGCAAGCTTTTGATCGTGCTCGAGCTGTTCATCGGCGCCTGTATTTTCTACTACTTCTCGGTGCTCGAACACATGGAGTTGTCCAAAGTCATGCTGATCTTGTTGTGGTCAGTGCTTGGCATCTTGGGTTCGTTTGGCGTGGCTTGGTTCGGTATTCGAATCAATACATACGCCAATAGCAGAACCGCGTTTGCTTCGCTTGCAGGCAAGCCCTACAACGTCATGGATATCCCGCTGCGTTCTGGCATGAGCATCGGCGTTTTGTTGATTTGCGTTGAGCTTGTCATGATGATTTTCATCTTGCTCTTCGTTCCTCGCGACAGCGCTGGGGCTTGTTTCATTGGATTCGCGATCGGCGAGTCTCTCGGAGCCAGCGCTCTTCGCATCTGCGGCGGTATCTTCACGAAGATCGCCGACATCGGTTCAGATTTGATGAAGATCGTCTTCAATATCAAAGAAGACGATGCGCGTAACCCAGGGGTTATCGCCGACTGCACCGGAGACAACGCTGGCGACAGCGTAGGTCCCACTGCCGATGGTTTTGAAACTTACGGCGTGACGGGCGTGGCGCTGATCAGCTTCATCGTATTGGCCGCGGGCATGACCCAAGGCCCGGACGGAAGCCTTCAACTCACCAATCCCGCGATTCAGTCCATTCTCATCGTCTGGATTTTTGCGATGCGTGTACTGATGGTGGGAACGTCGGTGGTCTCATATTGGGTGAACAATGCGATTTCTTCAGCCCTTTACAGAAACAAAGACCACTTTGATTTCGAAGCTCCACTTACTGCGTTGGTTTGGATCACTTCGGTGCTCTCGATCGTAGTGACTTATGTAGTGAGCTACGTGTTGATTGGTGACCTTTCGCCAGACCTTTGGTGGAAGCTCTCGACGATCATCAGCTGCGGTACGTTGGCGGCTGCGATCATCCCAGAACTCACCAAGGTCTTTACGAGCGCGAAGTCGCGTCACGTTGCTGAAGTGGTTCGCGCAAGCCGTGAAGGGGGCGCTTCACTTACGATTCTTTCAGGACTGGTTGCTGGTAATTTCAGCGCCTTCTGGAAGGGTCTTGTGATGGCAGGCCTCATGGTGGTTGCATTCTTGACTGCGGAATCGGGCCTTGGCGAATTCATGGTGTATCCTGCCGTGTTCGCTTTCGGACTCGTTGCGTTCGGAATGCTGGGAATGGGCCCGGTCACGATCGCCGTAGACAGCTACGGCCCTGTGACGGACAACGCTCAGTCGGTGTTTGAACTTTCTCAAATCGAAGGCATTCCCAATGTGAGCGCTGAGATTCAGAGAGACTTCGGTTTTACCCCTAATTTTGAGCGGGGTAAGCACCACCTTGAAGAAAACGATTCCGCTGGCAATACCTTCAAAGCCACTGCTAAACCGGTGTTGATCGGTACGGCGGTGATTGGCGCTACAACCATGATTTTTTCAATCATCTTGTTGCTGCAGTTGAAGCTTGATTTGCTTGATCCGCGCGTCTTGATTGGATTGATCACCGGTGGGGCCGTGATTTACTGGTTCACTGGGGCTTCAACCCAAGCCGTAACCACAGGTGCATACCGAGCGGTAGAATACATCAAGAAGAATATCCGTCTGGATTCATCTGCAAGAGCTAGCGTGAAAGATTCGAAGGAAGTGGTGAGAATCTGCACTCAATACGCTCAAGCGGGCATGATCAACATCTTCGGTGTGATCTTCTCGTTTACCCTGGCGTTTGCTTGTTTTGATCCGACGTTCTTTGCAAGCTATCTCATTTCGATCGCGGCATTCGGGCTTTTCCAGGCCATGTTCATGGCAAATGCCGGCGGTGCTTGGGATAATGCCAAGAAAGTGGTTGAGGTAGACCTTAAAGAAAAGGGCACCCCGCTTCATGCCGCGACAGTGGTTGGTGACACCGTGGGTGATCCGTTCAAAGACACTTCTTCAGTGGCTTTGAACCCGATCATCAAATTCACGACGCTGTTTGGCTTGTTGGCGGTGGAAATCGCCGTGTCTGCGCAAGATGTGGCGAAGTACCTGGGCATCGTGTTTTTCGTGGTCGGTTTGTTCTTTGTCTTGCGTTCATTCTATGGAATGCGCATCAGCAATGAAAAAATTCAACCTGCGAAGAGTGCGGCAAAAAACAAGCCCGCTCATTTGAGCGTCTAAGGCGGTTTAAAGCGTTCTTATTGAGCGCTAAAAATAGAAGACAAAGGCGCAGGCGAGTTGCTCGCTTGCGCCTTTGTTTTTTGCGGTTCCTTCCCCTGCATTCCAAATAGATTCAATTGTCAAAGCAATGTTGGTGCGGCTCTTCCAAGATGATTTTTAAAAAAGAGTAGTGTAGACACGGTGCATCTTTAATCTTTAACTTAGAGCATGTTGCGAATTGAACCCGACGCCAGTTATGAAGAAGGCCCAATTACCAACGTGCTCTTGATGAGAATCCGATGAAAAAGCGCTTTACCCTGATTATTGCTTTGGGACTTGGTACCTTGACTGCGTTCCCTCTAGAAGCATGGTCGGCTTGGCAGCCAGGCTTTTTACCAGGGGTATTCCACTGTGAGTGGCAACTGGTCAACTTTCGAGAAGATTCTACGACCGCTAAAGAACAAGCCCTCAAGGCAATTGAAGCGCTTGCGGTTGTGCAGGCAGAGCCTGGACTTTCGAAAGAGGCCTTGATGCTTTATGAATTGCCTCAACAGATCCGCTTACGCCTGACTTCTGAAGAATATAGCGAGTCCATGAGGTATTTCGACAATTACCTTGCGAAAGTGGGGCCTTGGTTAAATCCGAAGACTACTCGCCTAGAGCGCCTCGATCCTGGTCAAGAGAAGGCAGTCCATAGCTTTTTAAACGGAATAGGAACCTATGTTTTAGAGGGTATTCCCGCGCGTGATTTTTCCAAGCCTCTCCGCATTTCAAATGCATCGCGGAAATACCGTTTTGCCACTTCCTCCAACCGATATTTGGCCATGGGAGGGCCGAGTGCGCAGCTTGTGCTCGAAATGCTCGGAAAAAATACTTTAGGAGCGGCCATCAAGAGGTGGCAAGTCTACAAATTAAACATTTGGCTGCCCGATGCATGGGTTGAGATTTTTAATCTTGAAGGCGGCTTGGGAGTACGTATCACCAGGAAGGCTGTTTTTTCGCCTGAACAAAGAAACGAGAAATGCTCTAATTGCAGGCCAGCCACCGACTACTGGATTGCAAGCGCATCAAAGGGGGAAGAATCCGAAGCGCTGAACACGATTTATGCAGAGGGGTTTTCGGCTTCAGCATTTGCGAAACTGCAAAAACTCGGGGTGCCCGACTTTACGAAATTGATCGATGGCTGGGTAAGGTCTCAGCTCTCAGAGGCGGAAAAAGCAAGGCTCGCGGGCTTGTCGTTTAGCGAGACGAACGGAAGACTTGCTGCGGTAGAGCTCTTGCGCGGGCTTGGATATGCTCCAAACGCCTGGCACGAAGGGCGAGGTTATTGGATCAAATCGGAGGCGGCGGTTGTCGCCCAATCTGACGCTTCTCTAAAACAATCTGCGTCTTACAAGCGTGTGATCGCAGCCCTGCGCACTCTGGCACAGCTCAAGAAAGAGCAGTTGCAAATCAGCCAACAAGACCCATCTGAAGTGATCACCGAAGAAATCTCTGTCTCGAGTGACTTGCCTCAGTCGTCGCAAGCGGAAGCAGTTCCGTATGTGAGGTACTTCGAAGAGCTTTCGGTGAGTTCGATGCGGCCTCAGTTTCGCAGGCTTGTCGAATACTTGATCGAACAAGGCTATGCTTACGATGGGGCTCAGCAAATTTGGAAACGCCGCGAGGAAGCTCAGCGCGCTAGCTCTCTTTAAGGCCTTGCGATAGACTTGATCCCAATGAGCTCAAAAATTTCATACTCGCAGTGGAACGCGATTCTTGCCAACGAACGCCTTCCGGCAGTGGTCGTTGACCTCGATGCCTTTGATCGCAACGTCGCTAAAATGGCCTCGCTTGTGCATTCTTACGGAAAGACGTTAAGACTTGCAACAAAGTCGGTCAGAGTGCCTGAACTCATTCAAAGGGTTTTAAACTATGGTCCCGTGTTTCAGGGTTTGATGTGTTATTCGATCGAAGAGGCCGCATTTTGGGCTGAACGTGGTCTTGATGACCTGTTCATCGCCTACCCGAGCGTTCGAAAAAGCGACTTGAAGATTCTTCGGGATCTGCACGAGCAAGGAAAGAAAATATCTATTGCGGTTGATTCGGTGCAGGGCCTTGAGGCCTTGTCTGGTGAAATGCAAACGGTGAAACAACCTTTCTCGGTGGTGGTAGATATTGATGTTTCATTGCGACTATTGGGCGGGCTTGTTCATCTTGGAGTGAGAAGAAGCCCGATTCACTCAAGGCGTGAGCTTGAAGAATTTCTTGATCACGCACAAAAATACCCGCAGCTTCGGGTGCGAGGCGCCATGGCTTATGATGCGCAAATTGCTGGACTGGGCGATAAGAATCCTTTCAAGAAACTCATCAATCCGGCGGCTAAACTCATTCGCAAACTTTCACAGATCTTAGTAGCGCCACAGCGACAGGCAGTTGTGCAAGCGTTTAAGGCTCGTAGCCTTGCGCTTGAGTTCTTCAATGGTGGTGGCACGGGCTCGCTCAATTTGGCGGCGCGTGAGAACTCTCTGACGGAACTTTCAGCGGGGAGCGGCCTTTTGTGCTCGCACCTGTTTGATTATTATTCGAATATCCAGTTCGAGCCTGCGTGTTTTTTTGCGTTGCAGGTGGTTCGAAAACCGTCTGCAAACCATGTGACTTGCCAAGGCGGGGGTTATATCGCTTCAGGCGAGCCCGGGTGGGATAGGGTGCCAGTGCCTTATCTTCCGGAAGAGTTGAAACTTGTGCGTATGGAAGGTGCGGGTGAGGTGCAAACTCCGCTTAGCGGCAACGTCAACGATCTTATGCTCGGATCACCCGTGCTTTTTCGCCACGCCAAGGCAGGTGAGCTTGCCGAACGGTTCAATGAGTATCTTCTCGTCTCTCAGGGCAAGATTGTCAGCCGCGCAAAAACTTATCGCGGCTTGGGTCTGTGTTTTTTTTGAAGTATCAATAAAAAGCGTATTTAGCCTTTTATAGCCCTTTGGTCTTCAGCAATTGAGGCAGGGCGCGGCGCGGTCAACACATTTAAATCTGTTTTTAGACACCCTCGCCAGAGCCAGTTCCAGAGCTACCTTTAGGAGGAGTGGTCGACGGATTGAGCAAACGCTGGCATTCAAGCTTCTGGCGGACAACCTGTTGGACCTCGATTAACCACTTTTCTCGATTTCTATTCAGCCAGGGTAAGCTGGGTACGCTTCTTCGATCGTCTTTAATGGTTAGCAAGAAAGGTTCAAAAAAAGCCTTCATCGCGGGACTCATGAAGAGGCTTCCGAGAAGATCTTTTGTTTTCGCAATCAACTGGGGTTGTTTTATCTGCATGGGAGGAGCCTGGCCCTTGATACCCAGGTACGACTTTATCGCAGTAATCACGGTACCTACTCCCGAAACCGCCGATAAGGATCCAAAGAAAAACCTTGTACCGCCTCTCCAGTAGTGCTTACCCCCATCGTATTCGTTTAAGGCCCAAAAGGAAAGTAGTGCCATCCCTAACGAAAGGGGAAGGTCTAGGAAAGCCGAATTGAACTTGAAATACTTGACAGTGGATTTTGAACTGCGTATCGCATTCGCTCTATTAGCGAGGATCAAAGCCAGGTTGATCGTACCCCGAATTTCGGAAGCCAACTTTTCAAATTCCTTTAAATCCTCAAGTTGTTTTTGGCTGTCGTTTTCGATGTCAAGCTTTGCATCATTCATTGCCGATTCAAGTCGGCTTAAGGCTATGAGTTGATGGCCGAGCTTCTCACCGAGAAGCTTTTCGCGAAGCAAGAGGCCTTCATACGAAATTTCATTAGGCAAGGATTCTATGTCTTTGAGTTGTCGAGCCTCTTGTTCAAGTGCATCGAAGGCCTGTTTAACCTCACCTGCAAACGTTTGAATTCCATTTGAATTTGAGATGAGGCTTTTCTCATCTGTCTGAGACCAAGCATGGGGTGCAAGACCAATGTTCGTGCACAAAATACTGGCTGCAAATATAATAAATAGAGGGCGGTGCGCTGGAATGAAAAAAATGCTTGTAAACATTATGCCCAACTAACATGGGGGGGGCTATCGCACGCAAATATAAAATATTTATAAATACGCCTTCTGATGCTACGTTTGGTGCTCGCGACAGCTACGAAAGATCCTTGGTGTAAATGCTCACCGAATACCCCAAGATGCTGTGCACCCGTGGGTCTGAGTAATACAGGCTCATCACAAGACCTCGCACGCCGATGCGGATGAAACGAAGCTGGGCGCCAAGGGGCCCTGGGATTTTCGAGCCTAGCTCTAAAACCCAAATGAAGACCAGCACGAGAAACTGCGGAAAAACCGCCAAAAGAGAGAGCAAAAACTTTAAGTCTTTCAGATCAGACGCCGGCATATGGTCTAGAATGCGATCGGCTTCACCCACGCACTTGAGTTTTGAAAAAGACGGCAGTTCTTTATCGCCAGGCACCAATGCATCGCCTAGTTTTTCAAGGCCTCGAAGGTGGTTCTCGCTCAAATGTTTTGATGGTGTCATGGCGCCACCCCTAAACTGCGGCTCTTCGATTGCAGCATCTCTTGGCTTGCTCTGTGGCTCAACGCCATGATGGTGAACGAGGGATTGATCCCCGGTGCGCCGGGAAAGATGCTCGAATCAGCGATGAAGATGTTCTTGTACCCATGCACCCGGAATTCCGGGTCCACCACCGAGTGCGCTCCGTCGACGCCGATAGAGCAACCTCCCATCAAATGAAGTCCAAAGGCTTGTGTGCAAGAGATCACTTCTTTTGCGCCTGCAGCCGCGAAAAGTTCGCGCACCGTCGCAAGCCCTCGCTCGGTCTTTTCGCGGTCACTTGCGGTTAAGGGTTTTTGCACCTTTAGTTTCCCGTTAGACCCCAGTGTGATCACCCCTGAGGCATCATCGCGGATGGCGACCTCCATCGAAGCGAGGTAGCGGTATTTTTTCATCAACTTCATATGCTTTTGCCCAAAACCGGGCATCAGCATGGCCGTTCCGATGGGCGGCGCAAAGACGTTTTCAAGTTTGAAGCCTTGAGCGCGCATCTTCTTGTCGTCTGATTTCACGGATTGAAACGCGCCTTTGTGGGCATCAATGGGCTCATCGAAAACCGCGTAGCTCATGTATTGCGGATGACAGGCAAAACGTTTTCCCAGCGCAGGCAAGCGTGATTTTAGGCCAGATCTCAGAAGAATGCCGGTATTTCCAAGGGCGCCTGCGGCGAGAACTACTTGGCGCGCAATAACTTCGGTTTGGTCCCCACCTTGGTAGCCTTGAACGCGTACTTCGGATTCAGAAGGCGAGATGCTCACGACCTCAAACTCTGAGCGCACTTCAAGGCCTGCTTCCCTGGCCCATCGAATCGTTGTGACCAGCGAGCTCTGTTTTGAATCGCGCGGACATCCTCCGAGGCAAACGATGCAGTCAGAGCCTTGATCCAGCCGGCAGTCGGCTTGGGCACGCTGCAAGGGGCTCCAGTTATAGCCCAACTTATTGCAGGCCCTGGTGAAGACCATTGCGTTTTTATTGTAATATTCCACCGGAATAGAGCCAATTTTCAATTTTTTAGCTGAAGCATCATAGTGGTCGGCCATCGTGTTGGCGTTGAAAAATGCAATGTGGCTAGCGGCTCTCCAATCGCTCCACGCAAGATCGTCGAAGCGGTCTAGCAGCGCTTGATTGACGATCGACGTGCCACCAAGGCATTTGGCTCTCAAAAGACCAATATTCCCACCCGTGGTGACTTCAAGTCCACCTCCCCAAAAGAGTTGGGTCGAGTAGTCCATCTCGTTCTTAGGGAATGTGTTTTTCCCGAACTCACGGCCGGCTTCAAGCAAGAGGCATTTCGCCCCTCCTTTTGTGAGCTCATAGGCGACGCGGCCGCCCGAAACACCCGAGCCAACGATGGCAAAATCATACATGGATAAGCCCCCCAAAGACCCCACGCTTAGCCCTGCCTGCTTAATGAAGCAGGGTTAAAAAAAACAGGTGTAAATTCAAAGCCATCATAGCATGAACGTCTCGTTTCTGGTATGATGCCTCGCCTTGATGTTATTCTATAACCAGATTAAACGAGTATTCAGCCAGACCCACTGGAAGCATGGACAGGTCTATTTCCGCGAAGAACGGGTGCGTGATGTGCGCCTGCGCGGAAATCAAGTCGCTGCCAGGATCGAGGGGCAAGACGGCGCGGCCTATACAACGGCCCTTGTCATGGGGCGCGGTACGATCTTCAGCTCACAATGCAATTGCCCAGAGCGCAAGAATGGACATCAAGGACATTGCCCTCACGTCGCGGCTTTAGGCATCTGGGTCATCGAGCGCGGAAGCCTTCTGCGCTCTGGCATAGGATCACGAGAAGATGGAGTCGCTGAAGAAGAGCTCGACTCAGATAGCTCTAGCGAAAAGGCGAAAGCCAAACCTATTGAGCCAGAGGTATTGAGCATTAGAGCGGAACCCGTTCTTTTGGTGCGAGGTTTGCTTCAAAACAAAGTTTTAACCGGAATTTCAATCGAGGCTGCAGCGCGTTTCAATGATCCAAAAAGCCATGAGCCCCAGGTTGAGTCTTTTACTCGCCTGGTCAGGCACTCTGAACCCAAGGTTTGGCGAAACACTCACCGAGGGGTTTATCTCAAGCTCACCCACGAAATTCTACCGATTTTACAGAATGTGGATGCACAGAAAATTCACTATGACGGACCTGAAACCCTTGAGCACTTGGCGCGGCTGCTCAAGAGTGAGTTTCGGGGCCAGATGGTTTTCCATCCCTCGCTTGAAGTTGAATTTGATTCGTCTCCCTTGAAATTGGTTTCTCTCAATGTCGGAAGGAAGACCGAAAAGTTTCGTCTGCTCAGCTACGTTTTTGAGAACGAAAATGATGTTCTGACTTCTGCAGAGCTTGCCGAGCTTGCGACCCAAGGCAGGCTCTCGAACCACTACGTTTGGAAGGGCAAGAAGCTCTATCGATTTGAAGTGCCTCTTTCAGCGCTTGCGCGCTATGCGAATCGCAGCGGTATCGCTCGCACCGAGCAGGGCGGAGACGCCATTGCGCCTGATGGGTATGCTTATCTGGATGATGACGGACAACATCCTTTGCATCCCCTTGCGGCTTACCGGCTGAGCCTTGAGCTTGGAGTCGAGAATTTCACGGTAGATCCCGATTGGCGCGAGTACCACGATTGGCGGAAAAATTTTGAAAGGGCCAAGATCCCCTTGCTTCCCAAGGTCGAGTACGGTTTTGATCTTCGTGATTACCAGCACAATGGCCTTTCTTGGTTGTGGTCGCTTTATCACCGCAGGCTTGCGGCCCTTCTTGCCGATGACATGGGCTTAGGAAAAACCCACCAAGTCTTGGCTTTTTTGACGAGCCTTTACAGCGCTCGCAACAAACCCAAGAAACCCTCGCTTGTCATTGCCCCGACTTCGGTCGTAGCGGCCTGGAGCCAAAAGCTTCATAAGTATGACACGAGGTTGAAATGGTATGTGTTTCACGGCAAGAGCCGTGTTTTCCAGGCCGACAACGTGGATCTTGTTTTGACCACCTACGGGATTTTACAGAAGGAAGCTTTGCTTCGCGAGCAAGAGTGGCATGTGGTGATCCTTGATGAAGCCCAAGCCATTAAGAATTCGACTACGATCAGCTCTAGGGCCTCTCGGATTCTTCGTAGCGCCTTCAAGATTGCGATGACGGGAACGCCAGTCGAGAATCAATCGACCGACTTGTGGTCGATCATGGAATTTTTGCTGCCAGGTTATTTAGGCTCCCTTCCTCGATTCAAGAGGCTTTATGGCTCAGGACGGGATATCCCATCCGAAGTTCAGGCAAGAGGGCTCAAAAAACTTGTATCGCCATTCCTGCTGCGCAGAACCAAGGTTCAAGTTCTTAAAGAACTTCCTGAAAAGACGGAAGAAGTCATCACTTGCGAGATGAGCGCGGCTCAAAAGAAAATCTATCAGTCGTATTTGAGCAGCGCCGAGGCCAATAAATTGCGCGACGACTTGAAGAGCAATGGCAAGGTTGACTATGCCAGCATTCTTGCCCTGCTCACGCGCTTAAAGCAGGTATGCGACCATCCCAAGCTCCCGGAATTTACTTCAGGGAAGATCAAACGCATTCAATCGTTGAACCCTCTTGATACAGGCAAGTGGGAAGTCTTTGAAGAATTGCTCAACGAAGCCCTTGGATCGAATTTGAAGGTTGTCGTGTTCACCCAATACTTGGGAATGCTTGACTTGCTAGCGCATCACCTCAAGACAAAAGAGGTGGGCTTCGTGGAATTGCGCGGTGACACGCTTGATCGATCTAAACCGCTCAAAGAGTTTTCTGAAAACCCTGAGTGCAAGGTCTTCTTGTGCAGTTTGCTGGCGGGGGGATTGGGCATCGATCTCACTTCAGCCAGCGTGTGCATCCACTTTGACCGTTGGTGGAATCCGGCGAAGGAAAACCAAGCCACCGACAGATTGCATCGCATTGGCCAGACCAGAGGGGTGCAAGTTTTCAAATTGCAGGTCAAGGGTACGATCGAAGACCGCATTGCTGACATCATCCAATCGAAGATCGCGCTTTCCGGTACGCTCATCGAAGAGTCGCCGGTGTGGCTAAAGGCCTTCTCGCGGCAAGAACTCTTGGAACTGCTCGAAGGTTCGCGCGAAAGTTCTTAACCCACCGCGAAAAGCGTTTTAATTTTCAGATCAAAATCTCATAGACAAGCTCCATGTTTTAGATACCCTGAAAAAACATTTAAGGAGAAACTATGACGCGTTTTCAGTGGTTAAAGATCTGGACCATTCAAGCTTTGGTAATTTCGCTTCCCTCGCTCGCGCTTTGCACCGAGTATGAAATCGATTCTTCGCACTCAAGCGTGACTTTTAGCGTTGCGCACCTTGGTATTTCAACGGTCAAAGGCACATTCAAGAAGTTCAAAGGAACGTTTGCGTGGGAAAAAGACAAACCAGAGGCCTGGAAGACGCTTGTCACGATTGATCCCGCCAGCATTGATACCAATGACAAGAAGCGTGACGATCACTTGCGCAACCCAGACTTCTTCGACGTTAAGAAATTCAAGGAAATCACCTTTAAGAGCACCAAGGTCACCGATGTCGATGACGAAAAAGCCAAGGTGCATGGCGTGCTCACGATGCACGGGGTTTCAAAAGACGTGATCTTAGAGGTAGAGCACAAGGGCGAGGTCACAGATCCTTGGGGAAACAAGAAAGCCGTGTTCACAGGTGAAACGAAAGTGAACCGCAAAGATTACGGGATGACTTGGAACAAGAGCCTCGACAAGGGCGGCTTGGTCGTGGGTGAAGAGGTGACCATCAATCTTGAGATTGAGGGCAACGCGAAAGCCACGAAACTTTCGAAGAACTGAGCCATCGATGAAACCGTCAAACGTGTTGTTGAAGAGCGTCGTTGCAGGCCTGGTGGCTTTCGGAGTGGGAGCCTGCTCTCATAATGAAAAGACCGAAACTTCAGCGGCTGCGACGGACGCTTCAAGTGCGAAGGGTTCTGTCGAGTGCCATGGCGGCAATATGTGCAAAGCCAAGGGCGACTGTGGTGGCCCGGGCTATTCATGCGCAGGCAATAATCAGTGCATGGGCAAGGGCTGGGTCACGACAGCGAATCAAGCTGAGTGCGATGCCCTTAAGGCAAAAGTGCAGGCTGCGATGAAGGCCAAGAAGAGCAAGACAAAGAAGGCTCGGCAGAAATCATAGGGATCGCTTGTAGTAAGAGCCGGTGCGCACCCGGATCGTGCGTAAGTCAGGCAGTACGAGAGAAGACAGAACTTTCTAAAGTTCTTCAAGGAGACATTCAATGGATAAGAAGAAACTTCTTACAGCGGTGGTAGCAGGCATGGTTGTGACTGGCGTTGCAGCAGTAAGCGCAACACCCGGAATGGCAAAAAACCATGACAAGAAAAAGCATGAAAAGAACGCGAAGTGCAAAGAAGGCAGTTGCAAAGGCCATCATGAAGCAGAAGAAAAGAAGAACGAAGACGGCGGCACCACGAGTAATTAAGGTTTAAGGCGCGATGGCGAAGCCAGCAGTGCTCTTTCCAGACCTGGGGTTCGGGTTAGGTTTACGGCCAGACCATTTCGCGCAAGTCCTTGAAGGGCGTCCGTCTCTTTCATGGTTTGAGATTGTCTCAGAAAACTTCATGGGAGAAGGCGGGCGCCCTCATTACGTCCTTGAAAAGATTCGTTCTCAGGCTCAGCTCGCATTTCATGGTGTTTCACTCTCAATTGGTTCAGTAGATCCTCTTAAAAAAGATTATTTGAAGAAGCTGAAGGCGCTTGTCGATAGGTTCGAGCCTGCAATCGTGTCAGACCATCTCTGTTGGACGGGTGTCGAGGGCGTGAACCTTCATGATCTCTTGCCGCTGCCTTACACCCGCGAGGCCGTTGATCATGTGGTGGCACGCGTGAGCCAGGCGCAAGATTTTTTAAAGCGCCGCATCCTGCTTGAAAACGTCTCGAGTTACCTGACCTACGCGCATTCTGAAATGACCGAGTGGGAATTCTTGGCAGAAATTTCCAAACGCGCGGATTGCGGCCTCTTGCTTGACGTGAACAATGTGTACGTCAGCGCCATCAATCATGGTTTTGATCCGCTCGAGTATCTTGGCTCGATGCCTCGAGAGCGGGTGGGGCAGGTTCATCTGGCCGGGCATTCAACCCGGAAGACGCCCGAGGGTAAAACTTATTTGATTGATACGCATGACCATCCGGTATGCGACGAGGTATGGCGACTTTACGAGTGGGTGACGCGCTCTTTCGGCCCGGTTTCGACGATGATCGAACGCGATGCCGATATCCCGGCGCTTGAGTCGCTTGAGCAGGAATTAGATCGCGCGCGCCAGATTCACCAGGAGACATTTCGTGCAAAACAAGACCGCAATCCAGCCCCCACCCCGTTTGAACGAACTGCAGTCGTGGATGCGGCGGGTGCTCACCCAGCCTAAGGGCGTTTTTGAAGCGCTCGAAGAAGACAAACGCAATGGGACGAAGGGCTGCCTGGAATTCATCGTGGACCAAGCTCCTCTTTCGCGCGAGAAGCGGCTTGATATTTATGCCAACGGGTATTTCATGCGGTTGCTTGAGTGCATGGCCTCTGACTTCGAGGTGGTGCACCGTTTAATCGGGCCCCATGTGTTTCGAAGCCTGGTGGCGGAATACCTGTCAAAACACCCGTCAAAAACATTTTCAATTGATGATGTGGGAGAGCACTTCCCTCGATTCTTGAGATATTCTGAGACCACCAACGAGATGCCTTGGTTGGCTGATCTCGCGCAGCTTGAGTGGCTCTGTTATCTCTCAATCTACGCGCATGACCTGCCAGGGTTTGACCGAGGGAAGCTCGCCAAAATGAGTGAGGACGATTGGGCGGGTGCAACGCTAGCGCTCGATTCGTCGGTGCGGTTGTTTCGTTCATCGTGGTCGATCGATGAGCTTTGGGAGCTTGAAGAGCTCGATCTAGAGCAGGCCAAGGAAGACCAGTGCCGTTTGGTGGTGTACCGCCGAAACTTCAATGCGACTTTTGAACGGTTAGAACCCCTGGCATTTGAAGTACTCGCGATGGCACAAGCTGGGTTTTCGTTAGGCACGATTTGTGAGAAGCTTGCGGGCCTTCTTTCGCCAGGTCAAGAACCGCCTCCACTGATGGGCTGGTTTCAAGACTGGATCGAATGTGGAATCTTGCGTGATGTGAGGCGCGCCGGCGAGCCATGAGGGCATCTTAGTTCAATACGATGCTGATCAGCGTGAACAAGAGAGCCGCGGCCAAGATTGATCCGTAACCCAACCAGAATGCGGGTTTTTCAGCTGTAACGGAGTTGTGTGCGCGTTGATTGGCATTCGAAACGAAGTGTGTCTTCATAGAACAAACGTACCTCTCTTAAAACCGTGACACGTTCAATTTGACATCTCTTGCGCGGATACCTTCTAGGATACCTCTTTATGGCGCAATGAATCAATGTGTATAAAGCCTTTTAATTACGTCGTGTTGCTGCATTCCTTTAAGGAATGGTACACATTCGAATTATCTATTATCAGAATAAGAAGAGTCCCTTTACCTTTGTGCTCAATTGAAGGAAGAAGGGGGCAATATGCGAGGGTTGATAGTGGGCAAGTTCGAAAAATGGGCTTTAAAAACAAGGTATTTTTTCGCTGCGATCGTTGTTTTTGGATTGGTTGGATCTTCGGCGCACGCCCGAGAGCTCGTGATCGCAAGTTTTAATCTCAAGTGGTACGGCATCGGCGGCTATAAAGAGGGAAAGATAGGAAAAGAACCTAGAGACTCTGACATGAGACAGTTCATCAAGAAAAAGCTCTCTCATTCAGACGTGCTGGTTTTTCAAGAAGTGGTTGATGTTGAGCGCCTTAAGAATCGACTCATCGGAGCTAGTCACAAATGCCGCAGCTACTCCCATGAAAATAAGAAACACCAGCATGTCGTGGTTTGCTACCGCCGAGACTGGTCATTCTCTAGGGAGCAGAATGACGATGATTACGTCATGGAAGAGGTTGCGATGGGTTTCTTGCGTCCGGCTGTTTGGGGGGTGTTGCGAGATGAAGAGCAGCGACCCATCGCCCACCTTGTGGCCGTGCACCTGAAAGCTTCTCCAGAGCGCTTTGAGACTCGTCTTAAACAGGTTGAAATCATTGCTTCGCACTTGAAGCGCATTTCAGATGGCTTACCCCAGATCATTGTTGGCGATTTCAACACCTTTACGAATGCAGGAAGGGATGAGGAGGAAATCTTCTCATCGATCTTTGACGAGTTAGGGCTTGAGCGAGTGCAACACGCTTATCGATACACCTTTAATAATCAGCGGTTTTACAATCGTTTTGATCAAATGTGGGTGAGCAAAGGTTATCGTTGGAAGGGAGGGGCTTCGGTCTTGGGCCCATGCAATCGCGCTAAGGACCGTGAAGAGGATGCTCTAAGGCTTGCGCAGTACAATAAGCGGATCTCGGACCATTGCCCTTTGTTGGTTCGGCTTACTGAGTGAGAAAGGCATGCATGCGCAAGAGATCCTTCAGACCTTCGTTAGGCTGCCGCTTGGGCATCTGGTTTGCGGGTTTCTGACGGCAAGTGGGAGATCTGTTTGAGGTACTCGTGCAAGAGGCGTTTCTTCTGAGCGCTCATGCCCAAGAAGCGCAGTCCGAATCCTGGCGGGTAACCGCCATGCCCTTGGCTGATGCGCACAACTTGTGCTTGGCATTCAAGCACCCTGAATTTCTGGAATGAGACTTTGATGCTGCAAACCGCGCCTTCGTTTAGGTTTGCAAGTTCAGCCTGCATATCCTCGGGCGGTAAAACGAAGACGCCCTGTTCTGACAGGTCATAGGTCGCTGTTGAAAATTCACGTTGAGAGCGTGCGGTGAGTTGAAAAGGGTTCTTCCCTAAGACCCGCAGTCTTACGGGCAATTCGGTGCGAAAACGCCTTGGCGTATACCACCATCTCAAGTGAGGGTTCACGATCAGCGCCCGGATCTCTTTGCTCATCAACATCCCCATCATCAGCAAGAACACGCCAGTGGCGGTTCCGACGAGAAAAGGCGGGTAGTCGGAGCCGATCTCGGCAACGAGCCAGTTGTTGTGAAGTACCGCAGTGGTGAGCACCGGGATTGCGGCGATCATCCAGGGAGAAGCCCGGTAAACCAAGAATGCGCTCATTACCGAGAGGCACATCACGAGCCAGTTGAGCGGAGGGAACTTCGCCGCGATCGCAGGGATCTCAAGAGGCGTGTGCCCGTAGAGAAGCATGATTTGAACGGGAAACGACAAACCAATGCCCAATAAGAATAGAGCCACCAGGGTCAGTCTCTTAGGTCTCACTTTCATAAATCACCTCGGCTTCTGAGAAATGATGGCAGTAACTGAAGACGCGATTCACGTAGTTGCGCGCCTCTTTCAATTCAGGCGCGGCGATCCAGTTGACGCCGTGACGGTTAAGCGCTGACCAAACGCGCGAATACCCCGAATTGTAGCTCGCTAGCACGAGCCGTGAGTGCGCGACCTCGGGATTGTTGAAGAGCTCTTTGATGCGTTGTTGATTTTCTTTCGTAGACCAACGCTCAGACAAGAGCTGCAAGAAGACAAGCCCTCCCTGCAAAGAGCGCCTGGCATCTAAACGCCACTCGTTTTCCTCATTGGCCTGACGGCTGAGCACCATCAGTTTCACCCAAGGTGCGGGCATTGTATTCAGACCCGGGTAGCGCGGCCACTGCGCATAGGTTTTCAAGATCTCATCCTCAGCGATCGGGGTGATTTGGGTGAGGCCGATCGCTTTTGCCCAGCTTACGGTGTGAGGATCAAAGCCTGATTCTTGAGCGACTAGCGCAGCCGTTAGAGTCGGCGAGACTCCCATCTGCTTCGAGCTTTCTTCAATGAGCCCAAGCAAATAGGGATCTGGCTTGAAACCATCGGTAGAGATGAGTGTCTTTGAGTTTCCGAAGGCGCTGCACTCAGGAACGTCGTACCTTGAATACGCGGTGAAGTTTGATTGCCCGCCATAAACCACTTCGATTAAGTGGTCTTTCTTAGCTGAAAGCCTTACCACGGGCACCTTGACCACGAGGCGCCTGCCGCCGTCTTGATAGATGGTCTCGGATTGTTTGAGAAAGCTCGACGTCACATCAAGCCCATTGTGTCTTACGACAAGCCTGTAGTTGGGTTTGATGCCAGAGAGGTCTTCGATGATGATTTTCATCGGCGCTGCCCCGTGCAAAACCTGCCTTGAGGGTTGGAATCGAATATGAGTCTCGGATGTCTTGAAAATGCTCGCCATGAAAGAAAGCGGCCCATTGGTCACGTCCGCTGAGCTTGTGGCCCAGGGAGCGCCGAGCGGAGTCGTCGGGCCAGCGCATCCGTAACAGAGCAAGATTACGAGCAGGTCTATGGTGAGAAATCTGAGAGAAGTCTTGTTGCCGATGATCACTTGAGACGCTCCTTCCATCCTGAAAGGACATAGTTAAGTCTTATTAACTTTTATACTACTGAATTAGTCAAGAATTAGCAAGGCTCGTAAGTTTTTGAAATTACATATTAAAATTGCTCAATAAGGCGGGGTTAAATTGGGCATAAATCAGAATGGCAGCGATTGCGCATAAAAGAGCTCCTCCAACTAGACGCAAGAGGTTGTAAGAACCGATGCGGCGGACAAGCTCGTCCTGATGGCAGTCGGCAAGATAGAGTTCGTGCAAATTTGTGTGGGCTAAGACGCCAAAACACGAATTGGTGTTCTGCATGCCCGCAGGCAGAACAAGGGGCGTATTGCCGGCGAACCCTCCGGTCGTGGCTTCCGCTACGGAAGCATACCCTCGATACCATTCTTCAAAAGAAACCGTTCCATCCCGATTAAAGTCAAAGGCAGATCGAAGCGCGTTTGGATTCTTGCGAAGCTTCGCGAGGTGAGAGAAAAACAGTCCTAGACCCACGGCCGGACGCGGAAGGGTATTTGAGTTCATGGTTTGAAAATGCCCCAATGCGTACAGAGGCGCGCCAGCCGCAATGACTTGCTCCTTCACGCGGA
Source organism: Bdellovibrionota bacterium (assembly GCA_040754655.1). Classification (GTDB taxonomy): domain Bacteria; phylum Bdellovibrionota; class UBA1018; order UBA1018; family UBA923; genus JBFMCE01. The sequence continues at coordinate 963 of JBFMCE010000010.1, read as the reverse complement.
GAGTTTTTTTGAAAATCCAGTTTTCATCGCCAGAACGAAAGTTAGGATCCATTTTTCGCACTGCCTCTTGCACGCGTTCTCTCTGGAGAGAGTTTAACTGGCCCCAGCTCATCTCTGTTGAGCTGACCTCGAACCTAGCCTTATCGGGGTAGATCACGGCGTGACCGGTTTCGTCGGCCAAGAAAAACGGCTCTACCGAATCATCCCTGAAGATCGTTTTCCAGTGCGAGCGTTTGCCGGATCTTACTTTTTCTTGCACGAGAAGGCTCACGTAAACCGAAGGTTTGCCCTCAATGTAACTGTAGAGCGGATTGCCGGGCCATGCGTGCCCTTGGATTTCAACGAACCCTTGAGGCGCTGAGGCGATCGGGACTGAGCCCGCGTCGAGCACCTTTCGTGTCTGGGCCATGCGTTTGAATCCGCTCCGCAAAAGGCCTGCTGCCATTACCGAAAGGAAAATTCCAAGTTTAAGAAGTTCCGCCTTCTGATTCGCCATCGCGCTTTAGACCCTTTAGGCTGCGGGCAGTCTCATTTTAACTTTCGGCATTTCTTTTTCGAAAGACTCAACCTTGAAAAGCTCCATCGGGCCATAGCCTAGAATGCGAGTGAAAAAGAGGTCTGGGAATTGTTGGCAGCGCGTATTGAAGTTAGTGACGGTTTCATTGAAAAGCTCGCGCCTATCGGCGATCTGATCTTCGAGTTGCGAGATGCGTTTTTGGAGGTGCGAGAACTGTTCGCTTGATTTGAGCTCTGGATAAGCTTCGCTTAAGGCAAAGATCCTTCCCAGGGCTCGGCTGACTTCGTGGGCGGTTTTCACCTTCTCGTTGATGCCTGTGGCTAAACCATAATTCTGTCTGGCTTTCATGAGGCGGTCTAAGGTTCCGCGTTCAAAGCCAGCGAACTGCTCACAGACGCTGACGAGGTTCGGTATTTCGTCATGCCGTTGCTTTAAAATGACGTCGA